>CALHCP010000169.1 GCA_937936705.1 uncultured cyanobacterium | reverse complement strand
ATATCTACCCAGTAGCTCAGACTTTGTGTCCGGTGGGCAATAGTGCCATACTTGACTGAAATAATTATATCACATCCGCCGCTAACTAGCGAATGACGCTTCACTTTCATTCGTAGGATGCGCGGCGGCTTTGCTCAACTTGAACTGGGCGAACCGGTACATTCTTGACCGGTGACCAGCATAAAAAATATATTATCTAGGCCCTGGTGGATGCGTAAATCTTGTGCCAATTGGTACCCTTGCGCATCGAGAGTATCCATAATGATCATGTCGGGTTGAAACTGTTGGACATAACGACTGGCCGCCTCCGCATGCACAACTTCAAGGGTCACATCCCCCTGACGTTCTAAGGCTTGCGTTAAAGATTGCAAATTCCCCTGATGTTGACTGACCACCAAAATCTTTTTGCGCACTGAACTTTGGGCTAATAAATGATTCACCTCTTGCAGTAAATTATCCATAACAAAGGGTTTGGTAATATAGCGATCCACCCCCAAGCGATACCCCCTTTGTTGGTCTTCGACAATAGATAAAATCATAATGGGAATGGTAGCGGTGGTCGGATTATTTTTCAAAGCCGCCGCCACATCAAACCCATTCACCTCCGGCATCATCACATCCAAAATAATTAAATCCGGGCGATTTTGGCTCACCTGATGAATTGCCTCTAGGCCGTTGCGGGCTTCCTGAACCTGATACCCCGCCTGGGTGAATTCTTGTTTCAATAATTCCCGAATATGGGTATCATCATCCACAATTAAAATATGCTTGGTCGCCGCCATCACCACCGGCAAAGGCATCACCTGTTCTCGGAGTTGTTGCACCAAAGCATCCACATCCATGACCACCGTTGCCGGCAGAGAATGCACCGGTAAGCGAAACCAGAAGGTGCTGCCTTGACCGAATTCACTGACCACACCGATGCTGCCGCCGTGGTGTTCGATAATATGACGGCAGATGGCTAAACCTAAACCGGTGCCTTGGGGTTTATCCGTGAGCGCATTACCCACCTGTCTGAACTTTTCAAAGATTTTTTCCTGATCCCCCGGCGTAATTCCCATCCCCGTATCGCTGACCTCAACCACGATCTGCCCCGAGGCGATGCGACTGCGGCAAGTCACCGCGCCGTGTTCGGTAAATTTCACCGCATTGGAAAGGAGATTGATTAACACCTGAATCAAGCGGTTGCGGTCGCCACGAATTGGCGGTAAAGGGTCGGTCAACTCGCAATGGAGGGGCAATTTTTTCGCCACAAATAACGAATGGGTAGCGGCGGCGGCATGACGGATGAGATCATTAATTTCCAGAGATTCCCAATGCCATTCACTTTTGCCGGCTTCCATCTTGGCAATATCTAAAACGTCGTTAATTAAACTGGTTAACCGCTCGCCTTCGCTGATAATAATCCGTAAATTGTCCTGAATTTGGGCGATGGTGCGCGGCACCTTGGGTTGGTCACTGTGAACGGCTGGGAAAACCGTATCATCCAATTTTTTTTGAATGATTTTGGCAAAGCCTAAAACTGAGGTTAAGGGGGTGCGAAGTTCGTGGGATACGGTGGAAATAAAATCGGTTTTCATCTGGTCTAATTCTTTGTCGGCCGTAATATCCCGAATTAAAATCACGACCCCAATACAGGTACAGGGCTGAGGGCAAATCGCCGTTGCCACCGCCTTGCCCACCCGTTGCCCGGCTAAGGGAATCTCCGCCGAATGGACTTGGTCGGCTTGGGCAAGAGTGGTTTGCACCAACTCCTGAAGAGCCGGATGCAATCGCGCCACCGGGATATAGGCCGCTCCCTGCCCCGAACACAGGGTACGCAGGTGCGCCATTTCCGGACTCAGGGACAGGTTTTCATCGGTGGTGGCCAGAGCCAAAAGACTCGCCAACGCCGGATTGTAACGGGCGATCTGTCCCTGGCTATCGGTCACCAGCAACCCGTCCGCCAAATGGTCAATGACCGTGCCCAGGTAGGCACTGGCTTTTTCGGCGGCTTCCTTGGCCTGCTGTAAATCCGCTTCCGCCCGTTTGCGCTGGCGAATGTCCCGCACCAAGCTGAGAATGTAGGACTCCCCCTCTAAATGCAACCGCCCCACCGACACCTCCACCGGAAAGACCGTGCCGTCGCGATGCCGTGCCCAACTCTCGAACCGGCGGGGTTCTCCCGGCGGCAAATCCTGCCAATCCCGGGCGTCGCCCTGGGGATGCAGTTCCCCGACCGTATGCTGCTGCAGTTCCCGGTGGGTGTAGCCCCAGAGTTCACAAGCCTGCCGGTTGGCATCCCGCACCCGCCCATCTAGGTCGTAGAGAAAAATGGCATCGGCGGCCTGCTCCACCAGGGAACGCAACCGCGCCTCACTCAAACGTAAAGAGCTTTCGGCCTTGCGGCGTTCCGCCATTTGCTCCAATAAGGTTTGATTCGCCTGGGAAAGAGCCGCCGTCCGTTCTAAAATCCGCTCTTCCAGCTCGGTCTGCGCCTGCCGCCGCTCCCAAAACGCCCAGGCCATCGCCACCAAATTGGCCAAAGCACCGGCAAAATGCTCTTCCTCCAAACTCCAGTGGTGCAGCGTGCCCACCTGCTCCAGGGTCAAAACCCCCACCTCCTGCCCCGCCGCCCAAATCGGCACCGCCAACAGGGAACGAATATCCGCCGGTTGCAAATACACCCGGGTCAAATCCCGGGTGCGGGGGTCATGGCGGGCTTGGTGCGCCGGGATCACCTGCCCCAAGGCCTGAAAATAACCGGGACAATCCCGCGCCGCCAAACATATTCCGGTGGCATGGCAATCTTGCACGGCATCGTACAGACAACGGCATTCCAACGTCTGGGCATCCCGATAGAACCACACCGCCGCCCGCGCCAATTCTAAAGTGGTCGCCGCCGTCTCGACAATTAATTCCAACCCCGCCTGCAACTCCCCCTGTCCCAACACCTCACTGCTGGTGAGTGCCAGCAAGGCTTGGTTATGCCGCCGCAGTTGCCGCTCTCCGTCCAACAGCGCCGATTGCAGCAGCTTTTGCTCGCTGATGTTGTGGCTGAAGACTAAGCCATAATCCTGACCTTGGTCGTGCACATGCTGGACGGACAATTCCACCGGAAAACGTTGCCCGTCCCGGCGAATGTATTCGGTCTCTTCGGTATAACTATGCCATTGACACAACTGTTGCCAGCGCTGCGGCCAATCCTCGCGGGTAATATGGGGATCAATGCGGCTGAGATGGCATCCCAGCAGAGTTTCCCGCGTATAGCCCAAACAACTACAGGCGGTCTGATTGGCGTAGAGGATCTGCCCCTGCGGGTCAAACCCCAAGACAATATCTAACACCCGATCCAGCGCTTGCTGCGGCAACGAACCCAGCAATCCGGTTACGGACATGCGGGCACCTCGGTCAGCCGCTTGGTCAAATGCAGGCGCTGGCGCTGCTGACACCACTCCACCCGGTCAAATACTTGATGCAGGATATACAGCCCCCGCCCCGATTCCCAGGAGTCCGCCGGGCCTTGGTGGAGACAGGCACATTCCGGGCAGCCCGCCCCCTGGTCTTCAATCGCCCAACACCACCAGTCCGCCCCCCCTTGGTAATGCACCCGCACCGCTTTGGCCGGGTCCAGGTTATTGCCGTGTTTGGCCGCATTCACCAGCGCTTCTTGCAACCCCAGCCGCACCAAGGGCACCAACTGCGGCGGCACATCCGCCAACAGTAAATCCAATACCGGACTCAAATAGAGGGTAGAAGGAAAACTGAGCGTCAGTTGCCGATTACGCACGGGAATTGGGTCAAATGACGACACGGTGCTATGCTTAGCTTAGCATTCTGGCGGCTCGGTGCTATCGTTAGCTATATGCGGTGTCTTTAAGCCATGACCTACAACAAATTGACCGGCTCCCCGACCCTCTTGAGCGTTGACCTGGGACGCACCTCCACCAAGACCTGTATTTCCGACCATCCCGACAAGGTGCTCATCATCCCCGCCAACGTGGCACCCATGACCGTCGAACAGGTACGGCAAGGGCGGTTTGAAGGCGGCTCCCCCCTGTTGGATCTGTGGGTGGAATATCACGGGCGCGCCTATGCCATCGGCCATCTGGCCGCCGATTTTGGCGCGGGGTTGGGCATGGCACCGGCGGGCAACTCGACGGGAAAGACCTCCCGCAAGGTGGAAGATGCCCTGGTGAAAACCTTTGCCTGTATCGGTTATTTTGAACTGAGCGGCGACTTGGCCGTCTCTTTGGGGTTACCCTACTTATCGCAGGAACAGTTTGATATCGAGAAACGGCAACTGGTGGCGCAACTGCAAGCCCCCCATGCCCTGTCCTACCGGGGACGCAGTTTGACCGTGAATATCACCAAAGTTTGGGTGATGCCGGAAGGTTATGGCAGTTTTATGTGGTGTCTGAAGATGGAGGATCAGAAAAAACAAAAGGGCGAGGAGTGGGTGGACTTGACCAATCTGCACGTGGCGGTCATTGATATCGGCCATCAAACCACCGATATGCTCAAAGTGGATAAACTGCACTTCGCCCGGGGCACATCCCGCAGCGAAGAATTCGGCATGAGTCAGTTTTACGAACAAGTGGCGGCGCAGATCAAGGGAGCCAACAGCGAAGATTTAACCCTGATCGAAGCCGTCCATCAGCCAGTGGGGAAACGCTTTTACCGCCCCCGGGGGGAAAAACCCATGGACCTAGATGAAATTCTCCCCCGGCTGCGGGAAATTTTTGCCAAAGAACTCTGGGAACGGGTGCGGCAATGGCTGCCCAGCCAGGTGACCGAGGTCATCATTACCGGCGGCGGCGGCGGCTTTTTCTGGGAGGACTTGGCACCGCTGCTGAAGGAATACGGTTTAAGACCCCATCTGGCCAACCCCACCCGTACCGCCAACGCCCTGGGACAATATGTTTACGGGCAGGTACAGTTGAGTAAAGACAAAGGGGTTTAGCTTCCCCATGAACCAACGTTTGGGCAAACGGGTGAGTCGCTCGATTACCTTTTATCCCACTCCGGAAGACAACGACCTGCTGGAACTGCTGGATCAACAGGCAGAGACCCGGCAGCTCACCTTTAGCGAGTTGTGCAAAATGGCGCTACGCCAATTTGCCTACGCCGAGATCGCTTCCCCCTACGTCCTGACCGACCGGGAATTGCAACAACAGGTCGAGGCCGAATTGGTGGCGCAGGGGATCGGTTTCCAGGATTGGGTCAAACAAAAACTACAGACCCCGGCGCCCGCCGCTCCCCAGCCTTTAGAGCAACGGCTGCAGCGCCTGGAAGCCATCATCCTGGAACTGCAACAGCGACCGGTGCCCCTCACCCGCCCAGAAATTGAGCAAATGATCCGGCAACACCACTCCCCTGCGGCACCAACGCCCCCGTTGCCCGCCCCCCCGCCCCCTGCCCCGGCGGCGACCGATTCCCTGATTGCCGAGTTGGGTGCCCTGCTCCTCGATGACTTTTAACCAGACCTTAACTAAAAATTAACCATCAAATGGGGCAGCGCATCTTTATACTGTGTAGCAGTTACTTTGGCTTAACTCGCGTTTACCCTGTGAGGAGCTACTGCTGTTGATCAGCCTAATGTACTGTTGCGAGGAATTACCCATGGGAATGCAGGACAAAACTTCGGACGATACAGTATTACACGCTCAGATCAATGGATTTTACTACGGGAGTTTTTTGGCCCTTCGCAACATTGACCTCAAAATTCGCCGTAAACGGATCACGGCATTTATCGGGCCGTCCGGGTGCGGCAAGAGTACACTCCTGCGCTGTTTCAACCGGTTGAACGACTTTACCAAGGGTACTAGAGTTGACGGGCAGGTTTTATTCAACGGTCAAAATATCTACGACCCGTCGGTGGATCCGGTGACCTTGCGGCGGCGGATTGGTATGGTCTTCCAGAAGCCCAACCCCTTTACGAAGAGCATTTATGAAAATATCGCCTTTGGGCCGCGTATTAACGGCTACAAGGGGGATATGGACGAATTGGTGGAGCGTTCCCTGCGTCAGGCGGCGCTTTGGGATGAAGTTAAAGATAAGTTGAAAAAGCCGGGCACTGCCTTGTCAGGAGGGCAACAGCAGCGTTTGTGTATCGCCCGGGCGGTGGCGGTGCAGCCGGAGGTGATTTTGATGGATGAACCCTGCTCGGCGCTCGACCCAATTTCCACCCGGCGGATCGAAGACCTGATGCAGGAATTGCGGGATTCGTACACGATTGTGATCGTGACCCACAATATGCAGCAAGCCTCGCGGGTGTCGGACATGACCGCCTTCTTTAACGTGGAGATGAAGGAGGGGAGCCGCACGGGGCAGTTGGTGGAATACGACGTGACCGCTAAAATCTTCCAACAACCGGCTCAGGAAGCGACTCAAGCCTACGTGGGGGGACGCTTCGGTTAGAATGCCGACCACCCTTTACAATGGGGATACTCAATAGAGGGGTGGGGCATGGTCACAGCAGTTACCTCGGCTACCGATGACTTGGTGATCGGTGGACGTACATTTCGGTCACGTTTGTTCACCGGCACGGGGCGGTATCGCACGCTGGCCGAGATGCAGGCCAGTATTGCCGCCAGTGGCTGTGAGATGGTGACGGTGGCGGTGCGGCGGGTGCAAGCCCAGGCGGCGGGGCATGTGGGGTTGGTGGAAGCCCTGGACTGGGGCAAGCTCTGGTTGTTGCCGAATACCGCCGGGTGTCAAACGGCGGAAGAGGCGGTGCGGGTGGCGCGGTTGGGGCGGGAAATGGCCAAGGTGCTGGGGCAGGAGGATAACCATTTCGTCAAATTAGAGGTGATCCCGGCGGGGAACTACCTGTTACCTGACCCGGTGGGCACGTTGCAAGCGGCGGAACAGTTGGTCAAAGAGGGGTTTACGGTGTTGCCCTACATCAACGCCGACCCGGTCTTGGCGCAGCGCCTAGAGGCGGTCGGCTGTGCCACGGTGATGCCTTTGGGTTCCCCCATCGGCTCCGGGCAAGGGTTACGCAATGCGGGCAATATCGAAATCATCATTGCCCAAGCGCAGGTGCCGGTGGTGGTGGATGCGGGGATCGGCACCCCCAGTGAAGCGGCGCAAGCGATGGAGATGGGGGCGCAGGCGGTGTTGATCAATACGGCGATTGCCCAAGCTCAAGACCCGGTGCGCATGGCGCAGGCGATGCGTTTGGCGGTTCAGGCGGGGCGGCTGGCGCATCTGGCGGGGCGGATTCCGGTGCAGTCCTACGCCACCCCCAGTTCCCCGCCGGAGCAACGGGTAAGCTAAAACCGGTGCGGGTGGGGGATTCTCCCCCGGTTGCGGGCACAAAATGTTAAGCTATGTGAAGAAAGTTGGGGGTTACCCATCATGCGCGTTACTTGGTTTGAGGCGAATACCTGGCTGGTGGAATGGGCGGGGTTGCGGCTGTTATTTGACCCTTGGTTGGTGGGGCCGTTGGTCTTCGGCCAGTTGGACTGGTTATTCAAAGCGGAGCGGCGGCGACCGATTGGGGAATTACCCACCCGGTTGGATGCCATTGTGATTACCCAAGGCTTGGAAGACCATTGCCACCCGTTGACCTTGAGCCGTTTAGACCGGGGGATTCCCGTGGTGGCCAGTCCCAGTGCGGCTCAGGTGGTGCAGGGGTTGGGTTATACCCAGGTGACGACCCTGCGGCATGGGGAGCAGACGGTTTTGGCCGACCGGTTAACGATCCAAGCGCTACCCGGTGCACCGGTGGGGCCGACCCAGGTGGAAAACGGGTATTTATTGCGGGAAGCCGGCACGGGACAGACATTGTACTACGAACCGCATGGCTATCACCAGGGGGTTTTGGCAGCGGTTAACTCCGTAGATGTGGTGATTGCGCCGGTGATCGATTTAACGTTGCCGCTGGTGGGGGCGATCATTCGCGGCAATCAGGTGGCTGTGCAGTTGGCGCAACAATTACACCCGCAGGTGATGCTTTCGACGGCGATGGGCGATTACGAAGCCAGCGGCTGGTTATTAAAACTCATCCAAGCCAAAGGGGATATAGCCAGCTTTCAGGCGCAATTAAAGGCGCTGGGGCTAACCACACAGGCGTTGGAACTGCCCCCCGGTGCGGCGGTAGAGTTGCCCCTCAAAAGTCCGGCGAATTGTTAACGGCTGCCTTCGGGGTTACTGATGCAAACGGGCTTGTACTTGGGTCAGATGGGCTTGACTATCCACCGCCCCATGGGGCAGAGGCAATTCTAAGTTCGGCCACAAGTCTAAATCCGCACAGGGGCAGGGTTCGGTCATGATCCCCGCCACCTTGATCGGGACAGGCATGGTACAGCGACTACAGGTGGCAATATCCCACGCATCGGAACACAGTTGCGCCAAACTCACCTCTGTCCCCGCCAGATAAAAGTGCTGCAGCCCCCGCTGTTCCATTTCTTGCCAAAGGGCATTAAATTCGGGACTGTATTGACCGGCCTGGGTTACCACTTGGGGTCGCCAAATTTCTTGTCCATAGACAACTCCCTTACCCGCTTGAAACCAGCAAGCAAGGTAATGACGGACGGTTGCGTGGCTGGCCATAACGGTACCTAGATAATTAATTCTAACTAATTCTAAGCTAACGAATCCCACCCCCTTTACGGCTTAAACCTCAGAAAGGTTTAAGGACATCTTTAGGGAGCTTCTATGAATTAGGGAACAGCGGTCGCCGGGGCGCAGCCCCCATCTCTGGTTCTTGATAATATGGGCATTTCAGCGAGATCATTTTTGCCTGACCCGCCTGCACCTCGACCACCATCGGCCGATGGTCGCGACAGGCGACCGCCGGGGAGTAATAAGCTCGGTCATTGCCGTAGAGCGGCCTGGGGGTAAGGCCTATCCCATACCGGTACTGGCTGCCCTTGATTTGGGTTTCTGTACATTGGCAGGCTTTTGCTATAACTTCTTTCGCCCATCTGGTCAAAGGAGGGATCACATAACCGGGGTAGCTCAAGGGGTAGGGTCAGCAGCGGTGGGCTTAGACCGGTTCCTATTTTCCGCCGGCGGTTGGGGTGCCGATATGACAGCGATTCCAGAGGTCGGGTGCGCCGGATCCCGCCGACTCGGAATGTTAAAGAAAATGTTAAGATAGAAGAAATATCACCCTATTTTTTATGACACCCAAGGCTGATGTCCTGATGGTTGTAGATGGTTACAATGTCATCGGGGCCAGGTGGGACATGACGCAGGGAGATTTGACGCAGTGGCGGCAGGAATTGATCGAAGGTTTGTGTAATTACAGTGCCTTCAATCGCTACGAGACCCACATCATTTTTGATGCCCACCAACGTCGCCAACGGGAAACCTGGGAACAAATTACCGACCAAGTGCGGGTTTGTTACACTGGCTATGGGTTGACGGCTGATGCGTATATTGAACGCTTTTGTGCCCGACACCGGGGACGGGAACAACGGTTGATTGTGGTCACATCCGACCGTTTGGAATGGATAACGGCAGCGGGTTATGGGGCTGAATGGCTGTCTTCTCCGGCACTGTGGCAGGAGATGGCGCAACTACCACAACGACAACGACCCCCCAGAGTAACGGCGGGGCGACCACCACGAGGATTACCGCTGGCCATCCAGGAGCGGCTGCGGCAATGGGGTAATGAGCAGCGGCAATCTCAGTAATCTTGAGTAATTTTAATTGTGGGAACCTCTATTAATTCAGAATGAGCGGTCGCAGGGGGGCATCCCCCGTCTCTGGTTCTCCATAAACTCAGGATTCTAGCGAGATCACTTTCTACTGGTTGCAATCAATAGAGGTGCCCTTGTTTGCATTGAACTTGGCCAAGCCCCGACTTGAGGTTCTCGCAAATGTTGGTTCACGAATCCGGTTACGTTGCTATATGATACAGATGTGTATCCTTTAGGTTAAGTTATGGTCACGGTTCCTGATTGGTTGAAGCCGGTATTGCCGTTTTTTCACCCGTTGTTAATGTGGCTGTTGTTGGCGTTAAGTATTTATGCATTGTACACGGGTATTCAAGTGATTCGGGTACGGGTGGCAAAAGGGGAAGAGAAAAGCCGTTTGCTCAAAGGTAAATTCCGTGAGGTTCACTTTCAGGCCGGTTCCATTTTGCTTGCCCTGATGGTTTTGGGAAGTTTGGGGGGTATGGCGGTGACGTTTATCAATAATAAAAAGCTCTTTCTTGGCCCCCATTTATTGGTGGGTTTGGGGATGACGGGATTGATTGCCGTCTCTGCTTCTTTAGCTCCTTTGATGCAACAGGGCAACCAATGGGCGCGCGTTACTCATATCACCTTAAACGGGATTGTTTTGGGTTTATTCGGTTGGCAAGCGGTGACGGGAATGCAAATTGTCCAAAAGATTTTGGGTTCTACCTAAGAAGTTAGTTAAATGTCCCGCCGGTTAGGAACGGCTTACTGATACTGATATTTTTCTATAGGTTTAGAACGGCGGTCGCCGGGGCGCAGCCCCCGGCCTTGGTTCTCCAGCATATCGGTTCCCAAATCAAGTCATATTGCCATATATCGTTTTACCAAAGATTGATTAAGGGTTTCTAATGCTAGATTGGCATCCAAATGATAGGTGGTTCCCCAGGCGACCAGCATAAATAACAGCCGACCGAGATTTTCGGAGCTAGGTTGGTCACAAAAAGTATGCAACTGTTCCCGAATCGCCTCTGAGTCAATGGGAAATCCAACGGCTTCCGGTGGTAATTTTGGATAAATTTTAGCCGCAGCAATTAGGGCAGGAAAGGTAGCAATATAGTTATGTAGTTTCTCGGCCAGAGAATGCCCTTGCTCCTGTTGCTTGATCACTTCCCAATTCTGGCGAACCACATTTACATCACTCACGGTTAATTCCCCGAAAACATGGGGGTGGCGGCGGATCAGTTTCTCACGAATTGCTTCGGCAACTTCGACCACAGAAAATTCGCCGGTCTCCTGAGCGATTTGCGCCTGTAAAACCACCTGTAAAAGGAGATCACCCAGTTCCTCCTGAATCGCGTCAGGTCGCTGCGACTGAATCGCATGAACCACCTCATAGGCTTCTTCAATGATGTAGGGAGTTAAACTCTGGGGTGTTTGCGCCAAGTCCCAGGGACAGCCGGTTTCCGGTTGACGCAATTCGGCAACAACATCCACTAATTCACGATAGCTTTCCCGCACCGGGTCAGGCAAATAGAGGTGAATCGGGTAAGGGAAGTTTAGGTCGGATAATTGGGATTTCCCGCCGCTAAATAAGAGAGTATCCTGATGAAAAATAGTCAGGATTTGCGTGGAGCTGAAATTATTGAGGATGGCTTGCAACTCTTGGGAATGATTCACCGATAAGACCAGGGCAGGTAGGGGTAGCGGTGCCGCGGATCGGAATGCGTCAACCGTGACGATGTTGATGGGTGGTTTCATTGGCGTCCCATTTCCCGTTTTAATTTTTCAAATTCCAGTTCCAACTCCATTTCCTTAAATTTTTGATCCACAGCATCCGAGGTAGTGCGAACTGACGTACTACTAGCAGGTTTTTGCTTGACCTGTGCCTGTTTTGACTGGATTTGGGTGAGTAAAGTTTCTAATTGTTGCATCCGTTTTTGGGTTACGGTTAACTCTGCCCAGTATTGCCTTCCCTGCGCCATTAAAACATCTTTTCTGACCTGCGCTGCTGCGACTAAATCCTGTCGGCCTGACCGTTGCGCTAACTGTAAGCGCTCATGCCAAAGACGAATTTGCTCCCCGGTTTCCCGGATTTTTTTCTCTAGGGTTTGCGTTTGCCCTCGTAACTCTCGCAAAAGTCGGCGGGTTTGGTTTTCCTGTTCGGCGAGGGTGTCCTCTTCCATCGCCGCTGCCAAATCGGGGTGTGCCTGCAAAAACTCATCCAACTTGGCCGATAAAGAGGCTTCCAATTCGTCCCACCACCCCATAAATCCCCCCAGTGCAGGATAATAAATATAGTTTAACGGCTCGATAGGGCTGTGGCCGGAGGGGCGAACGCACCCTGGCGAGAACTCAGAGCAGGAGGTGCCCCCGGCGACCCCTATACCCGAGGCAATTTTTTAGGATCATTAGGATAATCTTATGGGCACCTCTATTGATTGCAACCAGTAGAAAATGATCTCGCTAGAATCCTGAGTTTACGGAGAACCAAAACGGGGGTGCCCCCCGGCGACCGCTCATTCTGAATTAATAGAGGTTTCCTTATGTTCAACCACGACCAAAATCTCTGGATCCACCAAGCGCAATTATTGGAGGAAAATGGGATTTTAAGACCCTATAATATCGGCATTAAAGCCGGGAAAATCACCACAATTACCACCGAGGATGATCGGCATGAATACACCCATATTTTAGATGCCAACGGCTGGATTTTACTCCCCGGTGTTATTGATCCGCAGGTGCATTTTCGCGAACCCGGTTTAGAACACAAAGAAGATTTGAGTACCGCCAGTCATGCCTGCGCCCGCGGGGGAGTGACTTCTTTTTTAGAAATGCCCAATACCCGCCCCCTGACGACGAATCAGGCGACCCTTGATGACAAACTACAGCGAGCTGCCCAAAAGTCCCTGGTTAATTATGGATTTTTTATCGGAGCCACCCGCGATAATTTGGCGGCAATAAATCAGGTCAGTCCAACCTGCGGCATCAAAGTATTTATGGGGGCGATGCACGGGGATTTGCTCATTGATGATGCAGAGTATTTAGAACGTATTTTTGCCACCGGCGATCGTTTGATCGCCGTTCATGCGGAAAATCAACAACGGATTCACCAACGGCGTGCCCAATTGGCCGACCGATACCATCTCCCGGAGATTCACTCGGAAATTCAAGATGAGCAAGCCGCGTTGCAGGCGACGGCATTGGCAGTGCATTTAGCCATTAAATACCAAAGAAGATTGCATATTCTCCATTTATCTACTGCATTGGAGGTGGAATTTTTACGGCAACATAAACGCCCCTGGATTACCGCAGAGGTGACACCCCAACATTTACTATTGCATCGGTCTGCCTATCATCAATTGGGTGCCCTCGCGCAAATGAACCCGCCGTTGCGCACTCCCCATGATAATCAAGTTTTATGGCAAGGACTCAAAGAGGGCATTATTGATTTTATGGCCACAGATCATGCGCCCCATACCCTGGCAGAGAAAGCCCGCCCCTATCCTGAATCCCCCTCGGGTATGCCCGGCGTGGAAACCCTATTGCCCGTCATGTTAACTCAGGCAAAAGCGGGGCAATGCACCTTAAATCAGGTGGTCAATTGGCTTTCTACGAACGTTGCGGCAGCTTATGGAATTGCCAACAAAGGTAAAATTGCCCCGGGCTATGATGCGGATTTAGTGCTCGTGGATTGGGAACATTATCACCCGGTGCGGCGCGAAGATTTACAGACGAAATGCGGCTGGAGTCCCTTTGAGGGGTGGGAACTCACGGGGTGGCCGCAGGTGACCATTGTGGGGGGACAAATTGTGTATAACCAAGGCCAATTTAATGAGCAAGCGCGGGGCAAAGCGCTGCAATTTTTAGCCGACACCATCTACACCAATCCTACCTGAGTTGAGAATGGCGGTCGCCGGGGCGCCGCCCTCGTCCTTGGTTCTCCAGCATATCGGTTCACCAATCAAGTCATATTGCGATTGGGTGGCTCTCTGGATGCCC
Source organism: uncultured cyanobacterium (assembly GCA_937936705.1). Lineage (GTDB taxonomy): Bacteria > Cyanobacteriota > Cyanobacteriia > Gloeomargaritales > Gloeomargaritaceae > Gloeomargarita. The sequence goes on along the minus strand of CALHCP010000169.1, from coordinate 2,442 downwards.
ATCCCTAAAAAATCTCCCCATGGGTCATCCAGAAACGACGGCGAGATTCATCTAGCCGGCCATGAGACTGTAGGGTTGCCCCAACTGGTGCAAGTGCCGCACCAACAAACTGAGAAATAGACCCACATCCGTTACCACCCCGACGGATTCCAGGGAACCTCGGTCGGCTAATTTGGTCACCACCGCCGGGTTAATATCCACACAAATCAATTTCACCCCCGCCGGGGTCATGTTCCCCACCCCAATCGAGTGCAACATGGTCGAGAGCATCAAAATCATTTCCGCTCCCTTGATTAGCTGACTGTATTCCGTTTGCGCCTGAATCAAATCCATGCGGGTTTCCGGCAAGGGGCCGTCATCGCGGATCGAACCCGCCAGCGAAAACGGCACCCCCTGGCGAATGCACTCATAAAAAATCCCGGAGGTAATCACCCCGGCTTCGACCGCCGCCCGGATGCTGCCATAACGCCGAATTAAATTAATCGTTTTCAAATGGTGCCGGTGCCCGCCTTTGACCGCCCGCCCCCGCGCCAAGTCCACCCCCAAGGACGTACCGTACAGACTTTGTTCCAAATCATGCACCGCAATCGCGTTCCCCCCCAACAGGGCTTGCACATACCCCTCCCGGATCAGGGTCGCCAGATGGGGGCCCCCCCCGGTGTGAATCGTCACCGGCCCCGCCACGACCACCGTTTTACCGCCCCGCTCCCGGATGCGCCGCAATTCCCAGGCGATTTCTTCGACCACCAATTCCACCCGCCGTTCACTCGACACCCCCGATTCCATAAAGCCGAATTCTTGCCCCCGCTCCTGGGTGGGTTTATGCAAGGTATGGATGCCATCTACCCCACAGACCACCCGGTCGCCCACCTGTAAATCCCGGATTAAGCGGCAGGTGGCGGTTGACTCCGTAACGACGATCACCCCGTCCATGCGTTGATTGTGCACCTGCAGCCATTGATTTTGGTGGTACACTTCGGTGGGGTAAATGGTGGTGACGTAGAAATCGTCAGGAGCCACCCCCGCCTGGGTCACCGTTTCCAGGCGCACCGGCGTTTCGGCAGCAGCGGGCAGCCGGGCACCCAGGTCAATCAGGTTATTCAAAATGTTGTCCAACAGCGCTTCCGTCGGTGCCGAGACCCAGAGATGGATCACCGACGGGTCGGGACGATGGGCACCCAAATGAAACTGCTCGATCTGAAAGCTGCCGCCGCCATCGGTAATCCGATCCAAGGCCTCGGTGAGCAGATCGCTGTCCACCAAATGCCCTTCCAGGGACACCAACCGCTTCGTCACCCCCGCCACCGCCGGCACCAGCTGCATGGGTTCATCCAAACGCAGGGTTAAACATTTGGCCGCTCCCCCGGCTTTGAGAAATTCGCTTAAATCCGTGGTGATCACCCTAAAGTCCAGCTTTTGTAACCGCTGCTGCAGGTCATCACTCATGTGATTGGCGATAATCACCCCGTTGATTTCCACCGCATTGCAAGCAAAACTAATCGCATCCACTTCACTGACCGGAATGCGTTTTTCTGCGGGAATACGTAACTCGATCAAATGATTGGAATAAGTATCAAACGCCGGGGGATAATACAGCAAATAACCCCCACTCAAAGGACAAAAACAGGTATCCAAATGATAAAAACGCTTATCAATCAAATGCAGGGATAACACCTCCAGGGATAACCATTTTGCCAGGTAGGGATGGGATTCCAACATGGAACGAAACCCATAACCGCACCAGAGCCACCCCTGCCCCCGATCCAGCAGGGCATCCCCCGCCCCCTCAAAAGCCAGCCCTTTAGGCAACTCCAACACCTGATAGCCCTGCGCCGTAAACCAATCCCGGAAGTAGGGTTGTTCCCCCTGGCGTTCGGGATGATAAAACTGGCTCAACACCACCGTTTCATTGACGATCAAGCCGGCATTGGCCGTAAACACCATATCCGGCCAACCCGCCGCCGGCGTCAGCGTTTCCACCTGCACATACTGCGTGAGAATTTCGTAAAGTCTTTGCCACTGACCGCTGGCCCGTTGTTGGGAGGAACGCTGCACATTTCCCTCCATCCAGGGGTTGATCACATAATTCACCTGGTAATAATCCGGCGGGCACATCAGGTAGCGCAAACGACCCATAACCAATTCCACAAAGTACAACGCCCATTTTATCAAGATTTTGGTTCTAAAACCCCGTCCTTGGGGACGGCTTTAGATGACCCGGTGCGCGGCCAGCCCCACCGTTTAGGGCAGGGAACGATAGGGCGGGCGGCGCAGCCGTCCTAACTTGAGAGCAGTAGGAATCTCCGGCCTTCAGGCCGGGGAGGCTGTCGGCTAATCACCCCAATCGTTAAATATGTTCTAAAGTTTGTATCCCCTGGGTAAGAAGATTCTGTAGGATACATGGGGGGCGATTGCCCTACAATTCATTTCATTTACTGTTTT
>CALHCP010000168.1 GCA_937936705.1 uncultured cyanobacterium | reverse complement strand
CACAACAGCCGCTTTACGAGCAAAAGGAACAATGTTGTTCGCAGTTACATTGGGTGAGCCTGGATTTACGAGAGTGGACTCCCTCTCGGCCTGCATCACAGGATGCGTGTTCGCCGACACGTCGAAGCCATTACGGCCCCTTGTGTATTTTCAATTATAGAAGATCAAAATCCAATCCTGTCTGAGCACTTCTATCGCAATGTGACTGGATTTAAGCACAAAGATTCCCGAGAACCAAAGTCGGGGGCGGCGCCCCGGCGACCGCCGTTCCCCAATTCATAGAAGTTTCCTGCATCAAAGGGTTCTCATCCATTGCCGAGCCTTGAGCCGGGATGGGGAAGTCAGGTTGCCAGTTGGGCGGTTCTAGGGGTGATAATTGATGAACGTACCGCCTTCAATGTAGTTTCAAGGCAGTGATGATTATCCTGGAATGGCAGGAAGATAACCGCACCCATCGCCGGCAGATGGATTTGAGCAATCCGTCCCAGGTGATTCGCTTGGGGCGCGACCCGAATCTCTGTGATGTGGTGTTCACCGACCCGACGGTTTCCGGATTACAGGCGGAAATTGCCAGCGATGGTCAAGGGGTGTATTTACGTTGTCTGCGGGAATCGAATCCCCCTTGGGTGGATGGGCAACGGTTGGGCAGTCTGCCTATTCCCTTGAAAACGGGGAGTGTGGTGCGTTTGGGACGGACGCAGGTAAAGGTGGTGGCAGTCGGGGGGAGTGCGAATCCCCCGGATTTGAGTTTGAGTCAACTCATCCCGGTCTTGGGCAGTGGGCAGGCGCTCGCCCACAAAGCCCATCTGCTGCCGGCGGCGGTGACAGTGGTGGGGGTGATTATTCTATTTTCTACGATTGGCAATCCCACGTTGTTTAATGCCTGTTTGGCGTTTTTACTCGGTACGGGCGGGTTTTATTTTATTTACCAACTGTGCGGCAAGCCCAAACCTTGGTGGTCAATCGGCTTGGTGGGGTTATTGACGGTCATCTTACTGCTGACGCCGGTGTGGAATGTATTTGTGTTTATTTTTCGGCAAGTTTTACCGGGGAATTTGAATGCCAGCAGCGACAGTTTTGGGGCGCAATTTATTGCTCATTTCTTTGGGGCAGGCTTGTTAGAAGAATTGCTCAAGGCGTTGCCGATTTTCCTGTTTTGGTGGATCGGCAGTCTCCTGCCGCCGGGGGCGCGTTCGCGGATCGGGGTGGTGGAACCGTTGGATGGGATTATTTACGGGGCGGCGGCGGCGCTGGGGTTTACCTGGTTGGAGACGATGGGGGAGTATGTGCCGGGGATTATCGAGCAGGTGACCCAGGAGGCGGGGGCAGTGGCGGGGGAATTGGTGGGGTTGCAGTTGTTGATTCCCCGCATTTTGGGTTCGGTGGCGGGGCACATGGCCTACAGTGGCTATTTTGGCTATGGCATTGGCTTGGCGGCTCTAAAACCCAGGTATGCGGGGCGGGTGATTCCGACGGCGTATCTGGGGTCCGCGGTGGTGCATGCCTTGTGGAATGCTTCGGATACGATTGGCATTTGGGCGGCGGCGGTAGTGGGAATTTTGGCCTACGTGATGCTGTCGGCGGCAATTTTGAAGGCAAGGCAACTTTCTCCCCATCGCCATGAAAATTTCGCGACCGGCCTGGTCGGCAAAACTCGCCCATGAATTGGGACACGTTTCAACGCCTGAGCGAGCAGGGGAATTTTATCCCGGTGTACCAGCAATGGCCTGCGGATTTGGATACGCCGGTGTCGGCTTGGTATCGGGTCTGCCGGGGTCAGCCTTACAATTTTTTGCTGGAATCGGTGGAAGGCGGTGAACGGATGGGGCGCTACAGTGTGCTGGGGTGTGACCCGCTGTGGGTGCTGACGGCGTGGGGGGAGGAGTGCCTGCAGGTATTTCGGGATGGGCGGCGGCAAACTTGGCCGGGACATCCCTTTGCGGTGATTCAAGCCTGTTTGGCTCCCTATCAGCCGGTGACGGTGCCGGAATTGCCGCCGGGCTTGGGGGGGCTGTTCGGGTTTTGGGGTTATGAGTTAATCCGCTGGATCGAGCCGACGGTGCCGGTGGTGACCGGGGGGGATTTGCCGGATGGTTGTTGGCTGCAGATGGATCACCTGTTGGTGTTTGACCAGGTGCGGCGGCAAATTTGGGCGGTGGCCTACGGGGATGTGCGTAATGGTGATGTGCGTACTGCGTATCAACAAGCGCAGGATAAAGTTCAGCAGTTACTGGCGAAGTTGGCGCAACCTCTGCAATCGGAAACGACCCGGATGATTTGGCAGCCCGGGGTGCGTGCTTTAGAGGTGAGCAGTGACACAACCGGGGAGGCGTTTCAATCGGGGGTGCAACGGGCGAAAGATTACATTCACCGGGGGGATATTTTCCAGGTGGTTCTGTCCCAAGAACTCAGTACATCGTACACGGGTGACCCGTTTTTGTTGTATCGTTCGCTGCGGTTGGTGAATCCTTCGCCCTACATGGCTTTTTTCCAGTTTGGCGAGTGGCAGTTGATCGGCTCGAGTCCCGAGGTGATGGTGAAAACCGAGGGGCGGCTGGCGACGGTGCGGCCGATTGCCGGGACGCGCCCGCGGGGCAGTTCCCCCGCCGAGGATGACCGTTTGGCGCAGGAATTGCTCAGGGACCCGAAGGAGGTGGCGGAACATGTGATGCTGGTGGATTTAGCCCGCAATGATTTGGGACGGGTGGCGGCGCGGGGGACGGTGCGGGTCGATCAGATGATGGTGATTGAAAAGTACTCCCATGTGATGCACATTGTCAGTAATGTGGTTGGGACATTGGCCTCGGAATATACGGCGTGGGATGCGCTGCAAGCTTGTTTCCCGGCGGGGACGGTCAGCGGTGCGCCCAAAATTCGCGCCATGCAGTTGATTTATGAATTAGAGCAGCGGCATCGGGGGCCCTATGCGGGCTGTTATGGGTATTACGATTTTGAGGGGCAGTTAAACACGGCGATTACCCTGCGGACGATGGTGCTGCATCAGGGGCGGGTGCGGGTGCGGGCGGGGGCGGGAGTGGTGGCCGATTCCGACCCGGAGCGGGAATATCAGGAAACCTGGAATAAGGCGCGGGGGTTACTCACGGCGATTGCGGCTTTAGGAGAAGTTTGAGCCGGAGCAATCCCCTATGATGGAGGTGAAGGACTTCCAGTCTATGCCTTATGAACCGGCAACAAATTTTGACCTTAACCCATCCCAAATGGCGGACAATCATTTCTCTGACCGTGGCTTTGCTGGCCTGGGGATTGTTATCTCTATGCACGCAACTGCACGGGAATTTTATCTATTTAATCACCTACAATCTGGCCGTATTAACCTATCAAATCTGTTTTTTTGTGCGGATTAGTCTGGCTTCGGGGGAGGATACTTATCGTTTTATTCGCCATCAAGAACCGAGTAATTGGGTCATGCTTGTTTCGGTGATTTGCCTTTCTTGGGCCAGTATTATGTCCTTAATTAGTTTGGCGGATACACCCAAAACCTGGACAAAATTGGACTACAATTTGCACGTTGTTTTATCGATTTTTGCGCTGTTCTCCTCATGGATATTGGTCAACATTTTCTTTGGTTTACACTACGCAAGATTGTATTATTTCTCCGATGGCAAACCCTTTCCCCAAGAACAGTCTTCGGATAGGGATCGGGGTTTGATTTTTGTGGATGAAAATTTACCTCACTACTGGGATTTTCTTTATCAGTCCTTCATAATTGCCATGACCTCTTCCACAGCCGATGTTAATATCACCCGTAAAGATATACGGATATTGACTCTTTTTCATGGGGTTTATTCATTTATGTACAA
>CALHCP010000167.1 GCA_937936705.1 uncultured cyanobacterium | reverse complement strand
TAAGGATCAAACCCAATTATTACCATAGCGACTTTCCGGCGCTCGGATAGTTAAGTTTGGATTAAACTTACCGTTGGATCGCCCAGCGAATTTGGCGGATGATGCCGCGCAAAAGGGCTAATTCCGCCCCAGAGGGCGCGGCTCGGTGCAGTAAATGGCGAATCTTGGCCATGCGCCGCTCGCAGGTGTGGGGGTATAAAAACCCAACATTAAGTAACAAATCTTCTAAATCGGCAAGATAACTTTCTAAATGTTGCAACGGCACGGGCGGGTCTGCCGGGGTGACCTCAGGGGCTGGAGTGCTGTGCCGATATTGATAGATTTCGTACAGACAAATGCCCACCGCCTGTGCCAAATTCAACGAGCAGTAATCCGGGTTGGTGGGGAGGGTCACCTGCCGTTGGCTCAACTGCAATTCTGCCCAGGTGAGTCCCCGGTCTTCCGGCCCAAACACCAGAGCCACCGGTTGGGCATCCTGCAACAGCCAGGGCAAGACCGATTTGAGGGGGGCGCCGGGGGGGGTGCGTCCCAGGGTGGCCACCGCCCGCCGACAGTCGCTTAGAGCCGTGGGCAAATCCGGGACTACCTGCGCCTGGGTGAGAATTTCCGGGGCATGGACGGCCATCTGCCGCGCCGCTGCGCCCAACCAATCACACCGGGGTCGCACCAGCACCAATGCCGGCACGGCAAAGTTTTTCATCACCCGGGCGATGGCCCCGACATTGCCTGCCCCGGCCGGTTCGACGAGAATCACCCGCACGGGGAGGCCGGGGGCAGCCATCACCCCAAAGCCAGCACCGACACCCGCGCCGCGATCCGCCCGGCCACCTGCCGCAGCGCCTGCGCCGAGTCCAATTCCGGCTGCACCGCCACCACCGGCAGACCCGCATCGCCCCCGGCGCGCACCGGCAGTTCCAGGGGAATTTGCCCCAGGAGGGGAACCCCCAAGTTGGCCGCCAACTGGCTGCCGCCCCCTTCGCCGAAAATGGCATAGCGTTTGTCCGGGGCATCAGGGGGAATGAAATAGCTCATGTTTTCCACCACTCCCAGCACCGGCACCCCCAACTGGCGGAACATCTGCAAGCCCCGCTGGGCATCCGCCACCGCCACCGTCTGGGGCGTCGTGACAATCACCGCTCCTGCCATCGGCACCGCCTGCGCCAAGGTCAATTGGGCATCCCCCGTCCCCGGCGGCAAGTCCACCAGGAGATAGTCCAATTCGCCCCACTGCACCTGGTAAAGGAACTGGCGAATTACCCCGTTGAGCATCGGCCCCCGCCAAATAATCGGTTGCGCCGGGGTGACCAAAAACGCCATGGAAACCAGCTTCACCCCGTAATTTTCCGCCGGGGTCAGCACCTCCCCCTGGGGACTGTCCGTCACCACCAATTGCTGCTGACTCACCCCCAACAGGATCGGGTCATTGGGGCCGTAAATATCCGCATCCAGTAGCCCCACCCGCGCCCCACTCTGTGCCAACGCCACCGCTACATTCACCGACACGGTGCTTTTGCCCACCCCGCCTTTACCGCTGGCGATGGCCACAATGTTGCGCACCCCCGGCACCCCCTGGCGCTGGGGCAGGGATTTTTGCTGGGGCGTTTCCGCCGTCGTGACAATCTCCACCTGCTCAATCCCCGGCAAGGCCAGCACCGCCTGCCGACAATCCTCCTCGATCAACTGCCGCAGGGGACAGGCGGGCGTGGTCAAAACCAAATGAAACGACACCCGTCCGTTTTCCACCTGCACCTGGCGGATCATGTTCAACTCCACCAAACTCCGGTTTAACTCCGGGTCTTGAACCGGGCGCAAAACCTCCAACACCTGCTGGGCGGTGACCGACTGACTCATGAATTTCTCTCTCTCTCAGGCTCCATTGGGCATGGTAACGTACTTATCGCTGCGGTGCAGGCTGTATTGCGCCCGGGCTTGCACCACCGGGTCCTCATCCTGGGTGAAGCGGTGTAAAAGCGCCTCCATTCGGGGGGCTAAAAACGGGGGCACCCCCCTTTGCCGCCACAATTCCAAGGCCACCACCACCGCATAGCGAATCCCCCAATCCCCGTCCCGGCTGACCGCCGCCAAGGTGGCAAACACCCCCTCCTGAGCCGCTGCCGGTTGCGCCAAAGCCGACCAATCCATGCTGCCTAACCCCCGCAGTGCCGCCCGCCGCACACTGGGGGCAAAATCCGCCCGCGCCGCCTCCTCCAGTACGGCCAACGCCTGGGGGTCACCGATCTGCGCCAACACCCGGATCGCATAGGCGCGCGCCCCGTAGTTATAGCCGTCCAGTCGAGCCAGTAATTCCGGCACCGCCCGCCGTCCCGCCGCCAATAACCCCCCCATCGCCACCTGCGCCGCCTGGGGATTGTTGTAGCCCAGCACCTCGATCAGCAAGGGGATCGCCTCCGCCTGCTCATGCCGTTGCGCCAGTGCTTCGACCGCCTGCACCAGTTCGGCAGGTGAAGCAGCCGTTTTTAACCGTTGTTGTAAAGTCGGCAACAGGGGCACATCCATCCAGTCACCCTCAAGCAAACCTTGCTTATGACAGGAGCAATCCCCATTTTATCGGGAGTATAGCAACAGCAGATTCGAGGCGAAACCCAGCCCGGCCACCACCGTTCCCGGCTCCCTGAGGATTGCTACCAGTCCTGCATCACTTTTTTTCAACCCCACCCAGCCACGGGGCGCCCGGCAAAGCGGCATTTTTTACAACACCCCCGCCTGGGGCATCAGGGTCAGCGTTTCGATGCTCGCTGCCGCCGGTAATTCAATGATTTGCCGAATCGTTTGCGCCACCGTCTGCGCCGACAACATCCCGGCGCGGTCAAAATTGGCCGGTACCGTATCCCAAATCGGCGTATCTACCGCCCCCGGACACAACGCACACACCCGAATCCCGTAGGGACGCTCCTCTTGCGCCAACGTTTGGGACAAAGCCAGTAAACCATACTTACTGACGCAGTACGCTCCCCATTGGGGAAAGACCTGCTGACCGGCAATGGAAACAACGTTGACAATCGTACCCCCTTGGGCGGCTCGCATCGTGGGCAAAATCCCCTGGATACATTGGAAGGCCGCCGTCACATTCACCGCCAAAATCTGCTGCCATACCGCCAAGGGAGTGTCGGCCAGGTTGGCCAGATGGGCGATCCCGGCGTTATTGACCAGCACTTCACAGCCACCCATATCCTCGGCAATCCGCCGCATCAGGGGAACTAACTCGGTCAGGGCACTCAAATCCTGGGGGTATGGGTGTGCCCGTTGCCCCAGGGCGGTGATTTCTGCTGCCAAACCCAGCAATTCCGGTTCCGAGCGGGCAATCAAGGCCACCTCCCAGCCGTGTCTGGCCAATTCTAAGGCGGTGTATCGCCCGATGCCCCGGGATGCCCCGGTGATAATCGCCCGTTTATCCCCCATCCAACACGACCCCCATGCGACGAAATTTGTCATACCGCTGACGGCACAGGGTCGCCCCATCCAGTTCCCGCAGGCAGGCCAAATTGTCCAGCAGTGCCTGTTTCAAGGTCTCGGTGGCCTGCACCGGGTCGGCGTGGGCAGCCCCCAAGGGTTCCGGCAAAATCTGGTCAATGATGCCCAACTCCAACAAATCCGGGGCGGTGAGTTTCAGCGCTTGTGCCGCTTTCGCCGCTTGACTGCTATCTTTCCACAAAATGGCAGCACAGCCCTCCGGCGAAATCACCGAGTAAACGGCGTGTTCAAACATCAAAATCCGGTCGCCCACCCCGATCCCCAAGGCTCCCCCCGAGCCGCCTTCGCCGATGACCACGCAAATCACCGGCACCTCCAGGGCAAACATGGCCTGCAAATTCACGGCAATCGCTTCCCCCTGCCCCAACCGCTCCGCTTCCACCCCCGGATAGGCACCCGGCGTATCGATCAGGGTGATAATCGGCAGACCAAAGCGATGGGCGTGCTGCATCAGGCGCAGGGCTTTGCGATACCCCCCCGGCGAGGCCATGCCGAAATTGCGGGCGACATTTTCTTTCGTGTCCCGCCCCTTCTGGTGTCCCAAAATCATCACCGGCTGTCCCCCCAACCGCGCCAATCCCCCCACCAGCGCCGGGTCATCACTGCCCCCCCGGTCGCCGTGCAGTTCCAACCACTCGTCCGTCATCGCCTGGATATAGTCCAACGTGGTGGGACGGCGGGGATGCCGCGCCACCTTCACCCGCTGTTCGGGGGTGAGTCGGCTAAAAATTTCCTGGCGCAACTGCCGGTAGTTATTCACCAACTGGGTCACCCGATCGGACACGTCCACCCCACTTTCCTGCGCCATCTGCTCGATTTGGTGGATTTTCTGCTCCATCTCCACCAAAGGCCGTTCAAAATCCAGAATGACCGCTTTCCGTTCGGGCGTCATGGGCAAAACTCATCAACCATTACACCGGTTTAAGACGATTGTGCCATGTTCTGTTGCCAAAAATTCCAAACACTCTGCGCCATCGTCACTACGCCGGTGAGAATGGCGGTTTCATCCACCATGAACTTGGGATGATGCAGGCTGTAATAGGGTTGGCCGGCGATCCCCGTCCCCAGGCGAAACATGGTGCCCGGCACCTGTTCACAGTACAGGGCAAAATCCTCCGCCCCCAAAGACGGTTCCGTAAGAATCTGCACCCGTTCATTGCCCCAGACCGCCCGCGCCGCTTGCTCCACCAACTGGGTCAACTCCGGGTCGTTGTGCACCCCCGGCACCCCGGTTTTGTAATCCAGCGTGTAGCGGGCTTGGTAGGTGGCACAGGTATGTTTCACGATATTTTCAATCCACTGGGGCAACTGCGCCCGGGTTTCGGGATGCAGAGAACGCACCGTGCCGAACAACCGCACCTGGTCGGCAATCACATTCGGTGCCCGCCCGCCCTGGATTTTGCCGATGGTCAACACCACCGGGCGCAGGGGATTTTGGGTGCGGCTGATCGCCTGCTGTAAATGGTTGATCACCTGGGCGGCAATCCAGACCGCATCAATGGCTTCGTGGGGACGCGCCCCGTGCCCCGATTCCCCCAAAATCGTCAAGTCCAACTCATCCGCCGCCGCCGTCAACGCCCCGTAGCGGATGCCAATCGTGCCGCCCGGCAAAAGCGGCCAGACGTGTAACCCCAAAATCGCCACCACCTCCGCCAATGCCCCGTCTGCGATCATCCAGCGGGCACCCTGCGCCGTTTCCTCCGCCGGTTGAAAGATAAACCGCACCCGTCCCGGCAGGGGAAACTCCAAGGCCGCCAGCACCATCGCCGTTCCCAACGCCACCGTGGTATGGACATCGTGGCCGCAGGCGTGCATCACCCCCGGAATCCGGGAACGGTACTCCCAATCGGTCATTTCTTGGATCGGCAGGGCATCTAAATCCGCCCGCACCGCCAGCAAGGGGGTATCGGCTGTCCCCAAATCCGCCAGCACCCCCGTTTTACCCACCGCTTCCCGCACCACTAAACCACAGGAGGACAGCACCCCCGCCACGTAAGCTGAAGTCTGCCACTCCTGACCACTCAGTTCAGGAAACCCGTGAATATGGCGGCGAATTTCCACCAACCGGGGCGCCAGAGCGGTGGCCATTCCCCGGATCGCGGTCGCTACCGATTCAGGCGGCGGACTCACCGCTGGGATAGACACTGACTTTCTGCTGGGTTTTGCCCCGCCGTTCAAACCGCACCACCCCATCCACCAGGGCAAACAGGGTGTAATCCTTGCCGAGACCCACATTCACCCCCGGATGAAATTGGGTGCCCCGCTGCCGCACCAGGATATTGCCCGCCCGCACCACTTGCCCGCCGTAGCGTTTCACGCCTAGACGCTGGGCGTTGGAATCCCGACCGTTGCGGGTACTACCACTACCTTTCTTATGTGCCATGGTTCACCTCTCCGTTACTTATCAGCCTAATGCACCGTGCCTCTACGCTGCCACCGGTTCGGCGGCGACGGCGGCCGCTCCTTCCTGCGTAAACTCTTGCCCGCCGACAATGATTTTTTCGACCAGCACCCGGGTCAATTCTTGCCGATGCCCGGTCTTTTTGCGGGTTTTCTTCTTGGGACGCATTTTGTACACAATAATTTTCGGCCCCCGCCGGTTATCCAATACTTTGCCCACCACCTGCGCTGCCGGCACCGTGGGTCGCCCGATCTGCACCTGCCCGCCGCAATGCACCAACAACACCTGCTCCAGGGTGACCGCCTCCCCTTTCTCTAACCCCAGGGAATTCACATCGTAAAACCGCCCCGGCTCCATCCAAAACTGCTTGCCCCCCACGGCAACAATGGCATAATTGGTATCCATAATCCTAATTTGACAACGCAGTCTCTAATTATATGCCGTTTGTTCAGGGTAAGTCAATGATGCCTTGACCCGGTGAGCAGAAGGATTCCATTCAACCTAGTGGCTACCTATGGCTAAAGCTCGCCCCGCCCGTGACCGGATTGTGCCCACGTCCCTGGAGGGGGAATTGCGGCAATCCTATTTGGCCTATGCCCTGAGTGTGATGGTGGGACGGGCGTTGCCGGATGCACGGGATGGCTTAAAGCCGGTGCAACGGCGGATTCTTTACGCCCTGTGGCAGATGGGGTTGACCGCCGCTCGGCCTCACCGCAAAAGCGCCCGGGTGGTGGGAGAGGTCTTGGGGAAATATCACCCGCACGGGGATCAGGCGGTCTATGGGGCTTTGGTGCGTTTGGCGCAGGAGTTTCATTGCCGTTACCCCCTGGTGGAGGGGCAGGGGAATTTCGGTTCGATGGACAATGACCCGGCGGCGGCCATGCGCTACACGGAAGCCCGTTTGTCGGCCTTTGCCACTCAGGTTTTGTTTACGGATTTACACCCGGCGGTGGTGGACTTTCGGGACAATTTCGACGGCACCGAATCGGAACCCCAGGTGCTGCCGGCGCAGTTGCCGGTACTCCTGCTCAACGGTTGTAGCGGCATTGCCGTGGGCATGGCCACCCAGATTCCCCCCCACCACGCCGGGGAAATCATCGAGGCTCTGATCCATCTGATTGACTATCCCCACCTGAGCGATGAACGCTTATACCGGCTGATTCCGGGGCCGGATTTTCCCACCGGCGGCGAATTGGTGGATGCCCACAGGATCCCCCAGGTCTATCGCACGGGGCGGGGGGCGATCACCGTGCGGGGGGTGTGGCATACGGAAACCCAAGGCACGGGGAAACGTGCCAAGCAAGCTATTGTCATTACCGAATTGCCCTACCAGGTCGTCAAGGCCGATTGGTTGAACCGGACGGCGGCGTTGATCCAGCAGGGACGGGTCACGGGGATTGCCGACCTGCGCGACGAAAGCGACCGGGAGGGGGTGCGGGTGGTGCTGACGGTGAAACCGGGGCATACGGTTGCCGAAATTATCCAGCAGTTGTATGAACAAACCCCCTTGCAAATTCAATTCCATGCCAGTTTTTTAGCCCTCATGGCCGGGCGGCCCCAACCTTGTTCCCTGCGGCAGTTACTGGCAGAATTTCTGGCGTTTCGGGAGGCTAGCTTACAACGCTATTATGCCCATGAATGGCAGGAAGTGACGCGGCAGATCGCCCGCTGCACCGCCCTGCACCGCGCCATCGGTCATCTGGATATTGTCTTTACCATTTTGCGTTCCTGTCGGGATGGGGAGCAAGCCAAAATGGATTTAATGCAGCAACTGGCCTTGAGCGAGGATCAGGCAGAGACGGTGTTATCCACGCCCCTGCGCCGGTTAACCCGCCTAGAAGCGCAAGGGCTGCAAACCCAATTAGCACAACTCCAACAGCGGCAAACCCGCTTAGAGCAGTTGCAAAATGACCGGGGAGAACGCCTGCGGGAATTGAAAAAACAGCTCAAACAATTACAAAAACAATATGGAGAAAACCGCCGTACCCGCATCGGGGATCAACCCAAACCGGAGGAAAAAGGGGTCATCCTGCAACTGGACGGGGCGGGCGTTTGGAGTCGGGGTGAGCGGCAGCCAATGCAACAATTAGCCCTTGATTTAACCTCAGCAGCTGCCGTCGGTCATCCGATTCTCTGGCAGGGGGAATTGCGTCCCGGCGAACGGTTGGTGATGTTTGGCCGTACCGGGGGCGTGCGGGAATTGACCGCTGCGGATTTTGCCCCCGTCATGCCTTTGTCGGAGTGGTGGCCGGCGGGTTTCACCTGGGATGTGGGGCTGTTGCCCATGGTTGTCAATGAGGCAACGGCGGGGGTGTGGTTGGTGAGCCGGGGGGGTTACGCCAGGGTGATGGGGGTGAATGACCTGTGGCAAGGGGCGTGGGGCTTTCCGGCGGGAGATGAGGTGGTGGCGGTGGGGGGGTGGCAACCGGGTTTGGAGGTCATTTTTGCCAGTTGCGCCGGGCGGGTGGGACGGTGTCAATTACTGCGGCGGGGTGGGGCTAAATCCCTATTGGCTCTATCTGCCGATGAAGTGTTGGTCGGAGCGGTGAATTGTACCCGTAACCTCAAGGTGCAGGCGGTGACGGCAACCGGGCAATTAGAAGGGGTGGCGGTGCCGCGGTTGGGGCAGGTCACTGTTGTCCTTACTGCTGTACCTTGGGTCGGTTTGGTGAGCGGTCATCCCTCGGTTTACGCCTATACCAACCGGCAACGATGGGTCAGGCTGGGTGAGCAGGGGGGAGCGGACTGGGCAGCGGCTGAAGCAGTGGTTCGAGTCGTTCAGGTTAAAATGGGCGGGGAATTTTGCGTATGAGTGACGGCAAGGCGTTATGACCTATCGTTCCACGTGGTGGCGGCCTTGGCATGACCTGGATATCACCCTGCTGGGGTCGGTGTTGACCTTGGTGGTGCTCGGGGTGACGGCGATTCGCAGTGCGGGGTTGGCTCAAAATACCCTGGATTGGTGGCAACAGACGTTAATTGCCCTGTTGGGAACCGGGGTGGCCTTGGTGCTGGCGCGCTGGCCCTATGGCTGGTTGCGGCAGTGGCATTGGGTTGTGTACGGGCTGGCGAATGCTCTGTTGGTGGCGGTGATGTTTGTGGGCACGTCGGCGCTGGGGGCGGAGCGGTGGATTGCCATCGGGGGGTTTCATTTGCAACCGTCGGAGTTTGCCAAGGTGGCGGTGATTCTCACCTTGGCGGCGGTGTTGGAGCAGTCGCGGGCACCGGCGTTGTGGACGATTGGACAGGCGGCGGCGGTGGTGGCGTTGCCGTGGATTTTGGTGTTTGTGCAGCCCAATTTGGGCACGGCGTTGATTTTTGTGGCGATTACGTTGGGGATGTTGTACTGGGCGAATATCCCCTTGGCCTGGATTATTTTGCTGCTTTCGCCGTTGGTATCGGCAATTTTATTGTCTCTGTCGGTGCCCTTGTGGGGGGTGTGGGTGGCGGTGATGGCGCTGGTGGGGTGGTTTTCCCTGCCTTGGCCGCAGATTGGCGGGCTGACGGCGTTGGTGGTCAATCTCATCTCCGGGCAGTTGGGGCAGGTGTTTTGGGGATTATTGAAAGATTACCAACGGGATCGGTTAATTTTATTTCTTGACCCGGATAAAGACCCCCTAGGGGGTGGCTATCACCTGATTCAATCGCGCATTGCTATCGGTTCGGGGGGGTTGTGGGGGCAGGGGTTGTTTCAGGGCAGTCAGACGCAGTTGAGTTTTATCCCGGAGCAAAATACCGATTTTATTTTCTCGGTGATCGGCGAAGAGTTGGGATTTGTCGGGTCTATGATTGTTCTGTTTTTGTTTTGGCTGATCAGTTTACGTCTCGTCCTGATTGCCCGCAGCGCCCGCGATGGTTTTGGCTCCCTGATTGCGATTGGGGTGTTGAGTATGTTGATTTTTCAGGTGGTGATCAACATCGGGATGACCATCGGTTTGGCGCCGATTACGGGGATTCCTTTACCGTTTTTGAGCTATGGTCGTTCGGCGATGCTGGCCAATTTTATTGCTCTGGGGTTGGTGCAATCGGTGGCCAATCACCGGCGCAAGTCATTTTATTGAGGGATTAATTAGGGAACGGCGGTCGCCGGACGCAGCCCCGTTCCTGGTTTTTCAGCAACTCGATATGCCGGTGAGATGATTTTCTGCTGGTTCCAATCAATAGGGTGCCCTTGAGGTGATTGAGGGGCAGATGATTATCAAAAGGGAGGGGGTACGGTACAATCCAAACAACTTGGCTTATTGATTTCGCCCTTATAGCCCATGACCGCACTGCAACAGGGATTGACGTTATTTTTTAGTCTGCTGGTGGAGGCGATTCCCTTTTTGTTGTTGGGGGTGTTGTTCTCCAGTGTGTTGTTGCTGTGGGTGGAGCCGGAACAGTTGTTAAAAATCTTACCCCGCCATCCGTTGGGGGGAGCGATTGCCGGGGCGGTGCTGGGTTGTCTGCTGCCGGTGTGTGAATGTGGCAATGTGCCGGTGGCGCGGCGGTTGCTGACCCAGGGGATGCCGGCTTCGGTGGCGGTGGGTTTTCTGCTGGGGGCACCGACGATTAATCCGATTGTGCTTTGGTCAACGTGGGTGGCTTTTCGGGATCAACCGGTGATGGTCTGGGGACGGGTTGGCCTGACGTTGTTGGTGGCAGTGGTGGTGGGCTGGGTGTTTTCGGTACAGCAGGATTTACGCCCGTTTCTCCAACCGGCGGTGGCGCAGATGATGCCTAAGCCAATGGCGCAGACGGTACGGGAACCGGTACTGAGCGGTGTCCCGACGGGGAATTTTTTTGCCCTGGCGGGGGGCAAAACTTTGCCGCTGGAAACCACCGGCTGGAATGGGGCGCGTTTGCTCTCGCGGCGGGGGCAGTGGCAGCTGGTGTGGGTCACGGCGCTGACGGAACTGCGGGAATTGGGGGGGGTGTTGATTCTGGGCACGGCGGTGGCGGCGGCGATTCAGGTCTTGACCCCTAGGGAGGTGATTTTAGGGTTGGGGCAGGGGCCGGTGACCTCGGTGATGGCCATGCTGGTTTTGGGGACGGTGGTGTCGATTTGCTCGACGGTGGATGCCTTTTTTGCCCTGTCGTTTGCGGGAAGTTTTACGGCGGGGGCGTTGTTGGCGTTTTTGGTGTTTGGCCCGATGGTGGATTTGAAGGGGATTAGTTTGCTGTTGACCGTGTTTCGACCGCGGGCAGTGCTGTACTTATTTCTGTTGGCGGGATTGTTAACGTTTGTCCTAACACTGGCGATGAATTTGTACTTATGAATGGATTGGACTTGCTGGCGCTGGGGGCGTGGGGGGTTTTGCTCCTCAAGTATTGGTTGACGGGGCAGTTGGCGGTTTTAATCCATCCCAA
The DNA here is from genome assembly GCA_937936705.1 of uncultured cyanobacterium. Taxonomy (GTDB): domain Bacteria; phylum Cyanobacteriota; class Cyanobacteriia; order Gloeomargaritales; family Gloeomargaritaceae; genus Gloeomargarita. Next base: position 3,744 of record CALHCP010000167.1, on the reverse strand, counting down.
TTATTTCCCGTTGACGATTGGGGCGGGCGGGTTGCTGGTGGGTTTGGTGGCGTGGCAGGGCTGGGTGCGCTGGCGAGAACCGGGGCAACCGCAAGTTTGGCCGGAAAGCCATCCCCTGCTACCCCGCGCCTGGGGACGGTTTTTATTACTGAGTACTGCCGTGGTCGGCCTGATTGTGACGCCCCGCCCCTTTAATAGCCAAATTGCCCTGGAAAGCGGGGAATTGTTGCAGATGACCCGCACCCTGCCGCAACAATTTCGCCCCGCCAATCGCCCGGAGGAACGTTCGCTGGTGGACTGGGTACGGTTATTAAATGTGTACCCAGAACCGGATGCTTATCAGGGACAAAAAGCCAGGGTCACCGGGTTTGTGGTACATCCCCCCGACAGTCCGGCCAATCGTTTTTTTATTGCCCGGTTTGTGGTGACCTGTTGCGCCGCCGATGCCTATCCGGTAGGGATGCCGGTGGATTTACCGTCAGGAGATGCGAAACAATACCCGGCCGATACTTGGCTGGAAATTCGGGGCAAGATGGGGACCGGGCAAGTGAAGGGACAACGGCGGTTGGTTCTCCAAGCCGAACAAGTCACGCCGATTCAACCCCCGGCGAATCCTTATTTGTATTAGCTTATGGTCACCTCTATTGATGGGAGCCAAGCGGAAATGACGGAGAACCAAAGCGGGGGGTGCCCCCTGCGACCGCTCATTCTGAATTCATAGAGGTTTCCTTATGGCTGATGACAGGCTCCTAAACCATAACCTGGCGGTGGTTGGTTATGGTTTGGCATTGTGGGATGCGCTGGCGGAGCAAACGGGCGTGGCGCGTGCCCAGGTGCGGTCTTGGCGCCGTTACGCCGGGGGAGCGGGGTTAAATGTCGCCTGTAACTTGGGAAAATTGGGCATTGCCAATGGGTTAATTGCCGCGGTGGGACAGGATCAAGCGGGGAAGGAATTATTGCAGGTGTTGCAATCCCATCGGGTTTGTACGGATTACATCCAAACCCTGCCCTATCCCACCCGGATTGTGGAAGTGACCCGTACCGAGGATGGGGAACGGGAATTTGCCGGATTTTATCCCTCTGATTCGCAAACATTTGCCGATGCCTACATTACCTTTATCGAACCGCAATTGATTCCTCAATATCTTTATATTGAAGCGGTCATGTTGGCATTTCCTATCGCCAGAGAAACCTGTAACCAACTGGTCAATTGGGCCGGTAATCAAGGGGTAAAAATTCTCGTAGATGTGAATTGGCGACCGGTGTTTTGGGCCGACGAGGAATTGGGGAAAGTTTTCACCTTAGAATTACTCAGAAAAGGGCATGGGGTAAAATTAACCGCAGCCGAAGCCCATTGGCTATTGGGGAGGGAGGATCTGGATTTCATTCACCGGCAATGCCCAAATTTAACCCATATTTTCCTGACCCGGGGCGCTCAGGGCTGTGATTACCAAGTGGGCGACCACCGGGGATATTGCCCCGCTTGGCCGATTCCGGCGGTGGATACCACCGGTGCCGGTGATGCGTTTATCGCCGGTTGGTTATATCAGTTGGTGACCCAGGGAGAACAGCTCATGGCTGATGCCCAGCGGCTGCAACCAGCGATCCGTTGGGCGAGTGCCGTGGCCGCTTTAGCCATCACCGCACCCGGAGCCATTACCCATGCCCCGACGGTGGCCGCCGTGCAGGCATTCTTAAATGCGCATCGGTTCGGGTGAACCGCCCCCACCCCACCCCCGTCTAAACCGATGCAGACTCCGGCAAACCGCTTGCTACCCGTAGCGGCAGTTTTGACCGCAACACCCACACCTTCTCCGTCACCGGTCGTCGGGGTTATACCCACACCGGCACCTACCAACCCACCCGTTAAGGAGCAACTTCCATGCGTATTCTATGCCTACCCGCCCTGCTCGGTTTGGTTCTTGCCATGCCTGTCCTTATCGCTCCACCGGCACAAGCCGAAGTTGAACTGGCACAAAAAAACAACCGCCGCAGTTTTTGGTCGGAGTTGAATCTGACCCCGGAGCAACAGCAGCGGATCCAACAAATTCGTCAAAACGCCCGCGCGCAAATGCAGCAGGTGCTCACGCCGGAACAACGGCAACAACTGAGCCAACTCCAGGGTCAACCCCCCGAACAACGGCGGCTGAGCATGAAAAATTTGAACCTTACCGATGCCCAAAAAGCGCAAATGCGGCAAATTCGCGCCAATACCCGCCAACAAATCGAGGCCATTCTCACCTCGGAGCAACGGCAACAACTGGAAGCCCGCCGGCAAGCGTGGCAACAACGGCGGGGGCAGCCGGGTAATCTCTAGTTTGCGTCAGCCGAACCATCAAAAATCACAGATTTGCCCCCAAAATTGGGGGCTTTGCGAGTATCACCGATTACCGGCCGATTCCCAGCACCGTCGCCAAAGAACGAGCGGCATTGGTGGGTTCCATCGCATCGATGGCCGCCGTCGGTTCGTAGCCACAATGCACCATGCAATCCCGGCATTTGGGATTACCACTGGCGCGACCGTAGTTTTCCCATGCCGTCGTTTCCAGCAATTCCTGATAACTTTGGCAATGCCCTTCATTGAGTAAATAGCAGGGTTTTTGCCAGCCTAAAACGCTGTAACTGGGCATGCCCCAGGGCGTACATTCGTAGTCTTTTTCACCCACAAGGAAATCAATAAACAAAGGATTATGATTGAAATTCCACTTGCGCTTGCCCTGGCGGTAGGGAGCCATAATTTCGCGGAATAAAGCCCGCGTTTGCTCCCGCTGCAAAAAGTGGTCTTGATCCGGCGCCCATTCGTAGCTGTAGCCGGGGGAAACCATCATCCCATCCACACCTAGCTCCGTGAGAAAATCAAACAATTCCTGAATATCTTCCGGCTTGGTGCCATCGAAAACGGTGGTGTTGGTGGTCACCCGGAAGCCCGCTTTTTTGGCTGCCTTGATGGCATTAATCGCTATATCAAATACGCCTTTGCGATCCACACATTTATCGTGCAATTCCCGCATCCCGTCTAAGTGGACACTAAAGGAAAAATAGGGCGAGGGAGTAAATTTGTGCAAACTTTTTTCTAACAAAATCCCGTTGGTGCAAAGATAAACAAACTTACGGCGTGCCACCAAACCCGCGACAATTTCATCAATCTGGGGATGCAACAACGGTTCCCCCCCCGGAATGGCGACGACCGGCGCACCACACTCTTCCGCCGCCCGGAAACATTCTTCAGGGGTCAAATGACGCTTGAGTACGTCCACCGGATGCTGAATTTTACCGCAACCGGAGCAGGCCAAATTGCACCGAAACAGAGGTTCCAACATCAAGGTTAGGGCATACCGTTTGCGACCTAGCATCCGTTGCGTCACCAGATATTTGCCCACTTCTAGGGCTTGCAACCAATGAATTGACATCAGAACACTCCTCAAAAAACCACAAGTTCAAGCAATTCTAACGTTTTCTACCCTGACACTGTAAGGGATTTCCCCGGAACCGGCAAGTAAAAAGTTAAAATTCAAGGGCGGCCAGCCCAAAACGATCATGCCAACGGCGATTCCCATCCCGATTTTCCCTGCATTATTTTGTACTCAAGAATAGTTCGTCGAATTGGTGCAGACCCATCCCGATTTGTGTTGGCAATTGACCGCTCAGGGAGGGGTCATCGGGATGCCACCGCCGGGGAGTGAAACGGGTCACTATACCAATCCTACTTGAGTTTAGAATGGCGGTCGCCGGGGTGCAGCCCCC
>CALHCP010000166.1 GCA_937936705.1 uncultured cyanobacterium | reverse complement strand
GTAGGTTCAAAGAGGGTCTATGGCACTCATCCGGGTGGGCAGCCAAGTCTTTAATACGGACTACATTGTGCGGGTGCGGTTAAACGACAGCAATTCCTTCAGCGACAACTGCGTGACCCTGCTGGTGGATGAGGGAGCCGGTACGTTGACCGGCGACCCCAACGGGTTTACCGGGCACTGGGGCCTGCAGTCCTATTCTTTTTACAATGAGCAGGCCAACCAACTGCGGGGCTTTTTCACCAGCCCGGATTATGTCCTGGATTTGACCGTGCCAGAAACGACCGAAGCGGTGCAGATGACGGCAGGGGTGGAATAGGTGGATTTGGTTTTGCAATCTTCCTATTTGGCGGGGCTGTTAACCCTGCTGGTAGTGGCCGCCGTTCTGGTCGCCCGCCAGGTTTGGCGCACCCGTACCACCGAAACCCGTTTAACCCAATTGCAAGCCCAAGTCAACGGCGGCCAAGCGACCCCGGCCGACTACTACGAATTAGGCAGTATTTATCTGCGGAAGAAACTCTATGTTCAATGTATTAATCAGCTGCAAAAAGCCATTAAACTCTGGGATAAAGATGACCCGGCGGGTTTAGCCAAAGTTTATAATGCCTTGGGCTACGCCTATTTCAGCCAAGAACAGTACGATTTGGCCATTCGCAACTATAAAGAAGCGCTCAAGTGCCAGCCGGATTACGTGACCGGCCTGAACAATTTGGGGCATGCCTACGAGAAGAAAAAACTCACGGCTCAAGCCCTAGAAATGTACGAGCAAGCTTTGACCATTGCCCCGGATAATGCCACCGCCAAGCAACGGGCCAATTCCCTGCGTAAGCGCTTAGCACCCACGACGTGAAGTGATATTCACTGATATTCATTCAATAGTAGGAAATAGTAGGAACCTCTATAAATAAATAAATTACGCGGTCGCAGAGCCGCCGCCCCCGTCCTCGGTTCTCCAGTATATCTGTTCACCAATCAAGTCATATTGCTATACCAGGGACAAGCGGTCGCCGGGGCGCAGGCTGGCTTGGGAGATTGTGAAAAAAAATCCCAACCCCTAGACAAACTCCAAAAAGCAGTTTATGATTTTAGATCGTGTCGCTATTCACCGGCCTACCTGCTGGGGTTGGGGTGAGGGATACTGAATTCACTGGTTGCACAGCCGTGGATTTAAGTCCTGGGGCGACGAGCGAGTTAGAGTTACGTCCATTGTTTGAGATGGCTAGTTGCACTGCCCCCGCGGGTGATGTAACTAGGTTGTGTTGATTGCGTTTAGGAGGCCAACCGTGGCACTGGGAATCCTGGGAACCAAGTTGGGCATGACCCAGCTTTTTGACGAAACGGGCAAAGTGGTGCCGGTGACGGTGGTGCAGGCGGGGCCGTGTACGGTAACCCAGCTCAAGACCGCGGCCACGGACGGCTATGATGCGGTGCAGTTGGGGTATGGCATCACCCGGGAAAAGTGTTTGAGTAAGCCGGAACGGGGGCATTTGCAGAAGGCGAATGCGCCTTGGGTGAAGCATTTGCGGGAATATCGTTTAGATGACCCCAGCCAGTACCAGGTCGGACAACAGATTACGGTGGAGTTGTTCCAGCCGGGTCAACGGGTTGATGTGGTCGGCACCAGCATCGGGCGGGGGTTCGCCGGGTACCAACGGCGGCACCATTTTGGGCGCGGGCCGATGGCGCACGGTTCCAAAAACCACTGCCAACCGGGTTCGATTGGCGCCGGTACCACGCCGGGGCGGGTTTATCCCGGCAAACGGATGGCGGGGCAGATGGGCAACCAGCGGGTCACCATTAAGGATTTGCGGGTATTCAAGGTTGACCCAGAACGTCACCTGATTTTGATTCGGGGTTCGGTGCCGGGGAAACCGGGGGCGTTGGTGAGCGTGACCCCCGCCAAACTCGTGGGAGCAAAGGGGTGAAGTGATGGTGGCATTAGCGGTGAAAAATTGGCAGGGTGAAGTCAGTGGTGAAGCGCCTCTGGAGTTGCAGGTGGCGCGAACGGAGACGGCGAATCATCTTATTCACCGGGCGGTTGTACGGCAGCTGGCTCATGCTCGCCAAGGCACTGCCTGTACGAAGACCCGGGCGGAGGTCAGCGGCGGTGGGCGCAAACCCTGGCGGCAAAAGGGAACGGGTCGCGCCCGTGCCGGTTCCAACCGGTCGCCCTTGTGGCGGGGTGGGGGGGTCATCTTTGGGCCGAAGCCCCGGGATTACCGCTTAAAAATGAACCGCAAGGAGTGGCGTTTGGCCTTGCGGACGGCGTTGATGAGCCGAGCCGAACAGACCGTGGTGGTGGAAGAGTTTGCGGAACAGTTGCCCCGCCCCAAAACCAAAGAGGTGGTTCAAGCCCTGAACCGGTGGGGGGTTGACCCGCAGCGAAAGATTCTACTGATCGTGCCGGAGATTACCGAAACCGTGAGTTTATCGGTGCGGAACTTGCCCCGGTTGACCCTGTTGCGGGCGGATCAGTTGAACGTGTGGGATATTCTCCATGCGGATACCCTGGTGGTGACGGTGGGGGCTTTGCAAACGATTCAGGAGGTGTACGGCGATGGGTCGGTTAACGACGCTTAAACCCCGCCAGAATGACCCCCGCCGCCTGGTGGATTGTATTATCCGCCCTTTGGTGACGGAGAAGGCGACGCGCTTGTTGGAACAAAATCAGTACACTTTTGCGGTGCGTCCCCAGGCCAGTAAGCCGGAAATCAAGGCTGCTGTTGAACTGCTGTTTGATGTGAAGGTGACGGCGGTCAACACCCTGCATCCGGCGGAGCGCCAAAAACGGGTGGGGCGGTTTGCGGGGCAGAAACCCCACTACAAGAAAGCCGTGGTCACCCTGGCGGCGGGCGACCGGATTGTGCTGTTCCCGGATGTGTAGGAGGAAACCATGCCCTTACGTCTTTATCGGCCTTTAACGCCAGGCACCCGGGAGCGGTCGGTCTCGGATTTTGCCGAAATTACCAAAACCCAGCCGGAGAAATCCCTGGTCATCCACCACCATGCCCGCAAGGGACGCAACAACCGGGGGGTGATCACCACGCGGCACCGGGGCGGCGGCCACAAGCAACTGTACCGGATCATTGACTTTCGCCGGGATAAGCGGGGGATTCCGGCCAAGGTAGCCGCCATTGAATACGACCCCAACCGCAATGCCCGCATTGCCCTGCTGTATTACCGGGACGGGGAAAAGCGGTACATTCTCCATCCCCGTCAGTTAGCGGTTGGAGCCACGGTGGTCGCCGGGCCGGATGCCCCGATTGAAGTCGGCAATGCCCTGCCCCTGAGCAACATTCCTCTGGGGACGGAGGTGCATAATGTGGAGCTAGTGCCGGGCAAGGGGGGGCAGGTGGTGCGGGCTGCCGGTGCCAGTGCCCAGGTGGTGGCCAAGGAAGGGGACTATGTCGCCCTGAAGTTGCCCTCTGGGGAAGTGCGGTTATTCCGTAAAGAAGGTTACGCCACCATCGGTCAGGTGGGGAACGTGGAAAGTAATAACATCACCCTGGGCAAGGCGGGGCGGAAACGCTGGCTGGGTCGCCGCCCGGAGGTGCGGGGAGTGGTGATGAACCCGGTGGATCACCCCCACGGGGGCGGGGAAGGCCGGGCTCCGATCGGTCGGAGTGCGCCGGTCACCCCTTGGGGACAGCCGGCCTTGGGGCGCAAGACCCGCAAGCGCCATAAACCCAGCGATCAATTGATCATCCGGCGGCGGAAAGGGAGGAATTAGAGATGCCACGCTCCTTAAAAAAAGGTCCGTTTGTGGCGGATCATTTGCTCACGAAGATTGAAAAGCTCAACGAGCGCAACGAAAAGCAGGTGATTAAAACCTGGTCACGGGCATCCACGATTGTGCCGGAGATGATCGGTCATACGATTGCGGTCTATAACGGCAAACAGCACGTGCCCGTGTATGTGACCGACCAGATGGTGGGGCATAAGTTGGGGGAATTTGCCCCCACCCGCACCTTCAAGGGGCACACCAAGAGTGATAAAAAGGCCAAGCGGTAGGAGGAGGCGATGGTGATTGCCACAGAAGGTCCCGAAGTGCGGGCAGTATTGCGATTTACCCGGTTAGCTCCCAACAAGGTGCGGCGGGTCTTGGATCAGATTCGCGGGCGGACGTACCGGGAAGCCCTGATGATCTTGGAATTTATGCCCTATCGCCCCTGCGGTCCGGTGATGCAACTGTTGCGCTCGGCGGCGGCCAACGCCGAACACAACAACGGTCTCGACCGCACCAAACTGGTGATTACCCATGCCACTGCCGACGGCGGGCCGATGTTAAAACGCTACCAACCGCGGGCGCGCGGGCAAGCCTACCGGATTCACAAACCCACCTGCCACATCACCATCGGGGTGCGGGAGCGAGCCGAAACCAACGGGGAGGAGGAATAACATGGGACAAAAAACGCATCCGGTCGGCTTTCGGCTGGGGATTACCCGGGAACACCAATCCCGCTGGTTCGCCCCCCATCGCCAGTACCCGGAACTGTTACAGGAAGACCAAAAAATCCGCCAGTTTTTGATGAAAAAGCTGGCCAAGGCTGCCATCGCCCGGGTGCAAATCCAGCGTAAGGCCGACCAAATCGAACTGGCCATCCACACCGGGCGGCCGGGGGTGGTGGTGGGGCAGCGGGGGGCCGGGATCGAAGCCCTGCGTAAGGAGGTGGAACAACTGCTGGGGCGGCAGCAGGTGAAAATCCGGGTGGTGGAAATCAACAAAGTGGACGCGGAAGCGCCGCTGCTGGCGGATTACATCGTCGAGCAGTTGGAAAAGCGGGTGGCCTTCCGGCGGGCGGTCAAACAGGCCATCCAGCGGGCGCAACGCGCCGAAGTGCAGGGGATCAAAGTGATGGTGGCCGGTCGCTTGAACGGGGCGGAAATTGCCCGCAGTGAATGGGTGCGGGAGGGGCGGGTGCCCCTACAAACCCTGCGGGCGGACATTGACTTTGCCCAGCGCACCGCCAGAACCATTTACGGCATTTTGGGGGTCAAGGTGTGGGTCTTCCGAGGAGAAGTGGTACCCAGTGCCCAAGAAGCCCCGGCGATCCGCACGGGTAAGCCCACCAGCCGCCCCCCCCGCCGGCGGCAGCAGTTTGAAGACCGTTCCGGAGCCGAGGTACAGGAGTAGGGAATTATGCTCAGCCCAAAACGCACCAAATTTCGTAAACAACAGCGGGGCAACCGCCGGGGAGCCGCCAGCCGGGGAAACACGATTGTCTTTGGGGATTACGCTCTGCAGGCGCAAGCCCCCGCCTGGATTACCGCCCGCCAAATCGAAGCCTGCCGCCGCGCCATGAACCGCTGTATCAAACGGGTGGGCAAAATCTGGATTCGCATTTTCCCGGACAAACCCGTGACCATGCGCCCGGCGGAAACTCGCATGGGTTCCGGGAAGGGTTCCCCGGAATTTTGGGTGGCGGTGGTCAAGCCGGGCACAATTTTGTTTGAAATGGGCAACGGTGTCCCCGAAAGCATTGCCCGGGAGGCCATGCGGTTGGCGGCTTACAAACTGCCCATCAAGACCAAGTTTATTACCCGTGCGCAACAGGAGGTGCCCAGCGATGGCGTTCCCCAAAATGTCTGAAATTCAGGACTTGGACGACACCCAACTGGCCGAAGCCATTTTGGCCGTCAAGAAGCAATTATTCCAACTGCGGTTTCGGCAGGCGACCCGCCAGCCGGTGAAAACCCATGAGTTTCGCCATGCCCGGCACAAGCTGGCGCAGTTACTCACCCTGGAACACCAACGGAGGCAGCATCATGGCGGTTAAACAACTGGTGGGGCTGGTGGTCAGCAACAAAATGGACAAAACCGTGGTCGTGGCGGTGGAAAACCGCGTCGCCCATCCCCGGTACGGCAAAATCGTGGTACGAACCAAGAAATACAAAGCCCACGACGAAGCCAACCGTTGCCAAGAAGGGGACCGGGTGCGCATCCAAGAAACCCGTCCCCTCAGCCGCACCAAGCGGTGGCAAGTGATTGACATTCTCAGTACGCAAGCCGGAGGTACCCTATGATCCAACCCCAGACCTATCTGAATGTGGCCGACAACAGCGGTGCCCGCCGGATCATGTGTATTCGCGTGTTGGGTGCCACCGTGGGGAGCAAGGGTTTGACCAAAGGCGGCGGCAGCAAAACCACCGCCGGTATCGGCGATGTGATCGTCGCCGTGGTTAAGGATGCTGCCCCCAATATGCCCGTGAAAAAATCTGAGGTGGTGCGGGCGGTGGTGGTGCGCACCCGCAAAAATCTGCGCCGGGACAGCGGCATGAGCATCCGTTTTGATGACAATGCCGCCGTCATTATCAACAAAGACGGCAATCCGCGCGGCACCCGGGTGTTTGGCCCCGTTGCCCGGGAGCTGCGGGACCGCAACTTTACCAAAATCGTGTCGTTGGCTCCGGAGGTGTTGTGATGGTACGGCGTTTGCAACCGGGATGGGTGAAAAAACTGACCAAACAGGTCGGGATTCGTCCGCACCGCAACGGCTTACGTTACAAAATGCACGTCCGCCAGGGGGATACGGTGCAGGTAATCAGCGGCGACGACAAGGGCAAAATCGGGGAAATCCTGCGGGTATTACCGGAAACCAGCCAGGTGGTGGTCAGCGGGGTGAACATCCGCACCAAGCACGTCAAGCCCCAGCGGGAGGGGGAAAAGGGGCAGATTGTCCGCGCCGAAGCCCCCATCCACAGCAGCAAGGTGATGCTCTATTCCCAGGCGAAAGAAATGGCCAGCCGCGTCTGCCACACCTACACCGAAGACGGCCGCAAGGTGCGGATGCTGAAAAAGACCGGCGAATTGCTCTTACCTAAAGATTCCAAGCAGAAGGGGAACTAAGATGGCACAACGACTGAAAACCCAATACCAAGAGGTGATTGTTCCCCGCCTGATGCAAGAGTTTAACTACACCAACGTGCATCAGGTGCCCAAATTGGTGAAAGTCACGGTGAACCGGGGTCTGGGGGAAGCGGCCCAAAACGCCAAAGCCCTGGAGTCCTCGCTGCAGGAAATCACCCTGATTACCGGCCAGAAAGCGGTGGTCACCCGCGCCAAAAAAGCGATTGCCGGCTTCAAAATCCGCGCCGGGATGCCGGTGGGGATGATGGTCACCCTGCGGGGCGACCGGATGTACAGCTTTTTGGAACGCTTGATCCATTTGGCGCTGCCCCGGATTCGCGACTTTCGCGGCATCAACCCCAAGGGTTTTGACGGGCGGGGCAACTACAGTTTGGGTTTGAAAGAGCAGTTGATTTTTCCAGAGATCGAGTATGACAAAATTGACAAAATTCGGGGGATGGACGTTGCCATCATTACCACCGCCCGCACCGACCGGGAGGGGTTGGCCTTGCTCAAAGCCCTGGGTATGCCGTTTCGGGAGAACTAACGATGGTTAACGACACCATTGCCGATATGCTCACCCGCATCCGCAACGCCGGGATGGCCCACCACCAGACCGTTGCGGTGCCCGCCACCCGCATGACCCGCAGCATTGCCCAGGTGCTGAAAGCGGAGGGCTTTATCCAAGATTTCACCGAACAGGGGGAAGGGGTGAAACGGGAGTTGGTCATTACCTTGAAATACAGCGGTCGCCACCGCCAGCCGGTGATTCGCACCCTCAAGCGGGTCAGCCGGCCGGGGTTGCGGGTCTATGCCAACCACCGGGAGCTGCCCAAGGTACTCGGCGGCATCGGCATCGCCGTCATTTCCACCTCCCGCGGGATTATGACCGACCGGGAAGCCCGCAAAAGCGGCATCGGTGGGGAAGTTCTTTGTTATGTCTGGTAGGAGCCGCCATGTCCCGGATTGGTAAACGACCGATTCCGTTACCCGCCCAAGTTACCGTCACCCTTGACGGCCAGCGGGTGCAGGTAAAAGGACCCAAAGGGCAACTCCAACGGGAATTTCCCAGTGGAGTCGTCATTCAGCAGCAGGACAACATGCTGCTGGTCAGCCGGGCGGATGATTCCCGGCAAAACCGCCAACTGCACGGCCTGTGTCGCACCCTGATGGCGAACATGGTCGAGGGGGTGGCCAAGGAGTTTGAGCGCAAGCTGGAAATCCAGGGGGTGGGTTACCGGGCGCAGATGTCCGGCAACAAGCTCGTCCTCACGGTGGGGTACAGCCATCCGGTGGAATTTACGCCGCCGCCGGGGATCACCCTGGGCATCGAAGATGCCACCGGCAAAGCCGTCAACCAGGGCACCATTGTGGTCGTCCGCGGCATTGACAAGGAGCAGGTGGGGGATTTAGCCGCTCGGATTCGCTTTGTCCGTCCCCCGGAACCCTATAAGGGCAAAGGGATTCGCTACTTAGGCGAAGCGGTGCGGCGCAAAGAAGGTAAAACGACCGGTAAGAAAAAGTAGCACCATAGTAGCACCATGAAACTGACCCGTATTGAAGCCGTCCAACGTCGTCACCGCCGCATCCGTAAACAGGTGGTCGGTACCCCCGAACGTCCCCGCCTGGCGGTGTTTCGTTCTCATCAGCACATCTATGCCCAGGTGATCGACGACACCCGGCACCACACTTTGGTGGCCGCCGCCTCGGTGGAACCCGCCCTGCGCCAGGAATTGGCCAACAACGGGGCAACCTGTGAAGCCTCCCGCAAAGTGGGGCAGTTGGTTGCCGAGCGGGCTCTTGCCCAAGGGATTCAGCGGGTGGTGTTTGACCGGGGGGGCAACCTGTATCACGGTCGGGTCAAAGCCCTGGCGGAAGCCGCCCGCGCCGCCGGATTAGACTTTTAAGGAAAAGGAGGAGACAGCCCATGGCCAAAGAGCGCCGCAGTAAAGCCGCCCGCACCCCGGAGAAAGACCCGGAATGGCAAGAGCGGGTGGTACAAACCCGCCGGGTCACCAAGGTGGTGAAAGGGGGGAAAAAACTCAGCTTCCGCGCCATCGTCATCGTCGGCAATGAAAAAGGTCAGGTGGGCGTGGGCGTCGGCAAAGCCAACGATGTGAGCGGTGCCGTGCGCAAAGGGGTCGCCGACGGCAAAAAGCACCTGATCACCGTGCCGCTGACCCGTTCGAGTTCCATTCCCCACCCGGCTCGTGCCGCTGCGGGCGCGGCCAGTGTGATGATGCGGCCGGCCGCACCCGGTACCGGGGTAATCGCCGGGGGAGCCGTCCGCACCGTGTTGGAATTGGCCGGCGTCAAAAACGTGCTGGCCAAACAGTTGGGTTCCAGTAGCCCCTTGAATAACGCCCGTGCCGCCATTGCCGCTCTCGCCAGCCTGCGCACCTTCTCCCAGGTGGCCGAAGAGCGGGGCATTCCCCTGGAGCAACTGTACGGTTAAATGAACGTCTGAACGTCCATCTATGTCCATCCCTTGAGGGCGGGACATTTGCGTGAAATTGTTTCGTGAAATTGAGTGATAGGTACTGAAATGCAGTTACACGATTTACATCCTCAACCCGGTTCCCAGCGGCGGCGGCGGCGGATTGGCCGGGGTATCAGTGCCGGGCAGGGCGCCAGCGGTGGTTTTGGGATGCGGGGGCAAAAATCCCGCTCCGGTCGTCCCACCCGGCCGGGGTTTGAGGGGGGGCAAAATCCCCTTTACCGGCGCATTCCCAAGCTACACGGCTTTCCGGTGGTCAATCCGACCCGCTACACGGTGGTGAACGTGGGAGAGTTGGCGGATTGGGATAGCTCGGAACCCGTGACCCTAGAAGCCCTGCAGGCGGCGGGCTGGGTCAAGCAACCCCAAGGGGAATTAAAAATTCTCGGTCGAGGGGAAATTAACCGTCCGATTAGGGTGATCGCGGCGGCCTTCAGTGCTTCTGCTCAGGCCAAAATTACCGCCGCCGGGGGCACCTGTGAGAAAGTCGGCGGTTAAACTCGGGGATGAGCGGTTGAGCTAAGGCGCGGCGACCCGGCGAATATCCGAGTAAAAGGCCACCGATTCTAAGCCTTGGTCACGGCGAACCAAGACGGTTCGCAGGCGTAGGTTGGCGCTGGCAAACCACAGCCGTTCGGTCACGCTCTGCCCCGACGCCAGCGCCAGGGTCAATTCCATCACTCCGGCGGGGTTCCAGGTGTAGTATCCGGTTCGGGATGCCCCCGTCCCGTTATCCTGCCGAAATTGCTGCGCATCCGGGTCAAAGGTGAGGGTCGTCACCGCCACCGGCCGATTATTTTCGCTCCAGGTGAACACCATACCGAGACCGCTCGCCGGAGCCAAACCGGTAATTTGCAGTTGGGCTTTACCGTGGTTGGCAGGGGTACCGTCCAGATAAAAGCGGGTACGTTGGCAGACCCACGTGCCCCAGTGATGTTCAAGCAGTTGCGGGAAGCTGGGAAATTCCATAATGATCCATCATAAGGCTTGGCGCAAAATTCAATCAGTTCTGGCATAATAGAAAAGCTACAAACAAGGGTCTGTAGTTCAATTGGTTAGAGCACCGCCCTGTCACGGCGGAAGTTGCGGGTTCGAGCCCCGTCAGACCCGTTAAGCAATGCCCAAGGACTGGAAAACCGGTCACGGCGGCAGAACCCAAGGCGTGCGCTGTCCCCTGTAACGGCTTGTCCCTATGCAGAAGTCAGCACCCTCGGCTGAAGCACGGGGGCTTCGTGTCTCCGCTTCAGATAGCTGACCAGCTCAGCCCAGCGGCTGGGTTTCGAGGATCACAATACCCAAATATGCGTCGCCAGTACTTGGCTCTATCGGTTGCAGTTAAACATTAAGCCAGTGTTGCCACCCGAACCAGTCCTGGAAATATTGACAAAGGGAACGTTACGAGTAATCGGACGAGACGCAACCATGTCTCACCATGTTTTTGTTAGATACCAATCGCAAGCCGCTGACACCCTGCCAACCAGGGGTGGCACGGTCCTTAGGAAGGATGGCTATGCGTATGCGTTTGGATCAACACAGACAACTAAAGTCACGGGGCTTCTTCCCGTCCGATCAAGGAGGTGATTAAGGGAACCGCTAGCAATTACGGCTCGGCGGTCGCCGGGGCACAGCCCCCAGACTTTGGTTCCAGCCAGATGATTTTCTGCTGGCTCCAACCCTTACGCCAAGCTCTCCCGCTTGCGGCTTTCTTTCGCCGAAGGCAGCAGTTGTCCCAACCCACTGCGTTGCAATTGTTCCTCAATGAGCGCAAAAAACCTCGCCCGATCCCCCGCCCGCACCACCGCCTGATTGTGCGCTTCTGCCAAAGCCACCGGATACCCATAGCCTTTATTCACCTGCGCCAGGAGTAAACTTAACCCCTGGTTTAATAATTGTTCATCCTCGGCAACCCACAGGGGAAACTCAATCCGAGCAATTTCTGTACCGACATTTACATAACAAAATACCACCTGTTGTTCCCCGTAATGTTCCAAAATACAATGGGTGCTCCGCCAAAGCGCGCCCCTTTCCCCCGGCTCCAGCCAGGTTTGCATCAAGGTGGTATCCCGCAGCGGTTTCAACTTATCGCAGGGGGCACCCTCCGTATGACCGTCACAATGGCTTTGGCAATCCGGGACAAGGTAAGGACACAGACCTAACCGGAGAAAATTCATGACCTCCAGGGAGCGCCCGGCACTCAGATAGCTCATCAGGGGAATGCGTAACCGTTGGCACACCTGCCACGCCTCAAAAATCGGGGTCAAAATCACCGAACGCGCCGCCGCTGGCAGACTTTCCAAAAACCAGTAGGTCAAAGAGCCGTCCACCAACGCCACCGCCGGTTCAGACACACCGCTATGGCACCATTGCGTCGCCAGTTCCGCCAAAATCACCGCCTCCAACTGGGTGCGCCGATGCCCCAGCCATTCCTCCGTCCGTATCCCCCACTGGCGACATTGATATAAATCCTGGGCTTGATAAAACACTTCAGGAATGCTGTCTAAACGGGGCAAACGCCCAGAACCGTAATGTAATAATACATAACCAATGTTAATCAAATAGCAGTACACTACCTCGTGGTGACTGGGAGCGATTTGGGAACCATCGGTGGCCAACACCGTATGAATCGCCGGCGCGGGGGGGATGGTGACTTTGGTCGCCAGGGGTTCCAAAGGTACCGCCGGCGCAAACCCCAACCCGGAACCGGCATCTTGGCAGCGTTCCAGCCAATCCGGCTGTTGTTCAATAGCCTGACCCAACAAGGCCTGTGCCACTTGCAGCCGTTGCCGGTTGGCCAAGTTTTCCTCGGCGAGGTAACGACTCAGGGCAGGTAATTGTCCCGCTAATTTATTAAAGTCCAGCATGAATCAAAAATGGCTTTTTGCGGCTAGATGGACATCCTCCCCGGCCTGAAGGTCGGAGATTCTTAGGGCGACGAGAGGTGGCATCGAGCCACCCCTGAGTCGCTTCGGTGGGTTCCTGGGCTGCGGCTCGTATCTCCACAGGCGTTAGTTCTGGCATGGCCTGCCCTAGGCCGGCGACAGCTTGATTATAGCGTTTTATCCTTCCCCGCCCTGAAGGGCGGGGCTTGCCGGGCACCTGGTCAGAGCATACTGTCATAATAGAAAAGGTCGCTGAACGGTGTTGCTGTGTCTATGAATTTAGTGCATTTAGAAAATCTTTTAGACAATACGGCTTTTGCCCTGTTGCTGTTGACGACCTTGGTGTACTGGGTCAATTTAGCTTTTGCCGGTTCGTTGACGGCTTGGGGAACTCTCGGGATGAGCTTGGCGAATGGCACTATTGCCGCCCTACTCATTGCCCGTTGGGTGGAGGGGGGCTATTTCCCTTTAAGTAATTTGTATGAATCGTTATTCTTTTTAGCCTGGGGGATCACCGCCGTCCATTTGTTTGCCGAGCGGTTAAGTCGTAGCCCTTGGGTAGGGGGAGTCACGGCGCCGGTAGCCCTGGGAGTGACCGCGTTTGCGGCTCTGTCGCTACCCCCGGAGATGCAGCATTCTGCCCCTTTGGTGCCCGCTTTGAAGTCCAACTGGCTGATGATGCACGTGTCGGTGATGATGCTGAGTTATGCGGCGTTGCTGGTGGGTTCCCTGTTGGCGATGGCCTTTTTGGTGGTGACCCGCGGCCAGCCGGTGCAACTGCGGGGCAGTTCCGTGGGGACGGGAGCTTACCGGGCGCAGCCGATTCCTGCCGCCGTCGCGGTCGGGGACGGGAATACGGCGGTACTCACCCGACCTGAAATCACCTTGACCCCGGAGCGGTTAAGTCTGGCGGAAACTTTGGACAATCTCAGCTACCGGGTGATCGGGCTGGGATTTCCTTTGCTAACGGTGGGGATCATCTCCGGCGGGGTGTGGGCGAATGAGGCATGGGGTTCCTACTGGAGTTGGGATCCCAAGGAAACTTGGGCGTTGATTACCTGGCTGGTGTTTGCGGCCTATCTCCATGCCCGCATTACCCGAGATTGGCAGGGACGACGACCGGCAATCCTGGCAACGGTGGGGTTCGGGGTGGTTTGGGTCTGCTATTTGGGGGTGAATTTCTTGGGCAAAGGCTTACACAGCTACGGCTGGTTTTTCTCATAGAACTTGGAGTTTTACCTGCGGGCCAAGCCCTGTTTGGGGTTTCTGTAAACGGTTGGTTGCTCAATCCGGTTCTGTCGCTGGAGGGAAGCTCTATTCAAAAATTAGGAGCGGTCACCGGGGCGCACCCCCCGACCTGGGTTCTTCAATCCGGTCACATGGCTATAGGGTTACCCTGTGGTAGCATAAAAAATGCTGTCAATTCGTAACCTCCATGGCCGTACCTAAGAAGAAAACCTCTAAAGCCCGCAGTAGTCGGCGCAAAGCCGTATGGAAACGAGAAGCCCTTTTTGAAGCCCGCAAGGCACTCTCGTTGGCAAAATCGATCTTGACGGGACGTTCCCGCAGCTTCTACTACCCATCGGCGGCAGAAGCAGAGGAAACCGAAGAGTAAAAGGCGCCGGCGGCATCGAGGATTTGGTGCGCCAGGGTGAGTTTAGGGGCAGGCGGTAATGGTATTTTTTGCCCACGGCGGTCTAGCCAAATGCCTTGATTAGTCCGGCTACCAAAGCCTGCTCCGGGTCTGTCCACCGGGTTGGCAATGATGGCATCTAAGTTCTTGGCGGTTAATTTTTCCCAGGCGGGGGGTTCGATGTCCCCGCTCTGGGCGGCAAAACCGATTAAGAGTTGGTGAGGTTGTTTTTTCCCGGCCAGCGCCTGCAAAATATCGGGCACGGGTTGCAGGGGCAAACAGGCGGGTAAATCCCGTTTCGGGAGTTTGTGGGGGCTGTAGGTCGCCGGTTGCACATCGCCCACCGCCGCCGCCATCAAACACCAATCCTGGCGGGGAAATTCGGCCAGCACCGCATCGTACATTTCCGGCCCGCTCGTGACGGCGATCACCCGCGCAAACGGGGGAATGGGTTGTTGCATCGGGGCATGGATGAAGGTGACGGTTGCGCCCCGATGCCCGGCCGCCTGCGCCAGTGCCAACCCCATCTGACCTGTGGCGGGGTTGCCGAAAAACCGCACCGGGTCGAGATACTCCCGGGTGCCCCCGGCGGTCACCAAAATTTTATAGGGACTTAAATCCCGCTTGCCCTGGGTAATCAGCAGCGAGTGTATCCAGGGGTCAATCTCCGCCGGTTCCGCCATGCGCCCCGCGCCGATCACATCACAGGCCAGCAATCCTGAGCGCACCCCTACCGTGTGCAACCGCGGCCATTGCTGCAGGATTTGGTAATTTCTTTGTACTGATATTTGCTGCCACATAGTGGTATTCATGGCCGGAGCGATGAGCACCGGGGCAGTGCTGGCCAGCAGGGTATTGGTGAGCAGGTCATCGGCCAAGCCGTGCGCTACTTTTGCCAGTAAATCCGCCGTTAACGGTGCGAGCAAAATGACCTCCGCCCATGCACCCAACTCAATATGCAAGGGTCGTCCCTGCGCCTGCCAAAAATCCCGATCGGTGTACGCCCGCTGGCGGCTGAGGGTACTCACCGTCAAGGGGGTCACAAATTGCTCGGCGGTTCGGGTTAAAATCACCCGTACTTCGTGCTGTTCCTGTACCCACCGGGAGATCAATTCACAGACTTTGTAGGCGGCAATGCCGCCCCCGATGCCCACCAAAATCCGACCCATTACGGCACCGTCACCCGATACACCTGTTCCCGGCGGCCAAACCAGGCGTAGCGGTGATCCCGGATTTGAGTGTAACAACTATCCCCCAGGGATTTCAGGGCAGTTACGCGGCGATACCCTTCTACCCAAGGAGCCAGACCGGGGACGAGCCGTACCATCTGTTCCACTGCGGCGCTGCCCTGCCAGCGGTGTTCTGGCTGGGTTTGGTCAATCAGGATCATGCCCTGGGCACAGGTGGCGGGCGTAATCCCCCAGCGGGCTAAAGCGGCTTCGTCCTGCATGGGTAAATAATCAAACCAACGCCCTTGTTCCAGCCCGTACAGGGCTTGTACACCGGTGACACAGAGATTGCACAAACCGTCGTAAATCATCAGGTAACGGGCCATGATCGGTAGGTTCGTTAAAGTGAATGCCAATGCCAATTTCAGGGTAACGCAGACCATGAGCGAGTTTGACCTTGACCTGATCCTCCGGGGGTATCGTTTGGGCTATTTCCTGATGGCCGACGAACATACCGGCGCTTTGGGCTGGTACCGCAGTCGGGAGCGGGCGTTGATTCCTTTGGATGAGCGGTTTCACTGCCCCCGTTCTCTGCGGCGCAAGTTTTCGCATTTCACCGTGCGGGTCAACCGGGATTTCCTGGGCGTGGTGGCCGGTTGTGCCGACCGCCCCAGCACCTGGATTTCTCAAGAATTAGCACAAATTTATTGGCAACTCCATCAGGCCGGTTATGCCTACAGTTGGGAAACCTGGCAGGACGGAGTTTTGGCGGGGGGGATTTTGGGCATTGTCGTGGGGGCGGCATTTATCGGCGAATCCATGTTTCACCGGGTGACGGATGCTTCTAAAGTGGCCTTGGTGACCTTGGTTGAGCATCTGCGGCAACAGCAATTTCATTTGTTTGATGCCCAGTTGATGAATCCACATCTGGCGCGTTTCGGGGCGTATCCCATGAGCGACCGGGAATATCAACGGTTACTGGCGCAGGCGGTGCGGCAACCGGATCGAGGTTTGGCAATCGGCTCACTCCCTCCCTAAAACGGGTTTGGACAGGGGGTAAAGGCTGCCGAGACGTTCGCCGCCCAGTTGATGTCGTTCGGGTCAAGCTGGAGAGTCGGTGCGCCCGGGGCTAGATCAAAGTAGTCTAAGTCTGCCCAGATCAGGTTGGGACTGTCGGCCAGCTCGAAGTAGTAGCGCCGGTGGGTCAGGTCGCACACGGTACGGTACTCCGTGTTGTAGATGGAGCCAACTGCTTTGTAGGGCGCATCGAAGGGAACCGAGCAATTACGGATGATGGCCAACACTTTGGCCACTGCCTGCCGGACTGACGCCGTCTGCCGCAGGTAATGGAGGAAAAAACTGGCGCGCTGAAAGCGGGAGATGGGGTCAACATTGCCGGGTAACGGGGTTTCCCGGGTGGCATTGGCAAAGTCGAGCTGCCCCAAAAGGGTTAATTGCTCATCATAGGTCGGGTCGTTGGTCATGACTCGAAACTGCCGCCCGTGATGAATGACCGGCTGACCGTCCAGATATTCGATGATGGCCGAGTCGCCGCTGGCATCTTCGAGCGCCAAATGCAGATTGGTGTCATAGCCCAACGCCCGCACCTTGACCAGTTGATATTCTGCCTGCAACGCCAGAGCCTCGGCAACGGTTGCCGCCTGGTCGAGGATGAACTGACCCCAAATACCGGCATGGAGGACCGGACGGTTGGGGCTAAGTGAGCCGTAGTCCGTGGCTGTCAGGTAAAGCAGATGGATGGCAAGGCCGGCTTCATTGCAGCCGTCAAAAGCACCTAGGTCATAGGCTGCCGTAACCAAGCTACCGTAGCGGGAGACCCACCGGGCGGCATGAGCCGTAACCACCCGTTGGCTTCCGAGTAGGCCGCCATCCCGCTCGATCCCGCGCGGGAAAACGTAGAGCTTGGGCTGGGTGGAGGTTGGCCAATCCATTGACCGCCCCACCAGCAGCACCGCTGGGTTGGTGTTCCAAAAGACGCGGGTACACATCGGTTCAGCTCGAACCATCGCTCTTTAGTCTTATCACCCTTGGGCACTTCTTTGCCGCCGGCAAAAGAAAATGATCTCGCCGGTGTACCGAGTTACGGGAGAAACAAAGATGGGGGCGGCGCCCCGGCGACCGCTGCTTCCTCATGAGGCGGTATATGACAAAACATTACACAGCCGCCTCGGCGGGGAACCAGATGTTTTACGCTAACAAACAAATTCAATTCGTTACGGAGTGAATGATGGCGGCTTCTTTCTTACCGGCAATTTTGGTGCCTTTGGTGGGCTTGGTGTTACCGGCGGTGGCCATGGCGTTCCTGTTTGTTTACATTGAAAAAGACGAAATCGCCTAGTTTCCCCGGCCTTTGCTATCCTCAAAACATTGGGTTTGGGTGTCCCTTATGGATGCAAAGGATTTTTTTGCCCAAAGTAGCGGTCAATGGCACTCCCAGCGGGTGACCCATCATTTGGCCTTCCGGCAGACGGAGATGGGTCGCTCTCTCATCTCGGTCACATCTTTGCCCCTGGATGACCCCGGCGTTGGCAACGTCTGTGCATTGTACCAATACTCCCCTGAGCAAGCCAGTGGCGCATCGCGGGTAGAATGGCAAGGGGTGATGGGTTGGGACAAAGAAGGTGAGCAGCAAAATGGCAGTACCGTAATGGTCTTGATCCCGACGGATGAGCGGTCGGGGCAGCTGTTGCGGGAGGTGGGCTATGCGGAAAAAAGTCCGGTGGCGGGTCAGTATCAAATGGATGAGACAGGGGCGATGACCTTGACGACCGAGTACGAGAGTTTGCGCTCCCACGAACGACTTTGGTTTGAGGGGGAATCCATCCGCCTGCGTACCAGTACCCTGGGCTATGGGTTTGGCGGTATGAGTATGGCCACGTTTGCCGTAGAAACCCGCACCGAATTAGTGCCGCCTGGGGTAGCGAAAACCGCACCGCCGACGATTTTAGGATGGTAATCGGTTTGCCCTGACCTGAGCTGAGAATGGCGGTTGCAGGGGGAGCAGACCCCCGCCTTGGTTCTCCAATCAGGCCATACTGCTATGGCCACCCGATGACGCGGTTAAAGCTCTCACCAGTGGTTGCCCGCCCTGGGTGCGCCCAGCGGGTGCTGTTGCTATTCAGCCACACCGGCGAGCTAATCCCGCACCTGCACCGGAATCACCACCGGGGGTTGTTCTAACTTGATTTGTAATACGCGATTGGGGTGGCGCAGGGTGGCGGTTGTCGCCGTCGGCAGCGGGGATTGCCGCGCCAATTCGGGAGTCGGTGCCCGCCAAACCAAACCGGAAACCACACCGCCGACCAACGCCGAAGCGGCAACGATAATGCCACTCCAGGCCAACCGCTTGCGGGCGCGATGGGTGATTTTGGTAATCACGCCGGTTACCACTTGGTCGGCGGAAATGCCCGATGGGGGAATGGGCAAATCCCGGCACAGTTCATGAATGTTGATGAGTTGCCGGTAAATCCGTTGGGTTTCCGGCTCGGTCGCCAGCCAATGCTCAACCAGAGCTTGCTCTTCCGGGCTGGCTTCGCCGTCCAGGTAGGCACTCAGCAGTTCAAAACGGTCAGGGGATTCAGGACGGGTGATTTGCATAGGAGGAAGCGGTGCTACCGCTACTAATATGGCATAAAACTAGCTATCCAGGTAAGGCTTCAACTCCATCTGGAGGCGGGCGCGGGCGCGGGCAATCCGGGATTTGACCGTACCCAGGGAAGCCCCGGTAATCTCGGCAATTTCCTCGTAGGCGAGGCCATCCAACTCCCGCAGAATAATGGTCGTGCGAAAGACCTCCGGCAGGTCGGCAATCGCCTGCTTGAGGCGGTCGTAAAATTCTTGGCTGGCCAAGTCCTCGCTGGGGCCGGGGCTATCGCAGGGAATATCCCATTCCATTTCCGTATGCCCCATCTGCCGGGGCGCATCCAGGGAAATGGTGGCCTGGTGCCGTTTGCGCCGACGGAGTTCGTCATAAAACAGGTTGGTGGCGATCCGGCTTAACCAACTCCTAAACTTTGTGGGGTCTTGCAGTCGCTTAATATGACGGTAGGCTCGCACCCAGACCTCTTGTACCAGGTCGGCGCGGTCATTCCAGTCCGCAGCCAAATGGTACAAAATCCGCTCCACGTGGGTCTGATGGCGGCGCACCAGTTCTGTAAAGGCGGCTCGGTCAGGCTGAAACCCCTGTTGGCAACGGCATACCAGTTCTTCGGTTGAGAGTTTGCCCACGGGCACGGGCGGTACCTCGAAATGGGACCAGTCGGCAGACAGCGTTGGATGCATGGGTGAGCCTTATCGTTCAAAGGTTAATGGTTGAGACGCTATGGCTTGCCCCAAGTTCCTGCGATTGATCCCTATCTTAATGCTGGTCACCGCCCCCTTTGGCTGTGGCCTCCGTCCCCAGGTGTCCCCCCTGCCCCAGGATGCGGCCGTCCAGGTGTACTTTAACCAGTCCCAAGCCGCCACCTACCGCGACCCCTACCGCAAAAATATCCCGGCGCGCTATGGGGATGATTTTGAAGCCATCATTCTGCGGGAAATAGAACGGGCCACCCGTTCCATTGATGTGGCGGTGCAGGAAATTCGTTTGCCCTTGGTGGCCAAAGCGCTGGTGAAGAAACATCAGGCGGGGGTGCGGGTGCGGGTGATTTTGGAAAATAATTACAACGTGGCGCTGAGTCAACTGACCGAGGCCGAAGCCGACGAACTCAATCCCCACAGCCGCAGTCGCTACGAAGAAGTGGTCAAACTGATTGACACCAACGGCGATGGCCAGCTCAGTCAGGAAGAAATTAACAATGGGGATGCCATCATCATCATGCAAAACGGCAATTTACCCCTGATTGATGATACGGCGGACGGTTCCAAAGGCAGCGGGTTGATGCACCACAAATTTATGATTTTTGATGACCAACGGGTGCTGGTGACTTCCGCCAATTTTACCACCAGTGATATGCACGGGGATTTTGCTTCCCCGGAAAGTCGCGGGAATCCCAATTCTTTAGTCTGGATAGATAACCCGGAAGTGGCTCGTATCTTTGGGGAAGAGTTTAGCATCATGTGGGGGGATGGGCCGGGGGGAGCCTTGGACAGCAAATTCAAGATTCGTAAGCCTCTGCGGGAAGCCCAAACGGTGAATGTGGGTGGGGGAACCGTCACCATCATCTTTTCGCCCGTCCGTCGTCGTAATTGGGAGCAAAGTACCAATGCCTTGATTGCTAATACCTTGAGCCAAGCCCAGCGCAGTATTGATTTGGCTTTGTTTGTGTTTTCGGAGCAACGGCTGGTGGATGTGATGGAACCTTTACATAACCG
>CALHCP010000165.1 GCA_937936705.1 uncultured cyanobacterium | reverse complement strand
TCATTGCTGGCGATGGCGGCTTTGTGGAGGTGTCGGGGAAAGACCATTTGCTGATGACGGGATTTGCGGATTTAAGTGCAACTAATGGCAAATTTGGCACACTTTTGCTCGACCCCGGTAGTGTCACTATTCAAGATGGCACAAACACCGCACCGCCTGGAAGTTTAGATGTTTTTAATGATGCTTGGATAGCCGCTCAACTAGGAAGTGTAAACCTGACTATTGCTACTTCTGCTTCGACCAATGGCGGTGCTGAGACAATTACCATCAATGGGAATGTAGATATTACTTGGAATGCTCCAACTACTTTTACGCTTAACGCCGGGCGCAATATCGTGATGAACAGTGGTGCAGTAATAAAAAATACCAGCACTACCACAGGATTTGATGCGATTGTTTTCAACGCTAATAAGGATGGCACAGCTACAGGGAATTTCATAGGAATTAATATCAGTAATAGTGCCTTGACGACCACTGGCGGTAACATCAAACTTACGGGTGTAGGGGGAAATGCTGGCTCCAACAACTACGGCATTTATCAGCGAAATGCTGCCAAAGTGACGAGTACTGCTGGCAGTATCACCTACACCGGTACGGGGGGCAAGGGCACGGACTCTAATTATGGTGTTTACCTGCGCGACATTAACACTCAGATCACCACCGGGACAGGGGCGATTCATCTCACGGGCACGGGCAATGGCACGGGCAACACCAGCTACGGCATTCTGCAGATCAATGCTGCCCAAGTGACGAGTACCGCTGGCAGTATCACCTACACCGGCACCGGGGGCAATGGCACGAATTTTAATTATGGTGTTTACCTGCGCGGCATTAACACTCAGATCACCACTGGGACAGGGGCGATTCATCTCACGGGCACGGGCAATGGCACAGGCAACAACAACCACGGCATTTATCAGCGAGGTGGTGCCCAAGTGACGAGTACTGCTGGCAGTATCACCTACACCGGCACCGGGGGCAATGGTACGAACTCTAATTATGGTGTTTACCTGCGCGGCATTAACACTCAGATCACCACCGGGACAGGGGCGATTCATCTCACGGGCACGGGCAAGGGCACAGGCAACGACAACTACGGCATTGTGCAGTACAATGCTGCCCAAGTGACGAGTACTGCTGGCAGTATCACCTACACCGGCACCGGGGGCAATGGCACAGATGATAATTATGGTATTTACCTGTTGGGCGCTGGCACCCAAATTAGCACCAGCGGGACAGGGGCGATTAATTTGACAGGCACAGGTAATGGCACGGGCAACGACAACTACGGCATTGTGCAGCGCAGTGATGCCCAAGTGACGAGTACTGCTGGCAGTATCACCTACACCGGCACCGGGGGCAATGACGCGGATGCGATTTTCACTACAACTGGCACAAACCTAATTGGCAATAACACCACTGGCAATATTACTCTTACTTCTACGAACAATGGCGTGACTCTCAATGATGTGAAGATTGAAACGACGCAGAATGTCACAATTACCTCTCCCGGCAATGTCACTCAGAACAATAACGGCGGTATATTTTCTGCCGGTCTGCAACTCAATGGTGCAGGCAAATATACCCTTACTAATCCCAACAATGATGTTAGTACCCTGGCGGCTGGTACGGGTAATGTCATTGCATACACTGACAGCAGTGGCTTTGATATTGGTACGGTGGTTACCAATGGCATCAATACTCCCGGTAATGTTATCCTCAGAGCGGGCAATAAAGTCACCCAAAGCAAAGCAATAATTGCCGATGGGTTGGCTTTACTGGGAAGTGGCGAGTTTGATTTACAAAATCCCAATAACTCAATTAAAACCATTGCCGCCAATACCACAGATAATATCAGTTTTGTGAATAACAAAACCCTGATTGTCGGTCAAGTTAATCCCACCGGAATCACCACAACCGGCACGGTATTTCTACAAACTCTGACCGGCAATATGATTCTGGATAAGTCGGTAACATCGACAACAAATACAGCCATTACCTTGGTTGCTGAAGATAACTTTATTAACAATGTGGGCGCGGGTGCATTGTCAGCACCAAATGGCCGCTGGTTAGTTTACGCTACCAGCCCTGCGGGGAATGTGCAAGGCTTCCCTGTGCTGGGTGGTTCCGAGCAATTCAATACCACTTATCCCCAACCCGCCTTGTTCGCAGGCAATGGCTTTTTATATAAAGGTTTACCGCCTGTTATTCCCGGATTGATAAGTAGTTCAGTATTCACACAACCCGTTACATTTGTGTTTAATGACCGGCAGTGGTGGGATTTATCCGATATAGGTGAAGTGGTTTTATTCCCTGAAAAAGCCCTTTTGTGTGTGAATGTGCCCGTGAATCAATCTTCAGAAACATCTCCATTGACCCAACCCATCATTATCAGAAATGAAAATCTACCCAACATCACGACCCAATGGACAACGGGTGAAATTCCTGAATGTTCATCCGTTTCCCAGTAGGCACCTCTATTTATTAAAGCCAGCAGAAAATCATCTCGCTGGAATGCCGAGTTGATAGAGAACCAGAGTCGGGGGCGGCGCCCCTGCGACCGCCTATCGCCAATTAATAGAGGTTCCCATAAGCAGGCCACGCCGCGATGGTCGTTAATCAAGCCATGATTGACCCAGTAAGCCCCGTGCTCCCGTTCTGGGTGAGGGAGATGGCGGTACAATGATGCCCAGCCCTGAGGGACAAACCATGCGACAGGTTTCGGTCGTAGTGCCGATTTACAACGAGGTGGAGAATCTGCCCCATCTGATCCCGGCGGTGGCCGAGGTGCTGACGGCCGCAGGGTTGGATTATGAATTAATCTGTGTGGACGATGGTTCTCAGGATGGTTCGACAGAGCGATTGCGGCAGATGGCGCAAGCCCGCTCCGACCTCAAGGCGGTGATCCTGCGGCGCAATTACGGTCAGACGGCGGCGATGGCGGCGGGGTTTGACCAAGCGACCGGGCAGGTGGTGGTGACCTTGGATGGGGATTTGCAAAACGACCCCCAGGACATTCCCCGGTTGTTGGCGAAGCTGGAGGAGGGCTACGATTTGGTCAGCGGCTGGCGGCAACACCGGCAGGATCACGGCATCACCCGTTTACTGCCGTCGCGGGTGGCGAATTGGTTGATCGGCCGGGTGACGGGGGTGAAACTCCACGATTACGGTTGCACGCTCAAGGCCTACCGGCGGGAATTGCTCCAGGATATGCATCTCTACGGGGAATTGCACCGCTTTTTACCTGCCCTGGCTTATATTGAGGGCGCCAGAATTGCCGAACTGCCGGTACGTCACCATCCCCGCCGGTTTGGGCACAGTAAGTATGGTTTGGGACGCACGCTGCGGGTGATGATGGATTTGCTCACCATTGCCTTTATGAAACGCTTTTTGACCCGCCCCATGCACGTTTTTGGTCTGATGGGTTTATTTTTTTTACTGCTGGGGCTGGGATTAGGCGCTTATTTGCTGGTGTTAAAACTGGCCTTTGCCCAGAGCATCGGTCAACGTCCTCTGCTATTTCTGGCCGGGTTGGCGGTGATTTCCGGTCTGCAATTGTTTTGCTTTGGACTGCTGGCCGAGATGCTCATGCGGACGTACCACGAATCCCAAGGGCGACCCATTTACCGGGTGCGGGAAGTGGTCAGTCAATCGTAATCCGTTGCGGTTTAGTAGTGGGCGGTACCGAGGGCGGCGCTGTACTCGCCTGGTCAGTTTGCCGCTCCAGCCAGGATTTCAAAGGGTCTTCATGCAAATCCAAACCCAGCAAACCGGAAACAAAGCCCCCCAGAAATGCCGTGGGCTGCTGGACGAATTCTTGGACAAGGGGATGCAGTTCGTTGAATAGCATCGGTTGACCCCACAAAGACCTAGGCAATAATTTAACACATTCCCTGGCGATAACGCCGCCTGAAACGCTATGATTAGAAATGACCTGGAACCATGCGGTTTCAACGCCTGAACCGTGTCAGAACCGGAAGGAAGCAGCACTAAGGGATGCTTGCGACAGGCGTGGCCTCCGGGTCTTCCCAAGTTTACCCCAAGCCAACGCCACTCGATGCGGGTACGCTGTGGAAATTGAGTTATTTTCGGCAGAGGAATTGCGGCGTACCCTAAACCGACTCACCTCCCAAGTGGTGGAAGCGACTCCCCATTTGCGGGATTTATGTTTTCTGGGGATTCACACCCGCGGTGTGCCGTTAGCGCATCGTCTTGCCCAGAACATTCAGCAGTGGGAAATGATCCGGGTGCCGGTGGGGGCGTTGGATATTACCTTTTATCGGGATGATTTAGACCGCATCGGTGCCCGCACCCCGGCGCCGACCCAGGTGCCCTTTAACATTACCGGGCGGGTGGTGGTGTTGGTGGATGACGTGATTTACAGCGGGCGGACGGTGCGGGCGGCTTTGGAAGCGATCAAGGATCACGGTCGGCCACGGGTCGTCCGGTTGGCGGTGCTGGTGGATCGGGGGCATCGGGAATTGCCCATCCACCCGGACTTTACGGGCAAGGTGGTGCCGACGGCGCGGGAGGAATCGGTGCGGGTCTGTCTGGCGGAAACCGACCAACAGGATCGGATTATCTTGACGAAACCCGGCGGTTGAGCGTGTATCCTAAGCATCAGAGGCACGGGAGGTCTGGGAATGCTGAAACAGGGGTTAATTTTGCTGGGACTGGGGCTAACGGCCATGCCGGTAGGGGCGCAGCCGGAGGCCGTCCAACGGCTGAAAAATACCCGCGAATGCGTCAATTGCAATCTCAGTGGAGCGGATCTGCGCGGCCTTAACCTGATCGGCGTGAATCTCAGTGGGGCGAATCTGAGTGGTGCCAAACTGGGAACGGGAGAGATGGATTTGAACCGCACCGCCCTCAGTCGAGCCAACTTGAGCGGCGCCAATCTCAGCGGTGCCGACTTGAGTAACGCCAGCTTGTACGGCACGAATTTGACCAATGCCAATCTCACCGGCGCCAATTTAGCCGGGGTGAGTCTGGTGGGCGCCAATCTCACCGGTGCCAATGCCCAGGGCGCTAACCTCACAGGCGCCGTGCTGGTCAATACCAACCTGACCAATGCCGATCTCACCGGCGCCAGCCTAAACCAGGCATTTATTGCCGAAGTCATTTACAAAAGTACCCGTTTACCGGATGGGTCACTGCGCAATTGAAGCGAACCATGACCCACTAAAACACCCCCTGCACGCTAAACAACAAGCGGGGGGTTTGCTCAAAATTGGGGGCAAATTTACTCAGGGGAAACGCCAATTCCAAGCGCATTTGTAGATAATTACTGATAAATTGGCGCAGTCCCAACCCCGTGGAAGCCAACTCCCGATTCCCCGGTTCCGCCGCCGTCGGTTTTTTCAAAAACACCTGCCCATAATCCACAAACGCATAGGGCTGGCTGATTATTGGTGTTCCCCAAGCCCGGTAATTTACCGGTCGTTGCACTTCCAAGCGCAACGCATAACCATCATCGCCGATTACTTGGGACGGATTATACGCCGACCCAAAACTGGGCCCCCCCAACCCAAACTGCTCCGAAACCAACAGAGAGGTACTGGCCACCTGCCCCGCTGCGGTGAAAAGAAGATTGAACTGTTGGGGCAGAGTCAACAACTGGGTAAAATTCAAATTCACTTTGAACGCCGTTGCTTGACCCCTGGCACGGGATAAAGGCG
Organism: uncultured cyanobacterium; assembly: GCA_937936705.1. Classification (GTDB taxonomy): domain Bacteria; phylum Cyanobacteriota; class Cyanobacteriia; order Gloeomargaritales; family Gloeomargaritaceae; genus Gloeomargarita. Next base: position 1,156 of record CALHCP010000165.1, on the reverse strand, counting down.
CATTATCTGTCCCCTCCAAGCGCGCCCCTAAGCCGCTCAACCCCTGGGAGAGCAAAAGCGAAGCCGAGGTAAATCCCACGGCATTGATATTATTCACCGAAGCGCCGAACCGTACCGCCCGAATCCGGTCTTGGCTCAAGATGACCGGCGGCCCCAAAAAGCGGGTCGCAATCGTGCTGTTGGTTAAATCAAACAAGCCGCTTACATACAAATCCAAGCCACGGGAACGAATGATGGGATAACTCAACCCCAAATTAAAATTAAAACTCTCCCCGGTAATCTTGAATTGCTGCAACTCTGCGCCTGGGCGCGTGGCGGTATAGCTAGTGCTGGTAGATAAGGTCACCCCATCAAAACCGATAGGGATTTGAAAATCGAGCCGGCCATTGGCTAACTCTGCAAAATCAAAAGGAGTGGTGGCGGCACTTAAACCAATGCGCTCCCCCTGATTGCCCAAGGAATTGAGAAATACCCCCCCTTGCAACCGCACCGGTCCCACCGAATAGGGCGCCCAATTATTCACCTCAAAAAACGGATCAAACGGGTCGTATTGCAAATTCAACGTCAGGATAGTCCCCCCCACCTCTTGGCCGGGGTCTAGCTGTGCCCGTACCTGATAGCCGGCCAAATCATTCATTAACAGTAAATTGCGTTCTAAGACTGAGGCTTTGAGGGGACGGGAACGTTGAATCTGCTCCCCAAACCCGCGCAGGCGTTGTTCTTGGGCAGGGGTTGCGCCCGCAAACCGGACCGCTTCCACAAACCCTTCAATCACCTCAATCCGCGCTACCCCCTGCTGAATGGTTTGCTCGGGCACCAATATCCGGGTCAGAATATAACCTTCTTGGCGATAGAGATTACTGATTTGGTCGGCGATTTTGTATAAATCCGCCAGAGAAATCTCTTGATTAAGTTTATCTTGATAAATCTGTTGCAATCGCTCCGGTGTAAAGGCTTGGGCACCTTGAATTTCTAAGGTTTTCAGGGTAAAACGCACGTTCTCGGCACCGGGGGGTGCCTTGGGGTCTTCCCGGCGGGGGATGGTAATTTCCTCCGGGCGGGTCGGGACTTGGGGCGGCTGCAACTCCTGCTGAATGCGACCGGGGTCAATCGGGCCCACTTGCGCCAAGGCCGAATGAGCAATGCCGATCACACT
>CALHCP010000164.1 GCA_937936705.1 uncultured cyanobacterium | reverse complement strand
TAACCAGAGCCCCATCCCCTCAGGTACTCACGCTCCCGGAGCGTACCAACCCCAGGGTAACGACTAATAATAGACACCCGACGAAGGTTAATCCCAAGAGAAATAGGGCAAACAATTCCCCTGGCGACAAGGGCCGATCCGTGGGGTCGAGATAGGCAGAATAGATGTGCTGCATCTCTGGTAAAGTCGGTGAAGCGGGCAGGCTATTTTGCCACAGTTGCTGGTCATAGGCCGCCCGTTGTTGCGGCGAAATCAGTACCGTGTAGGCGGTGTTGATTTGATGAAATTTTTCCCGGGCAATGGCGGTGGGGAGGGTGGTCGTGTCCGGGTGGTAGCGTTTGCTCAATTCCCGATAGGCACGCCGAATGGTGTCCGCACTGGCAAAACGATGCACGCCCAGAATGTCATAGTAGGTTGGCTTCGAGACACCCACCATATCTTGATTCCCCAGCAGGATATCTACTAATCTATTGCATTCCAAGGGGCAATGTGGGTCAATACGCCGGAGCGCCGACCCCGTTTGGGGTTCTCCGTCAACTCGGTACACCGGTGACTGGTTCCAATAAATACCATAAATAAAAGTGCTCTATAGTAACATGGAGTAAACTGACGGCGGTGCAGCAATCAAACAGGCGATGACCACACCGGAGTACGAAGAATTGTTGGCCGAGTGTAGCCAAGTACAGGGGGCGATGGCACTGCTGAAATGCTACCGTTCTTACTTGGAATTGCTCCCCAGTATGCGCCGCCAGGAGGATAGCCTGGTTACGTTGGTGTTGCCGTTGGTGCGGCAGGCTGGACGCATGACCCAGCTTCCCTGTGAATTGGCGTTCCTCCCCTGCGACCCGACTTGGCGGGTGAAAACCGATCAGGAAATTCTGGTTTTGATCCACCGGGCGGGGGAGGATTTTTCCCAACTGATGCAGCGCTGGCGACAAACCCAGATCATCCTCAGCCAACCCTACGAATGGGTGATGCCCCCCCGCCACAGCCAGTTTTATAACGAAGGGGCAGAGCGCGTTTACCCCCTGTTTGTCCTCTGGCCGAGCAGCCCGGAGCGCATCCGCCGCGGTTTGCAAGCAGCCGGTTTGCCGCTGGTCATTTACCCGGAGATGCCCCCCACCCAACCCTCCGATGATTACCCCGACCCCATACCGGATCATGGCACGGTTTGATTTTTTGAGTTCATTCTTGCTACAATAAAAAACCGTGTGTTTATTCTTGACCCCATCTGGTCACTACGGGTGTTCTCTGGGAACCCAACCAGGTGGCTTTAACCCGTAGGAGTGTTTATGTCTGTTTCTCTCGCCCAACTGCTGGAAGCCGGGGTGCATTTCGGCCACCAAGCCCGCCGCTGGAACCCCAAGATGGCACCGTACATTTTTGCCGAGCGCAACGGGGTGCATATCATTGACCTGGTACAGACGGCCAGTTTGCTCAATGAAGCCTATGAGTATATGCGGCAAGCTGCCGAGGCCAATAAAAAGTTTTTGTTCATCGGCACCAAACGGCAAGCCGCCGGGATTATTGCCCAGGAAGCCAGCCGCTGTGATGCCTATTATGTGAATCAACGTTGGTTGGGGGGAATGCTCACCAACTGGACGACGATTAAGTCGCGGGTGGATCGCCTCAAGGATCTAGAACGGCGGGAAGAAATCGGCGCCTTGGATCTGCTGCCCAAGAAGGAAGCGGCCACTCTGCGGCGGGAATTGGAACGGCTGCGCAAGTATTTGGGGGGGATCAAAATGATGCGGCGGCCTCCGGATGTGGTGGTGATCGTGGATCAAAAACGGGAGTATAACGCCGTTCAAGAATGTTTGAAACTGCGCATTCCCATCGTGTCTCTGCTCGATACCAACTGTGACCCGGATGTGGTCGATGTGCCGATTCCCGCGAATGACGATGCGATTCGCTCGATTAAATTGGTATTGGGGACTTTGGTGGATGCCATTTGCGAAGGCAAGCACGGTCAGGTGGGAGCGATGGAAGATTTCGGCGGTGGGGATGACCTCGCCCCGGAGGAGGATTTCGCCCCGGAGGAAGCCGATGAGGCAGACCTGCTGGAGGAATCGGAATCCTGAAGCGGCTAAAATAAATTCAGTTATGTAGGAGTCGTTATGGCCGAAGTTTCTGCCCAAATGGTCAAAACTCTCCGGGAGAAAACCGGTGCAGGGATGCTGGACTGCAAAAAAGCCCTCCAGCAGAGTGAGGGGGATTTGGATAAAGCTATCGAGTTTTTGCGGCAAAAGGGCTTGGCTTCGGCGGACAAAAAAGCCGGTCGCAGTACCACCGAAGGGGTGATCTACAGCTATATCCACACCGGTAGCAAGTTGGGGGTGTTGTTGGAAATCAACTGCGAAACCGATTTTGTGGCCAAAGGGGAAGATTTCCAAAGTCTGGCGCACAATATCGCCCTGCAAATTGCCGCTACCGAAAATGTGGAATACGTGGATATGAGTGAAATCCCGGCGGCCGCCATCGAGCGGGAAAAGGCGATTGAAATGGGTCGGGAAGACCTGGCCAAAAAACCGGAAGCGGTGCGGGAAAAAATCGTCCAAGGTCGGTTGGATAAGCTCTTTAAGGAGCGCTGTTTGTTGGATCAACCCTACATCAAAGACCCGAACATTACCGTGGCCGATTTGATCAAACAAACCATTGCCAAGGTGGGGGAGAATATCCGCGTGCGCCGGTTCACCCGCTATCGTTTGGGGGAAGATTTGCCGACCCCTGTGCCGCCGGCAGAGACTCCCACCCCGCCAGCGGCAGCCGAGGTGACGGAACCAACCGAACCAACCCCGGAACCGCCACCGGCGGTTGAGGCGGTGGTTGCAGAACCGGCCGCCAAGAAGGAAGCCAAATCCCGCGCGAAGAAAAAGTAAGGTGCTCACCCCGGAGCAGTACCGTCAGAAGATGCAGCAACGCCAGCGGGTGCAGGCGGAGCGTTTGGCTCAATGTACTGAGAAGGGGTTGGTGATTGTCCATACGGGGGAGGGCAAGGGGAAAACGACGGCGGCGTTGGGGATGGTGCTGCGTTCCCTGGGGCATGGCTACCGGGTGGCGGTCATCCAATTTATCAAAGGGGCTTGGTGTCCGGCGGAGCGCACGGTGTTGTCCCAATGGTCGCCGCAGCTTGTCTGGCATGCTTTGGGGGAAGGGTTTACCTGGGAGACCCAAGACCGGGAACGGGATCGGCGGTGTGCTCAGCACGCCTGGGCGGTGGCCTGTGATTACTTCCAAAATCCGGATTATTACTTAACCGTTCTCGACGAAGTGAATGTGGCCTTGAAATTGGGTTATTTGGACATTGACCCGGTCTTACAGGATTTGAGCCGGAAGCCGCCCCAGACCCATGTGGTGTTGACGGGGCGGGGGGCACCTCCCGAATTGATCGACTATGCCGATTTGGTCACGGAAATGACCCTGCGGAAACATCCGTTTCGTTCTCAGGGGATCAAAGCGCAGGCCGGTATTGAATACTAGGGGGACACGATGGCTTTCCCTGTGATTCCGCCATTTGCTACAGTCAAAACCAATCCACCTCGGGAAAACTATGGGTAAGTCTGCCCCACCCCGACTCCGGCAATGGTTAAAGTGGCTGAAGCCGGGGTTGCTGGTCAAACGTTGGTTGCTGGTGACCTTTATGGGGACGGTGCTGGTGGTGTTGGGGTTGTCGATCTTTTTACGCCTGACCCCGGTGAACAGTTTTTTGCAGTTGATCGAGAGTATTCTGCGGGGGTTGGCTACCGTCATTCCCAGCTATATTTCCGGGCCGGTCGCCATTTTGACCGGGATTGGCTTGATCATTTGGAGCCAGACCCGTTCCGTGGGCAGTTTGAGCGAAGCCCTGCGGCCGGAGGGGGAACAGGCCTTGGTGGATGTGTTGATTGCCCAACGCCAGCGCAATCGGGGGCCGAAAATTGTGGCTTTGGGTGGGGGTACGGGTCTGTCGCGGCTACTGCGGGGTTTGAAAGCCTACAGCAGTAATATCACGGCCATCGTCACCGTCGCGGATGATGGGGGTTCCTCCGGGCGGTTGCGGCGGGAGGTGGGGGTGTTGCCGCCGGGGGATATTCGCAACTGTTTGGCGGCGTTGGCCAGTGAAGAGCAGCTCCTTACCGAACTTTTTCAGTATCGGTTTGAGTCGGGGGAAGGCTTGAGCGGCCACAGCTTTGGCAATTTATACCTCACGGCTCTGACGGCCATCACCGGCAATTTGGAACAGGCGATTGCCGCCAGTTCCCGGGTGTTGGCGGTACGGGGGCAGGTGTTACCGGCGACGATGGCGGATGTGCATCTGTGGGCGGATTTGGCCGATGGCCGCCGGATTGAGGGGGAATCGCAAATCCCCAAAGCCAAGGGGCAGATTGTGCGCATCGGTTGTACGCCGCCCCATCCCCCGGCCCTGCCCAAGGCGATTGAGGCTATTGCCGAGGCGGATATGATTTTGGTCGGGCCGGGCAGCCTTTATACCAGTGTGATTCCCAATTTACTGGTGCCGGCGATTAGCGAGGCGATTGCCCAAGCCACTGTGCCGCGCCTGTATATCTGCAATGCCATGACCGAACCGGGGGAAACCCAAGGCTACCGGGTGTCGGATCACCTGAAAGCCATCGAGCGGGTGACGGGGCAGCGGATTTTTGATGTGGTGCTGGTGCAAAAAAAACCGCCTTCTGACCAAGCGCTGCAACACTATGCTCAGGTCGGAGCGGGGTTTGTGGAACTCGACCGGGAAGTGGTGGTGAAAATGGGCTACCGTTTGATCCTGGCGGATGTCATCCAAGAGAACCCGCCAAAACACCAGGTGCAACACGATTCCGAACGGTTAGCCCGTGTCCTGATGCGCTGGTACAGCCGGGTACAGGCATGGTGGTAGATTTACCCGACCCCGCCGCCACCTTGCATTGGGGAGCCACCTTGGCCAAAATCCTCCCCGCCGGAGCCATCCTGCTGCTGCAAGGGGATTTGGGCAGCGGCAAAACCACCCTGGTGCAGGGACTGGCGCAAGGGTTGGGCATCACCGCACCCGTGACCAGCCCCACCTTTGCCCTGATTCAAGAATACCCAGAGGGACGCATCCCCCTGTATCACCTGGATTTGTACCGCTTAAATACAGAGGAAGTCCGGCAACTCCACCCGGAGTATTATTGGCAGGAGGCGGCTCCCGGCATTGTAGCGATTGAATGGCCGGAGCGCTTGCCCGCTTGGCCGGCCAATTATCTGCATTTGTACTGGCAAAGTCTGGCAGCGGGGCGGCGGCTGACCCTAACGGCGCAGGGAACATCCGCGCAAGAGTGGCTGCAACAGTTACCCCGCCGGCGCGGGGGAGAAAATTAGATTAGCATGGAAAATAGGGTTCAAGGTTCAGCCCATGACCGTATGGTTGGCTTGGTGGGAAAACCAATGGCGCACGCTGAGGCTTTGGGGGCGGGGTCTCATCCAGGTGGTGGCCGATTTGCGCTTGGCGATCGTCCTGCTCTTGACAATTGCCGTGGCGAGTATCGCCGGGACGGTGATTGAACAGGGAGAATCGCTGCAATTTTATCAGCAAAATTATCCAGAACATCCGGCGCTGTTTGGGTTTCTCACCTGGAAAGTCATCATGCACCTGGGTTTAGACCGGGTGTATCAAACGTGGTGGTATTTGAGTTTATTGATCTTATTTGGAGCGAGTTTGCTGGCCTGCACCTCGCTGCGCCAATGGCCGGCTTGGAAAGTCGCCCGTCAATGGCATTATTATCAGCGACCGGAGCCGATTTTACGGCTGAATCTCAGTCAAACTCTGCATCCCATTGCCCTGGGTGATGTTGAGTCGGTTTTACGGAAAAAAGGCTATTGGGTTGCCGTAGAAAATGGGAAATTATACGCCCGCAAAGGGCTGGTCGGCAAGATGGGACCGATGGTGGTTCACGCCAGTTTGGTGCTGGTCTTAATCGGCGGTTTGGTGGGTTCCTTAACCGGCTTTTGGGCGCAGGAATTAGTCCCGAGCGGGCAGGATTTTCAGTTAAAAAGGGTGATTGATGCCGGGGCTTGGGTGCGGCGTTTACCGCCGGTGCAGGGGCGGGTGCATCGCTTTTGGATTGATTACACACCGAGTGGGGAAATTGACCAGTTTTATACGGATTTAGGGATTCTCGATGCCCAGGGGGAAGAAATCGCCCGCAAGACCATTCATGTGAATGAACCCTTGCGCTGGCGCGGGTTAACGTTTTATCAAACCAGTTGGGGGATTCACGCGGTCCGTCTGCGGTTTAACCAGAGTCCGGTTTTAGAATTGCCGGTGAATCCCTTTACCGCCGCCAATGGTCGTAAACTGTGGGGCACTTGGTTACCTCTAAAGCCGGATTTGAGTGTGGGGGTATCCTTGGTGATTCCCGATTTACAGGGGTTATTTTTAATCTATGACCAGCAGGGACAATTATTAACCACCGGGCGGGTGGGGATGCCGGTGCGGGTGGGGGATGTGAATTTAACCTTAACCGAGATGGTGGGCAGTACGGGCTTACAAATCAAAGCCGATCCCGGTGTCCCCTTGGTCTATTTGGGCTTTGCCGGTCTCATGCTCGGCGTGGTCATGAGTTATGTTTCCCATAGCCAAGTGTGGGGATTACTGAGCGAGCAAAAATTATATCTGGGCGGGAAAACGAATCGAGCCCAGGTCACTTTTGAACGGGAATTTTTGGAGATGGTGCATCAGCTGGAGAATCCCGTTGATAGGCAAGGCGTGCCCATGGGTTCGCTCCCTTAAATTTCCGTTCGCCGGGGCGCAGGTTCTCCATCAACTCGGTATGCCAGCGAAATGATTATTCGGCTGGCTGCAATGAGTAGGGTTGCTCTACAGAAGGACTCATAAGCCTTATAATAGAAAATCACTTGTCATTCGGTTGGGCATAGGAATAGCACTACTGTTACCCACAAAGATTCTGGGGAAAGGAGTTTGTGTGTCCCAACTGCTGTGTCCGACGACGCCAATTCAGACTATGACTTTAGCCAGTGGGTTGCAGGTCGTCTATCAGTACGTTCCGGCAGCGGTGGTGGCGATTGATTTTTGGGTGCGGGCGGGGGCGGCGGCAGAACCGGAGGATTACAATGGGGTGGCGCATGCTTTGGAACATATGGTTTTTCGGGGGAGCGCCGATTTACCGCCCGGGGCGTTTGACCAACTGATTGAAGGACATGGAGGGATGACCAATGCGGCGACCAGTCAGGATTATGTTCATTACTATGTCTTGACATCACCGGAGCATTGGCGCGAGGCTTTGACGGCGTTGGCTGATATTTTATTCCGACCCGATTTAGATGGGTCGGAATGGCAGCGGGAACGGGCGGTGATTCTGGAGGAGTTGCGCCAAGCGGAAGATCATCCCGATTGGGTGGGACAACGGCAGCTGTGGCAGTATTGTTATGCGGGGCATCCCTATGAACGACCGATTTTGGGGACGGCAGCCAGTCTGGCACGGATTACCCCTGAGGTTTTGCAGCACTTTCACCGGCAGTATTATCACCCCGGCAATATGACCTTGGTGGTGGTGGGAGCCATTCCGTGGGAGGCATTGATGGCGGTTTTGGCGCAGGTGTGTCCGGTGGCAGAGGCGGCGGATTCGGCTCCCGCTGGGGTGTGTCCTTTGCCCAAGGTGACACCGGCGTACTCCCGGTTGCACGTACCGCAAGCGGAACAGGGACGGTTGTGGTGGGTATGGCCGGTAACGGGAGTGGGGGATGCGGCCACGGGTTGGGGGTTAGACCTGCTGGCGACGATTCTGACAGGGGGACGGCTGGCGCGCTTAACCCAGCGGTTGCGGGAGGAGCTGGGCTGGGTGCAGGACATTGACTGCCATTATCACCAGCAGGTGGCGGGGGGGATGTGGCAAATGACGGCTTGGCTGAGCGATGACCGGCGGGTGGAGCAGGTGGAGGCAGTTCTCGAGCAGGAGTTGATGGCCTTGCAGACGGAATTGGTATCCCGCGAGGAGTTGCGGCGGGCGCAACGGCAACTGCTCCATGCCTATACCTTTGGGACGGAAACGCCCCAACAAATGGCACAAGTGTATGGCTATTATCACGCCATGGGTTGGTTGGAGCAGGGGATGCAATACACGCAACGGTTGACCCAATTCTGCCCTGAGGACTTGCGAACCCTGGCGCAAATGTATTTGCCGCCTCAGCCGGTGGTGCGCTTGTGGCTGACACCGGCGGAGTTAGGGTGATGCTGGAATTGCAGACGAGTGATTCGTTACAGGGGCGCTGGTATCGCTGGGTGTTGGCCAATGGGTTGACGCTGTTGGTGGTGGATAATCCGGCGGTGGACATCGTGGCGGCGCGTTTATTCTTGCGCCCGGGGATGTTGGTGGAGTCCCCGTCCCAATGGGGGTTAAATCATCTGGTGGCGGCGACCTTAACCAAAGGCACCCACCGGCGTTCCGCCCAAGAAATTGCCCTGGCGGTGGAGTCCCTGGGAGCGAGTTTGGGGACAGAAGCCGCTCCCGATTACTTTGTCTTAGGGGTCAAGGCGGTGGCGGGGGACTTTGCCGAGTTGTTTGCCCTGGCGAGTGAATTGTGGCGCAGTCCCAGTTTTCCGGCGACGGAGGTAGCTTTAGAACAGCAATTGACCGTACAGGGGTTACGGTTGCAACAGGAGCAACCCTTTACGTTGGCTTACGACCAATTACGCCGTGCCCTGTATCCCAATCATCCCTACAGTGTCAGCACAATGGGTACACAAGAATCGGTACTGGGGCTGACGGCTGAGGATTTGCGGGATTATCACCAACGGTATTTTTGTCCGGCGCATACGGTGGTGAGTATTTGTGGCCGGGTGGAGCCGGAACGGGTGCGGGAGTGGGTAGAACGGTGTTTGGGGGATTGGCAGGTGCCGGCGGCGGACTGGCAGTTGCCGGTTGTGCCGCATCCCTCCCCCCCGGCGGCACCGCTCCGGTTGGCACGTCCCACCCATCAGAGCTTGGTCATGCTGGGGTATCGGGGGCCGGCGGTGCATTCAGCGGATTATCCGGCGATGAAGTTATTAAGTACCTACTTGGGGAACGGCCTATCGAGTCGTCTGTTTGTGGAACTGCGGGAGAAACAGGGCTTGGCTTATGATGTATCGGCTTTTTACCCCACCCGCCGGCAATCGGCGCCCTTTGGGGTGTATCTGGGGACTGCCGCCGGCAACACCCGGCTGGCTTTGGGGAAACTGGCTGCCGAAATTCAGCGGTTGTTGGCCGAACCCTTGCCGGAAGCCGAATTGCTCACCGCCCGCAGTAAATTATTAGGACAATATGCGATGGGTAAACAGACCAATGCCCAGATTGCTCAACTGTTGGGGTGGTATGAGGTATTGGGTTTGGGGGCAAACTATGACTTGGAATTTCCCCGGTTGATTCGTCATCTCACCCCGGAGCACCTCTGGCGGGCAGCGCAGCATTACCTGCGGCACCCTTGGGTGTCTCTGGTGGGGACGGAAGCGGCTCTGGCGGAGATTACCTGAGAAGCGTTTTATCCGTTGCAGCGAAACCAAAATCAGATCCCAACCGGGAACCTCTATGAATGAGGGATTTAATGAGGGACAAGCGGTCGCCGGGGCGCCGCCCCCGCTTTGGTTCTCCGTAATTTAGGCATTCTGGCCAGAGAATTTCCACTTGGCTCCCATAAATATAGCAATATGACTTGATTTAATTTATGAACAGATACGCTGTAGAATCAAAGACGGGGTCTACGCCCCGGCGACCGACGTTTCAAACTCAGGTAGGATTGCTATAGAGGTGCCCTATAGTAAATTTAACAGAGGATAACATCCGGAGATAAAAATTGTTTTAGATTCTCGCATAAATTTTTCAAGCTTTCTTCTTTTGAAAGACCAGACAATTCAATTTGGTATTCTTGTGGACCTCCGAGAAAACAAGTCTGCTCCATAGCTTTCAGAAATAGTCTTAGTTCATATAAATTTGGTTTATAGCCTTCGTGAATGATTTTATAGATAGCATTTCTACAATCTTCCAGAGTTTTGATTTTAAGCACTCCAGAAGCATACTGATAGAAGCAGGTTCCAAACAGCAAGACAGGTTTTTGCATAAATAAAGCTTCCCAACCAACTGTACCAGTAGCTGTTGCAACAGCAATGGAGTAACGGCTCAATTCAAAAGTGTTATAGTTCCTACGAATTAGGCATACATTTGGTACTTTTAATATACTTTCATAAAAGTTAATTGAACGGCATGGCCAGTCTTGATATGGGTGTTCTTTAACATAAAGAAATACATCCTTTGGTATACAGTAGGCAAGTAGCTCTATGATTAACAACTGATTAACAAAAGCCCCTGCTAAAGGCATTGTTGTCGCTTCTGGTTGGTAGTGTAATGCCACATAAATATATCTTTGTGACAAATCCGGTTCCACAGCGTGCTCATCATAGAATCCAAATAATTGCCGCCGCTTTAAATTTGTTAATACTTCCTTATACCTCTGTTCAACCGTATGTTTTCTTAAACTTTTAATCAAATTATTTTTTGATACTCGTACGATCCAGAAATCTAGGGTCAATAGTCTTAGTAAAAAATCAGGCTCTTTTATTTTATCCAAGATAGCTTGAATAAAATTTTTATCAGGTACACTATGACCATCTGTGTTTTTCCTCGACATCGAAGGTCGCAAGAATTTGATTAGAAGTTCATAAAAAAATATTTGCCATTGCAACCTATTGCGAAGAGAATTTAAATGTCTCTTAAATTTAAAGTCTTCATCTTTACTCAGGACAGATAATGCTTGATTTTTTTCATTGAAAAATGCTAATTGTATGGCTTTTCTATACTCTTCTGTATTCATATAAAGGGGTATTGGATTTTTAGATAATTGGTATTGGTAATGTTGCTCCATAAAACTTGACAAGACAATAGCGGTATCACAAGAATACTCCTCCCTTATCTTTGAATACAAATTCCGTGTACTAATTGAGGGCTCTTCCCAACTCTCCGTCCAACAGGACATACCGGGTATAGGTGTGTGATTTACTATAAGACACTTAATATTTTTAATCTTACACAAACAATATGCGACATAATCATAACGGTCATGTGGGCATACGGGTAGTATAAGTAAATTTATTTTCTTTGCCTCCAAAAACCAGTTCCAATATTTAACGCACTTTAAGTATCTAGTTCGGTATTCCCTACCGTAACGGAGGTGACGTCCATCAGGATGAAATTCAAGGTCAAAATCCATCGCTCTAAACATCAATGACTCATAAGGAGCCATTTTTACTATCAATTCCTCATCAATAGGAGTTATTTCCTCAAAATTAACACACTTTTCGTATTGACCTGCATACGGAAGAGCCCACCACATATATTCAATTCGACCATCCTCTAGGTTATCGGGCTTTGATTCAGTCTCCCCAACCAAGAGACAGTACTCAACCTTTAGAGAATTCAGCAAGAATCTAACAAAATCAACCCCCATAGGCGAAGCCCACATTACTAGAATTCTTAACATTGAATACATCCTTACAAAGAATTCAATCAAATTTTATCATAACTCATCCAAAATCTTTTTAGGTTCACCTTAAGAGTACCTCTATCAATTAGGAACAAGCGGTCGCCGGGGCGCAGCCCCCGTCTCTGGTTCTCCATAAACTCGGTATTCCAGCGAGATGATTTTCTGCCGGTTCCAATCAATAGAGGTGCCCTTTAGTGTAAATCCTGCTCTCATAAGAACGAAAAAATTACCGAATCTTTTCCCCCCACAGGGGCATCGCCGTGGGCATCCGTACCGCGGGAAAGAGCGCCTCGGGATAGCCCACCCCCAACAAGGTCAACCCCCGCGCCGGTGCGGCATAGGTGACTTCCTGCCGCCGTTCTTCTTGCCAAAGCCGGGTAAATTCCGCCACCGACCGCCAGCCCCGCCCCACCTCCACCAACATCCCCACCAGCAGGCGCATCATGCCGTACAAAAAGGCATTGGCCTGCACCTCGATATACACCCAGGCGTCCTGCCGCCAACAGGCCACCGCCTGCACCTCCACCCAGGAATGCTCCCGACCCGAGCGACTGCGGTGAAACGCCCCCAGATGCTGCCGGCCCAGCAGGGGTTCTAAAGCCGCCTGCATCAAGCCCACATCCAAATCCGCGTAGTAATAATGCCAACAAAAAGGCGCCGTAAACACATTATTCATCCGCTCTGTATAGAGACAATAGCGATACCGGCGCCACCTAGCGGAAAAGCGGGCATGCCAGTCTTCAGGCACCGGCACACTCGCCCGCACCAAAACATCCGCCGGTAACACCCCATTCAAAATCACCGCCCAGCGCTCCGGCGGAATCCGGTGCGGGGCATCAAAATGCGCCACCTGACCGGCGGCGTGCACCCCCGTATCCGTCCGTCCGGCGCCCGTAACCGTGACCGGCTCCCCCGTCACCTGCCCAATTGCCCCCTCCAGCACCCCCTGTACCGTGCGTTGACCCGGTTGGGACTGCCAGCCGTGAAACTCCGTCCCCACATACTGCACCAGCAGAGCAATCCGGGGCAAGCCTAAACCAGTTCAATAATCGCCATTTCTGCATTATCCCCCCGGCGCGGCACCGTGCGGATAATGCGGGTGTACCCCCCCGGGCGCGAGCCGTACCGCTCCGGCGCTTCCGTAAACAGGGCATGCACCAACTGCTTGTCATAAAGATACCCCAGGGCTTGCCGGCGGGCATGCAGGGAACCATCTTTAGCCAGAGTGATCATGTGATCCACCTCGGAACGCACCGCCTTCGCCCGCGCCTTCGTCGTGGTAATCCGCCCGTAGCGCAACAACGCCGTGGTCAACGCCCGTAACAAGGCTTTCCGTTGGTCAGCCGGTTTACTCAACCGGGGAACGCGCCGTCCGTGCCGCATGGTGCATCTTCCTCCTTACGCCTTTTCCTTCGGTAAAACGATCCCCAGCCGCGTCTGGAGCGCCTCGATCACCTCTTCCGCCGACTTCTGGCCGAAGTTTTTGATCTCCAGCAGTTCCTCCTGGCTGTAGCCGAGCAAATCCGCCACGTTGTGAATCTGCGCCCGCTTTAAGCAGTTATACGCCCGTACCGACAATTGCAATTCCTCAATCGGCACTTGCGCCACCTTATCATCCTCAGACGCCGACCCATTCTCCGCAGGCTCTAAGCCCACAATGCTCCGCAGCGGATAGAAGATCTCCACCAGCGTATGAGCTGCCTGACTGACCGCCTCCTTCGGGCTGATGCTGCCGTCGGTCGTCACTTCCAGAATCAACCGATCCTGCAAAACCCCCTCTTCGCTCCGCACTTCCTCCACCTGCCAACTCACCTGGCGCACCGGCATAAACACCGCATCAATCTGGAGAAAATCCAACGAAGTGCCATCCTCCTGGCTGCCATCGAGCAGGCGATAACCCCGCCCCCGCTCCACGTAAAACTCAAATTCCAGGGTATGACCCTCGCTCAGAGTAGCAATGTACTGGGTTGGATGCACCACCTCCACGTCCGCCGGTAGTTTCAAATGCCCCGCCGTGATAATCAAGGGGCCTTGCACCCGCTCCAACCGTCCCAACTGCCGTTCCGAGGTATGACTGCGCAGGACAATCTCCTTCAAATTCAGCAGCAATTCCAGCACATCTTCCCGCACCCCCGGCACCGTCGCAAACTCATGGGTCACCCCCTCAATATGCACCGCCGTAATCGCTGCCCCTTCTAAATCCCCCAGCAGTACCCGCCGCAAGGCATTACCCACCGTGATCCCCTGACCTTGGTGCAAGGGTTCCAAGACAAATCGCCCGTACTGCTGCTGCCCCGAGGTCTCAGCCACCTCAACCTTAAACTGCGCCATAGTACCTCCCAAAGAAAACTCTAGACCCGCCGCCGCTTCGGCGGACGGCAACCGTTGTGGGGAATCGGCGTCACATCCCGGATCAGCGTAATTTCCAGCCCCGCCGCCTGCAACGCCCGAATGGCCGTCTCCCGCCCGGAACCCGGCCCCGACACCATCACCTCCACCTGCCGCATCCCCTGTTCCATCGCCTGTTTCGCCGCATTTTCACTGGCCATCTGGGCAGCAAAAGGCGTTCCCTTCTTGGCTCCCTTAAACCCGCTCGCCCCCGCCGATGACCAGGAAATCACCTCCCCCTTCGGATCGGTAATGGTGACAATCGTGTTGTTAAAGGTGGACTGGACGTGCGCCACCCCGTTGGGAATGTTTTTTTTCTGCTTGCGGGCTCCCCCCTTCTTCTGCGGTGCCATAGCTTAAACCCCCCAAAACAGTACCAACATATCAGCCCCTCTCCCCCATAACATTTTATTTCCCACTATTTCCCAGGCGCTTTCTTCTTACCGGCCACCGTCTTGCGGGCGCCCTTGCGGGTACGGGCATTGGTGCGCGTCCGTTGCCCCCGCACCGGCAGACCCACCCGATGGCGACGTCCCCGATAACAACCGATGTCCATCAGCCGCTTGATATTCATCCCCTCTACCCGGCGCAGGTCCCCCTCCACCTGGTAGTTCTGCTCGATGTACTCCCGCAGAGCAGCCACCTGCTGGTCGGTCAGATCCCGCACCCGCGTGTCCGGGTCAATCCCCGTCGCCGCCAAAATCTCCTGGGAGCGGGTCAAGCCGATCCCATAGATGTACGTCAGTGAAATTTCCACCCGCTTCTCGCGGGGCAAATCCACCCCTGAAATCCGTGCCAAAGCCTACCTCGCCATAGACGAAACAGTTAACCCTGCCGTTGCTTATGTTTCGGGTTCACACAGATAACCATTACCCGCCCCTTACGGCGAATAATGCGGCATTTCTCGCACATTCTGCGCACCGAAGCCCGTACCTTCATGACCCCTTACCCAAAAGTCACAGCAAAAATATAATGGTACCGGCACGCGTGGCTCATGTCAAGGGCTGCCTACTTTTTCTTCAGCCGGAAGGTAATGCGCCCCTTGGTCAAGTCGTAGGGAGTCAACTCCACCTTGACCCGATCCCCCGGCAAAATCTTGATGTAATTGCGGCGAATCTTGCCGGAAATGTGTGCCAACACGTTGAAGCCGTTATCCAAATCCACCCGGAACATGGCGTTGGGCAGAGAATCAGACACGGTGCCTTCCATCTCGATCAGGTCTTGCTTAGACAAGCAGTGCCTCCTAAAATCAATGCAATAAGTACCTACTCCTAGCTTATCAGGTCGCCGCCAAATGAGCTTGGATTTGTGCCGTCACCCGGTCAATACTTTGCGTGCCGTCCACCCGGATCACTCGCTCCCCGTAAAAATCCAGCAAAGGTTGAGTTTTGCTGTAATACTCCTGTAAACGGTTTTGGATCACCGCCGGGGTATCGTCGGCGCGATTTTGCTCCTGCGCCCGTTGCAGCAAACGCCCCAGCAAAACCGGCTCCGGCACATCCAGGTTGAGAATGGCATCGCAGGGTTGCCCCAGTTGCGCCAGCAGTTCATCGAGGGCTTCCGCCTGCGGCACGGTGCGGGGAAAGCCATCCAAAATCCACCCGGCTTGGGCATCCGCCGCCGTCAACCGTTCCTCCATCACCCGAATCACCACCGCATCGGGCACCAACTTGCCCGCATCGCTGTAGCTTTTCACCTCCAACCCCAAGGGCGTACCCCGGCGGATGTGATCCCGGAAAATATCTCCCGGCGCCAGCCGCGGCACCGACCACGCCTGAGACAGCACCTCCCCTTGGGTGCCTTTCCCGGAACCGGGGGCACCCATCAAAATCACCCGTGGCATGCCAACTTCCTCAAAAAACGCAAATAACCGTTAAAATTCCACTCTACACCTGCTTGACCATGCCTTCATAGCGTTGGGAAATCACAAACGTCTGCACCTGTTTCGCCGTATCAATCGCCACCCCCACGATAATCAACAACGACGTAGCACCGAAGCCTTGGAACGTCGTCACCCGGGTAGCACTCTCCACCGCCGTCGGCAAAATGGCCACCAAACCCAGAAAGATCGCCCCCAAAAAGGTCAGACGGTTCAGGACTTTTTCCAAGTATTCACTGGTCGCTTTACCGGGGCGAATGCCGGGAATACTCGAACCCATTTTTTTCAAGTTTTGCGCCACATCCACCGGGTTCATCACCAAGCTGGTGTAGAAGTAGCTAAACATCAAAATTAACGTCAAATAAAACAGCACATAAAGCACCGGTGAAGGCCCGGTGGGCGAAAGATACGTTGCCACCTGAATCAAGACCGGATTGGCGGTAAATTGCGCCAAGGAAGCGGGCACCACCAACATCGCCGAAGCAAAGATGATCGGCATCACATTCCCCTGGTTCAACCGCAGCGGCAAATAGCTCTGTTGCTCCCGATAAAATTTCCGTCCCACCTGACGCCGCGCCGACACAATCGGAATCCGCCGAATCCCCTCCTGGACAAAGACAATTCCCACAATCATCGCCAAAAATGCCAGAACCAGAACGACCACACTGCCGACATTCCCGCCGCTTTTCACCCACTCAACGGTACGGTTTACCGACACCGGCAACCCCGAAACAATCCCGACAAAAATCAGCAGCGATGCCCCATTGCCGATCCCCCGTTCGGTAATCAATTCGCCCAACCAGAGGACAAACATCGAACCCGCGGTTAAAACCAAAGCCGTTTTGATCACAAATAAAGGTCCGAAATGGTAGGCGTAGGGGCGTACCCAGGTACTGGCCAACAGGGTACTTTGCAAAATTGCCCAACCCAAAGCCACGTAGCGGGTGATCTGGGAAATTTTGCGCCGCCCCGCTTCCCCTTCCTCTTTTTGTAAACGCTCTAAAGCCGGTACCGCCGCCGTCAAAATTTGCAAAATAATCGAGGCATTAATAAACGGTAAAATCCCCAGGGCAAAAATCCCCAAAGTGGATAACCCCCCCCCGGCGAAAATATCTAAAAATCCGATCACCGGGTTACGCGCAATACTCTCCGCAAACGCTTGCCGATCAATACCGGGAACCGGGATGAAAATACCCAAACGCGCCAGGATCAAAATCCCCAAAGTGACCAAAACCCGCCCCCGCAAACCCGCCGCCTGCGCCATCTGAGCAAACGTTTCTTGAGCCGTTGGCGTTTTACCCCGTGTTACATCCATAGATTGCATGAATTCCAGCACAGCTACTAAGCTAAAATTCTATATGAAAACGGTCAAAGTCGTGGTGGTCTATGGTTGCATCTCCTGCCGACTCCTTGGCCGGTTTGCCCTGGTTTCTGCTGGATGACACCCTCAAATCCTGGTTGCGCGAAGATTTGGGTCGGGGGGATCAGACCACATTGGGTTTAGCGGTAGCGCGGTCGGGGTGGGGCATCTGGACGGCGAAAGCTGCAGGTGTACTGGCGGGTCTGCCGGTAGCGGCTCGCCTGTTCCATTGGGTGGATGCGGGGGTGGAATTTTTCCCCCAAGTCGCCGAGGGGAGCCGGGTTGACGCCGGGCAGGTGGTGGCCAAAGTGCGGGGTTCCACGGCGGCCTTGCTGATGGGCGAACGGGTGGCTTTGAATATCGTCATGCGTTTGAGCGGCATCGCCACCCTCACCCGGCAGTATGTTGACCGACTCCAGGGTACAGGGGTGCAGTTGGCCGACACCCGCAAAACCACACCCGGACTGCGTTTGCTCGAAAAATATGCGATCCGGGTGGGGGGGGGTATCAACCACCGGTTGGGGTTGGATGATGCGGTGTTGGTGAAAGAAAATCACATCGCCGCCGCCGGGGGTATGACCCCAGCCGTGCGAGCCATTCGCCAACGCATACCTCACCCTTTGGGGTTACAAATTGAGGTGGAAGATTTGGCACAGATTCCCGAAGCCTTAGCCTGTGAACCCCAGCGAATTTTACTGGATAATATGCCTCCAGAATTACTCACCGAAGCCGTGGTTCGCATCCGTAAAACCCATCCTCATATCAAGATTGAAGCCTCGGGAAATATCACGTTAGATAATTTATTAACCGTTGCCGCTACCGGAGTGGATTACATTGCTACGAGCGCCCCCATTACCCAGGCTCGCTGGTTGGATTTAAGTATGCGTATTGATGATGAGATAACTGGCGATGCCTTTATTAGCTGAACGTCTATTGCTCCTGGGATTGGCAGGCTGGCTCGTGCTTTGGCTGGGGCAACAGTGGCAATGGCAGCGCCAACAACGGCGACTCGAAACGGCATTTTATGATTTATTGCAGCGGCAAAAAGGAAAAATTACGTTGATTCAATTAGTAGCCCAAAGCCGTAGCGATCCGGAAGTTGCCAAGAAATTTTTAACCGAAAAAGCGCGGTTTTTTGGGGCGGTCATAGATACGGATGAACGAGGGCAGGATTATTACCAATTCCCCTATGGATAAGGGTTAACTCTTGGGAACCTCTATTAATTGAGAATAGGCGGTCGCCGGGCGCAGCCCCCGCTTTGGTTCTCCGTAATTGGGGCGTTCTGGCCAGAGAATTTCCGCTTGGTTCCCGTAAATAGAGGTGCCCTCCTGCATCATCCCTTCTCTACATTGCCGACGGGAAAATGGGAGTGCTACCCTGAGAGGGGGGAGGGGGAAGTTTTATGGAAATCTCTATTAATTCAGAATGAGTCATTCAGAATGAGCGGTTGCCGGGGGACACCCCTCGCTTGAGTTCTCCGTAATTGGGGGGTTCTGGCCAGAGAATTTCCACTTGGCTCTCATCCATAGAGGTGTCCTTATGGGAACCTCTATTAATTAATTAGGGATAGGCGGTCGCCGGGGCGCAGCCCCCGTCGCTGGTTCTTCATCAACTCAGGATTCTAGCGAGATCATTTTCTGCTGGCTCCCATAAATAGAGGTGCCCTTATGAAAGGTCTGTGGCAAATTATCCATTATTTTCGGGATTATTGGGGTCTGGCTCTATTCAGCATTACCACATCCAGTATTTTTGAACTGCTTGATTTAGTGGTTCCCTATCTGATCGGGCAGACTTTGAATCTCCTCTCTCAGCAGCCGCTAGACGGTTGGGTACAGGACTGGATCAACGCTATTGCCGCCTGGGGTTCCTGGTCGGTCAATCCAGGATTTAGTTTGCATGTATTGCTGGTTTTAATGTTTATCTTGACGGTACTGAGGGCACCTTTACAACCGTGGCTCAGTGGTTATTTTCACTGGGAAATTACTCTGCGTTCTCGGCATCAGCAAACCCAGCGAGCGATTGCTAAAATCCTCAGTCTGCCCCTGGATTTTTACGATACCCACAACCCCGGGCGGATTGCGGGACGGGTGGCACGGGGTTTATCCAATCACACCTGGACTTACCCTGATCTGGCAGGGTTAATGATTCCCAAAATGGTGCGGGTGTTGGGGATTGTCGTGGTTACTGCTTGGTTAGAGTGGCGCATTGCCTTATTTATGTTTTGTTCGTTTATTTTTATCCTCAGTTTTAGTTTTCGGAAATTGAATTATTTGATTCACAAAGAACAAGCGGTTGATGTCCACCAAGAGAATACGGAAAGCCGGACTTCCGAAATCATTACCAATATCAAAACGGTGAAAGCCTTCGCCCGGGAAGCCTGGGAATTGAAACGCCAAACCGAGCGGTTAGACCGAGAATTGAAATTCATCATTCACAAAATTCATTTGGGCTATGTCCGTTTGGCGACCTATCAGCGTACAATTGTGCAAAGTTGTCTCTTCTTTATCCTGGGATTTAGTCTCACGGAAACAGTAGCCGGACGGATTTCCTTAGGGCATTTTGTGACTTTATACACGATTGCCAGTATGGGTTATGCCGAAATCGAACCCATGAGCAATTTATTAGAAGTGCTCGCCCGCCGCTATGCCTCTATGGTGCGGTTCCATGAGTTTCTCGCCTTACCCAATGCCCCGGATGCGCAACCGTTACTCTTGCCGAATCGCCGGATCAATTTATCCTATACCCCCTATCAATTTACCGGTAAAATCAGCATCGAGAACTTGGAGTTTGGTTATCAGCCTAACCGACCGGTTTTACGGGATATTGATTTACTGATCGAACCTTATGAAACCATTGCATTAGTCGGTCGTTCCGGCTCCGGTAAATCCACACTCATTAAACTGCTTTTGCGTTATTTTAGTCCCCAAAAAGGGAGAATTTTAATCGACGGAAAAGACATTCAGAATTTAGACGTCACCGGCTATCGGCGGCGGTTGGCGGTTGTCCATCAAGAGGTAGATGTATTTAATGGGACGTTGCTCGATAATTTAAGATATGGTTGCCCTGAGGCCACGATGGCAGCAGTGGAGGCGGCCTGTGCCATCGCCCGGGTGGATGAATTTATCGATTTATTACCCCAAAAATACTATACGATTGTGGGGGAACGGGGGGTGCGTTTGTCGGGAGGGCAGCGGCAAAGAATCGGCATTGCCAGAGCTTTATTAGTGCAACCGGACGTACTGATTTTTGATGAGGCGACTTCGAGTTTAGATTATGAATCGGAACGGGCGATTCAACGCGCTATGACCGAAATTCAAGGGCAAAGAACGACGATTATTATTGCCCACCGATTGAGTACGGTGCGGGAAGCCAACCGCATTGTGGTCTTGGATCAAGGTCGCATCGTTGAAGTCGGCAACCATCAGGAACTGCTCCAGGGTCAGGGGATTTACCATCGGTTACACGCACTGCAAGCCTCTGGGGATTTGTTGTGAGCAAGCCATGGCAACAAGGGCAGGAAATTACCTTAGCCATTACCGACCTCAATGACCAAGGAGAAGGGGTCGGACGCTATGAACAACGGGTCGTTTTTGTCGCCGATACGGTACCGGGGGATCACATTCGGGTGCGTTTAATCCGCGTGAAACCGAGTTATGCCTACGGGAAATTGCTAACCATCATCAACCCTTCTCCCTACCGGAGGCAACCGCCCTGTATCTTGGCTCGGGATTGCGGCGGCTGTCAGTGGCAACACATTGATTATGGTTACCAATTACGGGCTAAACAAAACCAAATTGAGCAAGCCTTAATTCGCTTGGCGGGCTTGGCAAATCCACCGATTCACCCGACTCAATCGCTGCATCAACCCTTTGCCTACCGGAATAAGGCAACTTACCCTTTAGGAGTGAATTCATTGGGGGAGATTAAAGCCGGATTTTATGAGCAAAATAGTCATAAAATCGTCAATCTCAATCAATGTCCGGTGCAAGACCCAAAATTCAATGCCCTATTGCCAGCGATTAAACAGGATATTCAAAAACAGGGCTGGTCAATTTATAATGAACGGACACGCCGAGGGCATTTACGGTATCTGAGTCTTCGCATTGGCCGCCGTACCGGTGAAGTATTGATTACGTTGGTGAGTACCAGTCTCCAACTAACCAACCTAGAAGAACAAGCGCAACAATGGCAAGCCCGGTTTCCCTCTGTCGTCGGCATTTGCGTCCATGAGAATACCCAGGTCGGTAATGCAATTTTTGTCGGAAAAACTCACTGCATTGCGGGGCGGGATTATCTCTGGGAAGAATTTTGTGGATTGCGATGGCAGATGCGCCCGGATACCTTTTTTCAGGTGAAT
This sequence comes from uncultured cyanobacterium, assembly GCA_937936705.1. GTDB lineage: Bacteria > Cyanobacteriota > Cyanobacteriia > Gloeomargaritales > Gloeomargaritaceae > Gloeomargarita. The sequence goes on along the minus strand of CALHCP010000164.1, from coordinate 3,483 downwards.
ACCGAACAGGCAGAGCAATTGGTTTTTCACATACAAAAGCACTTGAATTTACAAGGCAATGAGCGTCTTTTCGATGCCTACTGTGGGATCGGCACCATGAGTTTACCTTTAGCTCACCAAGTACAAAGTCTGACTGGCTTAGAAGTTCATCCCCAAGCGGTTGCACAAGCCCGGTTCAATGCCGAGTTGAACCAAATTAAAAATGCGCAATTTCACTGTGGCACGGTAGCAGAATTACTCCCCCAATTCAACGGGCAACCGGATGTCCTGATCCTGGATCCCCCCCGCAAAGGCTGTGACCCCCAGGTGGTCGAGTTTTTGATTCAGCATCCGGTCAAGCGGTTAGTTTACATCAGTTGCAATCCGGCAACTTTAGCGCGGGATTTACGCCGGTTATGTGCTTCCGCCTATGATTTAGAACAGGTGATTCCCTTTGATTTTTTCCCACAGACGCATCATGTGGAATCGGTGAGTTTTTTACAGGGTCGTTTCTAAAACTTGCAGGGCTGCCCCGACGCCACTTCCAGGCGTCAGCGGCTGCCCCAGTTGATGCAAAACCGTTTCCAGTGCGGCAATCACCGTCAACATCTCCCGTTCCCCGGCAAATCCCAGATGCCCAATGCGGAAAATTTTGCCTTTGAGGTGATCCTGGCCGCCGGCCACGGCGATGCCAAACTGTTTTTTGAGTAAACTGCGCACTTTTTCGGCATCAACGGTAGTGGGCGCCACCGCGGTTACCGCCGGGCTGGCCGAGGCGGCGGCACCGAGTAAGGGCAAATTCCACGCCGCTACCGCCGCCCGTACCATCCGCGCCGACCGGTCATGGCGAGCAAAAATCTGCTCTAATCCTTCTTTTTGCATCAATTCCAAGCTCCGGCGCAGGGCGAAAAATAGATTCACCGGCGGTGTAAAGGGGGTCGTATGTTTCGCTGCATCCCGGCGATATTGCCCGAGATCGAAATAAAACTTGGGTAATTTGGCCGTGGCATACGCCTGCCACGCCCGTTCACTCACCGCCACAAACCCCAACCCCGGCGGAATCATGTAGCCCTTTTGGGAACCGGAAGCCACCACATCCAACCCCCAGTCATCCACCGGCACCGGAGTCGCCCCCAAACTGGTCACCGCATCCACCATGATGAGCGCTTGACCGTGGGCTTTGACGTGGCGATTAATCGTTGCCAAATCGTTGATCACCCCCGTCGAGGTTTCACTATGGGTAATAATGACCGCCTTGATGGTTTTATCGGTATCGGCCTGGAGTTTTTCGGCAAAATCGTCGGGGTTTAAGGGCTGACCCCAGGGAGCTGTGATGGTTTCCACCTGCAGTTGAAAGGCTTGGCAGAGTTCGGCCCAGCGTTCCCCAAATTTGCCGTTACACCCACAGAGAACCCGGTCGCCCGGACTGAGGAAATTAATAATCCCGGCTTCCATCGCTCCCGTGCCCGAAGCCGTCAAAATCAGGACATCGTTGGTGGTTTGGTGGAGCCACTGCAGCCCTGCCGTCACTTCCGCCATCAGGGTGCTGAATTCCCCGCTCCGATGCCCGATGGGATGCTGCGCCATCGCCTGTAATACGGATTCGGGCACCAGGGTGGGGCCGGGGATCAACAGCAGGGAACGGTCAGCCATAGGTGAAAAGTCATTGGGGAGCGGGGCTACCTGTCTGATTTTGAGGCATTAACTATGTAGTCTAACACACTGTGTTCCTGCCGAAGCAACAGTAGAGATTAGGCAATCAGGCGGGAGAATTGACCGATTTTACGGGGAGCTTTGGGAAAAAAATGACGAAAAACCAGGGACGGGGCATCGCCAGGCCAAACGCAAATCCGATGGCTGGCTCAACTTCTGGTTGCCCAGGTGGATTCTTTTTTACCCTGAAATCCGGCTCGCTTATGTAAGGTAAATCCACAAGACTGCAAGGCTCGTTTTAAGTTACCGGTACTGGCATAGGTTACCCATAAACAATTTGCAGCAGCATAGTGCCTGACCAATTGGGTTAAAAAATCTTCTTGCCAGAGGTCATGGGATGTTTTAGAACTATAGGCATCGAATAAAATCCCCTGGATTTGGTTCTGCCACGGCGCAAGTAAGCTCAGCTCTTTCTCTAAGGTTAAATTTTTGCGTAACCAATCTCTGACTTTGGGCATCTCTTGGGGATAATCTTGGGTGAAGGGAGCATCGCGGCGTTGATAAATTTCCGCGAGTTCGCAGGGTTGATGGTTTAACCAATGGGTAAATTGCCCGCGCCAATAGGGAGCCGACTCAAAACTAATCACCTGACAATTGCCCGGTTTTTGTGATTTTAACCATTCACAGGCGGTTAAAATTTCGATATAACCCAGCCCCAATCCCACGACCAAAAAACGGGGATGGTCATCACTCTGGATCACGGTGCGGATGGCTTCACCGTAAATATATTGCGTTTCTCGGTACGCGCCCCCGCTGTGGTGCATACATTCTTGCTGATGCGTGCCTAAATCCCGGATGGTGGGGCTTCCATCATCGGTAATCACCACCGCGAACCGTCCTTGGTAAATTGAGCCTGCGGGTTTCCAGTTCATGCTGTCTGTGAGATGAGCCTCAGGTACTCACGCTCCCGGAGCGTACCAACCCCAGGGCGACCACCAATAATAGGCACCCGACGAAGGTTAATCCCAAGAGAAATAGGGCAAACAATTCCCCCGCCGACAAAGGACGCTCCGCCGGGTCAAGATAGGCAGAATACATCTGTTGAATGTCGTGTAAGGTGGGTGACGGGGGCAAAGCATTCTGCCACAGTTGTTGGTCGTAGGCCGCCCTTTGTTGGGGCGAAATCAGTACCGTATAGGCGGTGTTAATTTGATGAAATTTTTCCTGGGCAATCGCGGTGGGGAGTGTGGTGGTATCCGGGTGGTAACGTTTGCTCAATTCCCGATAGGCACGCCGAATCGCATCCCCGCTGGCGTAACGATGCACGCCTAGGATGTCATAGTAGGTTGGCTTCGAGACACCCACCATCTTGATTCCCTAACATTATCATCCTTGACTAATCTATTACTAATCTATTGCATCCCCAGGAGCGGTGTGGGTCAATACGCCGGAGCGCCGCCCCCGTTTGGGGTTCTCCGTCAACTCGGTACACCCGTGACTGGTTCCGGTAAATACCATAAATAAAAGTGCTCTATAGTAATATAGAGTAAACTGACGGCGGTGCCGCAATCAAACAGGCGATGACAACACCGGAGTACGAAGAATTGTTGGCCGAGTGTAGCCAAGTGCAGGGGGCGATGGCACTGCTGAAACGTTACCGTTACTACTTGGAATTGCTCCCCAGTATGCGCCGTCAGGAGGATAGCCTGATTACGGTAGTGTTGCCGTTGGTGCGGCGGACGGGACAACTGACCCAGCTTCCCTGTGAATTGGCGTTCCTGCCCTGCGACCCGACCTGGCGGGTGAAAACCGATCAGGAAATTCTTGTTTTGATCCACCGGGCGGGGGAGG
>CALHCP010000163.1 GCA_937936705.1 uncultured cyanobacterium | reverse complement strand
GACGGCTCTGCTGCGGCCACAGGCTCACACAGGGGGATGGCTGCGATGGAATCAGGGATAATCCGGCAGGGCCAGGGTTTGCTAATCCTCGGCGAGACAGGACTCTAGCTTAAAAAAACATAAAAGTCCCTCGGCTGATTGCCGCCCCATCCGTATAATTCTCTGAGCCTTTATGCCGATTTTCCCCGTTCTTGGCTCCAGATGTGTTGAATTTTGTTAAAAAAACGGTTACTGTTCAATTAGCACCGGTTGCATTGAAGTACATTAGTAGGCTAATACCCAGACAATCACATTCTGTGTTTGCGGGTAAACTCTCGGTGAATAACCGAGTCTGCCGACTGACCAACCCCAAGCGCTCTCCTCGACACATGCTATGTTCTTTACCGTTGACCTGCTAAATGTTTGCTGACCCCCTTATGCCTGTGGCGGGAGTATGTACCCCATGCAGTTCTTAAAACGACTCCGGGATTTGGTGAGTTTGGGTGAACCAGTCGAGTATGATTATGACCCTGGTCAACATCAGACTCCTGTGCCCCAGGTGCCGAGTCCCACCGAGCACCGTGAACCGCCCCGGCGGCGGGAGCGGGTCTCTTCGGTTACCCCTTCTGAACCCTCTACCCCCCGTAATCTGATGAACAATGTTATCGGTTTACCCACAGCCAATCCCCATTCCTTTGAAGTGATGGTGATGGAACCCCGTTCCTTTGAGGAAATGCCCCAGGCGATTCAAGCCCTACGGGAACGTAAATCGGTGGTGTTGAATGTGACCTTAATGGAGCCGGATTTGGCGCAGCGGGCGGTCGATTTTGTCGCCGGGGGCACCTACGCCATTGACGGACACCAAGAGCGGCTAGGGGAAAGCATTTTTCTGTTTACCCCCAACGGGGTGCAGGTGAGTACCCGCACTTCCGCCCCGAACCCCGTCCCCTTGGAAACGCCCAGTTCCCTACGGAACACGCCCCCTATCTGGACTCCGGATGCCATGCCTGCTTATTTAGCGCAGTAAATCAACGGTAAATCCGGTCAAATCTCACCCATGACTTATCGTTTGGGGGTAATCGGCGGGGGCACCTTAGGGTCAGCCCTGGTGGCCGGTTTATTGGCCAAAAAAATTTATGCCCCGGCGGAGATCATTGTCAGCCACCCCCGGGCGGAGCGACGGCAGTTTTGGGCAGAAACCTACGGGGTGGGCGTGACGGCGGACAACCCCACGGCCGCAGCGGCGCACGAAGTGGTTTTAGTAGCGGTCAAACCGCAACAATTTGGCCGGGTGGTGCCGGATTTACAGGCAGTCCAGCCAGCCGCCGTCTTGGTTTCCGTATTGGCTGGAACTTCTTTAACCAGCTTGGAAACCGCCGTGCCGGGCAAAGCCTGGGTACGGGCGATGCCCAATACGCCCGTGCAGGTGCAAGCCGGGGTCACCGCCTTAGCTTGGGGAAGGCAGGTGAACGAGACCCAGCAGCAGCGGGCTACCCAATTATTTCAGGCGGTAGGGCAGGTGGTGACGGTTCCGGAAGCCTATCTGAATGGGGTAACGGCATTGGCAGGGTCGGGGCCGGCGTATGCGGCTCTGCTCATAGAAGCGTTGATTGACGGGGGAGTCTTGGTGGGGCTACCGCGGGCGTTGGCGACTCAGTTAACCTTACAGACCTTGTTGGGCACGGTGCAGTTACTCCAACAGCAGGCGCTCGACCCGGCAGCATTAAAAGCCCAGGTGATGAGTCCGGGGGGAACCACCAGTGCCGGATTGTTATGTCTCGAAGGCCAAGGGGCACGGGGAATGCTGATGCAGGCGGTGCAGGCGGCCTACCAACGGGCGCAGGCTTTGGGGCAGTCTTGAGCTAAGATAATTCCGTTCCCACCCTTTGGGGAGACAGCCAAACCACTCGATAGACTCCTCCCGATGCAGGAATCCTTCGTTCGGATGTATCAATACCGCCTCCCGTTTCTGCAGGGGGAATTGGCGCATCTACCCAAACCGTTGACGCTTGCCGACCTGATGCCCTTGGATCATTACCACTACTGCGGCACGGCGGCGATTGACTATGCCATTGCCCGGCTGGGTCTGAGCCAGCAATCCCACGTATTAGATATTGGCTCTGGCGTGGGGGGCACGGCTCGTTATTTAGCCTGGAAATTGGGGTGTGCCGTCACCGGTTTAGAACTGCAATCCCAGTTGTGTCAGATGGCGGTCGAACTGACCGAACGTACCGGTTTATCCAAGCAGGTGAAATTCATCCAAGGGGATATTTTGCAGGGGCTACCCAGGCAATTTGATGCCTGGTTATCTCTATTAGTATTTCTGCATATCCCCGACCGGCAAACTTTATTTTCTCAATGTGCGGCAGTGCTCAAGCCGGCAGGGAATTTTTACATCGAAGATTATGTGCAAATTCAGCCGCTCACCTCGGAGGAGATTCAGACTTTAGAACAAGTAGTTGCCTGTCCCGGTTTACCCACCATCACAACCTATCAACAGCATTTAGAACAGGCGGGTTTTGGGCAAATCACCTGCGAAAATGTTACGCCTCTGTGGCGGGATTGGGTGCAGCAAAGGCTCATCCAATTTCAACGGAAACAAGACTATTACCGCCAAAAACACGGGGATGAGTTAGTGCAAAGCTATCTGGACTTTTATCAAGCAGTGGCGGATTTATTCACGGGCGGCAACGTCGGCGGTGTCCGCATCTGGGGGAGATTATTGCCCTAATGAACCCCAGGGCACCTCTATCGCAATCTGACCTGATTGGCGAACCAAGATTCTGGAGAACCGGCGACCGCCATTCTCAACTCATGTAGGATTGCTATGTAGCCGTCTCAATTCGGATGAGGAGACCCAATGGGGGTTGCAGGGCACCGCCCCGTTTGGGTTTTCATTCCCCTCTCCCGTTCTGGGTGAGGGCAAAAGGTTTGCCTAAGCGCTACTCACTCCGCAAAGCCACAATCGGGTCGAGGCGGGCGGCATTTTGGGCGGGAACCACCCCGGCGACCAGCCCCACCCCTGCCGATAACAGCACTGCCGCCACCATCGCCCCAGGAGCGAGAACCAGAGGAATACTCAGAAGTTGTGCCGCCCCCCAGGCCAAGCCCAATCCCAGAATTAGCCCCACCGCTCCCCCGGCTAACGAGACTAAAACGGCTTCCGCTAAGAATTGCTGTAAAATCGCCGTTCCGGTTGCTCCCACCGCTTTGCGAATACCGATTTCCTTGGTGCGTTCCACCACCGAAACCAACATGATATTCATGATCCCGATACCACCGACTACCAGCGAAATGGCCGCAATCGCCCCCACCATGACCGTTAATAACCCCGTGATCGTTGTAAAAGCACTGATAATGTCCATCTGGTTATTAATGCGAAAATCGTCCGGCTGAGGGGGAAAAATATTGTGGCGAATGCGCAGTAAATTAGTGATTTGAAACTGAGCCGCTTCCATTTCTTCCGCACCGGGCACCTGCACCCAAAACCCACTCAACCCCATTCCTTGTAGGGCATTTTGTCCCACAATCCGCCCCGCCATATTTTTTAGTGGGATAAACACCTGGTCATCTTGGTCAAACCCACCCGTATTGCCCTTGGGAGCCATCACCCCAATCACCTCGTACAAGGCTCCCTGAATCCGCACCGGTTTCCCCAGCGGCGACTCACCGGCAAACAAATCCCGTGCCACCGTTGCCCCCAACACCACCAACGATTGCGCCGTATCCAACTCCATCGGGGTAAACACCCGCCCGGCTCCCACCTGGAATTGCCGCACTTCCCAGAAATTTTCGTCCACCCCATTCACCAAAGTCAGGGTGTTTTGCGTCCCGTAGGTTACCTGCCGTTGCCGCGTCAAATAAGGAGCCACCTGCTGTACCGAAGGGGCTTGGATCGCCACTGCCTGGGCATCTTCGAGGGTCAAGGTTGCCGCCGCTCCTGCCCCTTGGCTGATCCCCCGCACCCGCGGCGCCCCCGCCTGCACCTGCAAAAGATTGGTGCCTAAATTCTGAATCTGTTGCGCCGTTGCCGTCTGCACCCCCTGTCCCACCGCCGTCACTACCATCACCGAAGCAATACCGATGACGACTCCCAACATGGTCAATACCGTCCGCAGCCGATGGGCACCCAGAGCCGCCCCCGCCATCCCCAAGGTGTCCCCCCAACCCAGCCCCGCCGGTCGCTCATATTTCCGCATCGGCAGCATTAGCGGCGCGGCCCTCCCAAGCCGGGAATCAAGGAAGGTATCTGCGTGCGCGGCCGTTCCCCCCGGGGGAAACTGAGCAGGACTTTATCCCCCTCCTGCAATCCTTCCAGCACCACCGTTTTGTCCCGGACGCTGGCGCCCGTGCGAATCGGCTGAAACCGGGGTGGGTCACCGGCCAGCAACACCCCCGTCCGGCGTTCTTGGCGGACAATTGCCACCGTCGGCACCACCAGCGCATCCTTGAGGAATCCCACCTGAAACGACACCGCCGTATTCATCCCTGCCCGCAGGCGTTGCTCCGGGTCATTGACCCGCAAACGGACTTCAAAACTGTTGACATTTTGCTCCACCACCGACTGCACCGCAATCTGTTGAATCCGCCCGGTAAACGGGTTTTCGGGATAGGCATCTGCAACGATTTTGGCCGCTTGTCCCAACACTAACTGGGGCAAACTACTTTCCGGCACTCTGGCAACCACTTGATTATTGTCCGCCAAGGCCAACACCGACGAAGAGGTCGCCGATGACACCGTACTGCCTGAAGTTGTGGGTGTCACAAACGCGCCGGGTTCGGCATAAATGCGGGTAATCACCCCCGCAAACGGTGCCCGCAATATGGTGTCATTGAGTTGTGATTGAATCACCTGTAAATTCCCCTGCGCCTGTTGCAGTTGCCCCCGCGCCTGGGCAATTTCTTCCGGGCGAAAGCCGCTTTTTAATAAATCTAAGGTTTGTTTCGCTTGATTGAATCGAGCTAAGGCTTGATCCCGTTCGGTTAAGGAGCGTTCAAAATCCTGTTGGGAAATCGCCCCTTGCGCCAAGAGCATTTGGTTCCGTTTCAGGTTTAATTCGGCCTGATTCACCGCCGCCTGCACTTCTTGTACTTGCGCTTGCGCTTGGGCAATTTCTTGGGGGCGATTACCGGCCAGGAGACGATTGAGATTCGCCTGTGCCGCCGCCACCTGCCCCTGAGCTTGCAGGAGCTGCCCTCGCCAATTGGCATCATCCATCGTGGCGAGAATCTGCCCCCGTTCCACCCGATCCCCCTCTTTCACCCGCAATTCCCGCACAATCCCGGCGGTTTTGGGGCTGATATTAATCGTCCGTTCCGGGCGCACTTCCCCGTTGACTTGAATCGTTACCGGTAAATTTTCGCGGGTCACCGTTGCCGTTTTAACCTGCGGTTTTGGCGCCGCCCGCGGCCGGATGCCCCACCACCACAGACCAGCCGCCAGCAAAACCAGCCCCCCCACCCACGGCAGGAATCTGATGCCCGCTTTCCGCCACATAAATCCCCTGGTGAATCCGACCCATCACCTTCCTATTTTAGACAGGCCGACTGGGACGATGAGCCGGGCTAGTTCCTAATCAGGCTGAAATAACAGGTGCCATTGAGTAAAGCAGTTAATACGGCACCCATGATGACCCCTTTCATCAAGCCCCAGTACCGACGACGACGAAACCACCACACCAAAGGAATTACATAAAGCAACTGCCATAAAAATAAAAATATTGCTCCGATGATCCAGATGCCAATTCCTAGATAACCGCCCCCCGCCACACTCACCACCATGCCCAACAAGAAAAAGAAAATCAGCAGTGCGGCGTGACATCCGAAAAGCAGGAATACGCCTAAAATCATCCCTAATCCTTGATTGGGGGAACGTTCTTGGGTCATATTTTCATCGCCGTAATTTTAGCGTAACCTTGGCTCCCCGGACGGTAAAATAAATTGTAGGTATCAAAAGGAATGATCCGACCATCGGGATGCACAATATGAATACAAGCCCGTTTCACCGAACGCACGTCAAAATTATAGGCATCTAAAAACTGCACAATCATCACCCGAAATACATTTTCATAGGTCAGACCTGCCGGAACCCGCACCAGCGGTAAACAACAGAGTAATTGCTGTAAGGAACGGGTCGCCGATTGGGGGGAATGACCGCTCGAAAACAACTCAAACACCCGTTGGCGAATTTCGGGATACTGTTCAAAAATCACGGCATTGGGAAGTAAATCCGCAAGTTCATGACTGGTAAGTAAGCCGGTTAAAGGGATCACTTCTCCCTGCCATTTCAGAGCATAAGCCATCGCTAAACTATCAGGGTGACAAGGCACCGGCACAATATCTTCCGGTTGGAAATAGCGGGTTTGTTCTAAAATGGCTCGCCGCACTTCCGTGAGAGTATAACGGTGGTTCTTGGGGGCAAAGTCTTCCACTCTCCCCGCAATTTGAATCGGTTGCAAGGTGACTCCCCGCACACATTTTTGCCGGAGAGCAAAATCAATGATTGCGCCAATTTCCTGGTCATTCAATCCTTTTTTCAAGGTCACAACCAGCGTCGTCGAGATATTAAACTCATTCAAATGAGCGAGAGCTTGCTGACGGATGGCACGCAAATCAACCCCCCGTAACGCTTGCAAAGGCTCTGGCCGCAAACTATCAAATTGCAAATAAACTTCGATGCCGGGTTTGTAAGTGCTTAAACGCCGACAAAATTGGTGATCCTGAGCTAATTTAATGCCATTGGTATTAATCATAAGATGCTTAATCGGACGGGCTTTGGCTAAATCCATCACCGCCCAAAAATCGGGATGTAAGGTGGGTTCACCCCCACTTAATTGCACAACTTGCGGTTCCCCTTCATTGGCGACCACGCTATCCAACATCCGGGTAATTTGGGTCAAACTGCGATGTTTCTGATGAGGCGCACTCCCCGAACCGGCATAACAAATCGGACAAGTTAAATTACAGCGATCGGTAAGTTCAATCAAGGTTAAACAACTGTGCTGTTCATGGTCGGGACACAAACCACAATCATAGGGGCAACCAAAACGAATTGGAGTATTAAATTTTAAGGGCATATCCCCCGGCTTGAGCAATTCTTGAGTCCGTTTGTAATAAGCAATATCATCAGCAATTAACACTTTTTCTCGCCCGTGCGTGGGGCAATGCTTGAGTAGATAAACACCCCCATCTTCAAAGATGATTTTGGCTTCTACTTTGGTTAAACATTGCGAGCATAAGCTATTAGTCAAGCCATGGAAAACATAGGAACGGCTAGGCATAAGTTAATTGGTTTTCTCCGGTAAAATGGTTAACACTGAATGCTCTAACTTGGCTACTAGGATTTGATATAACAAACATGCCAAGCCTAAGATACAGGCTATTTGTATGAAACTCAATCCCCAAACCGGACGAAAATCGGGTTTCCAGAAATCTATCAGCAAACGAAAGCCCAAATATCCCCCCAAATAACGACGAAATAATTGACCGGGCATTGCTGGACTCCGACCAATCCATAAAATTCCTCCCCAGCAGAGCAAAAAAATCATTTCGTATAAGGGCGTCGGATGCCGAGGAATGCCATCCCCAAAATCAATGCCCCAGGGTAGATGGGTGGCCACGCCGTAGGTATGGTCATCCAAGCCGGTGAGGAAACAGCCCACCCGTCCGAGCAAGGTTCCCACCCAGAGCGGCCAGACAAATCCATCCCCGGTCGATTGGGTCATTCCTAAATGCTTTTTCGTCCATTCCACGCCTAGCCAACCGCCTAATAGTGCCCCCACAATGGTTTTCCCTTGCAGTCCTACTAATAACCATTCCTGCCGGTTGGTTGATAATAGATGACTATGCTGCAAAAGTACCAATAATTTTGCCCCTAGTACCGCCCCGACTAATGCTCCTGCCCATACCGAAGTTTTTTGTTCGATGGTTAGGTAAGATGCCGTGTTCTTGCGCCTCAACCCAATTAAAAATGCGGCTAAATATCCTAAAGATTCAAAGAAAAAGTGGGGATGAACCTGCCAACTGCCCCAACCCAAATACACCGGAAATTGCATTATTGCACGTCCCGGAGTAATGCTTTGACGGCCTGCTCAATATCCGCTTGTTTCATCAACGATTCACCGACTAAAATGCCCTGCACTCCCGCCTGTTTCACCCGCCAGACCTCCGCCGGTGTATGGATACCCGATTCACTGACGATGGTAATTCCTCGGTTTTGTAACTCCGATAACTTTTGGCTGAGCAATGCTTCCGTTGCGCCTAAATCGGTTGTGAAATTCTCAAGATTGCGATTATTAATGCCGACCAAATTCACGCCGGGAATTTGCAAAACCCGCTTCAATTCCCCCAAGGTATGCACTTCCACTAAAGCAACCATGCCCAAGGCTTGAATAATCCGATTGAAATAATGCAAATCCTGGTCGGATAAGATGGCGGCAATCAGCAAAACCGCATCGGCACCCTGACAGCGAGCCAGGTAAATTTGATACGGATAAATAATAAATTCTTTGCACAAAAGTGGCAGGGAAACCGCTTGGCGAATTTGGTGCAAATACTCCCAACTCCCTTGAAAAAAGGTTTCATCGGTTAATACGGAAATACAGCGTGCCCCGGCTTTTTCATAGGCTTGGGCAATCGTGACCGGCTGGAAATCCGCCCGAATAATACCTTTACTGGGCGAGGCTTTCTTGACTTCCGCAATTAATGCAGGATGAGGCGGGGATTTTAAGGCACCTAAAAAATCCCGGGGCGGCGGCGCAGTCAGCACTTGCTTTTGTAACTCCAGTAAAGGGACTTTTTCCCTCATTTTCTCAACTTCGGCTTCCTTCACCCAGACAATTTCTTCTAGGATATTTTGTGGTTCTGCCTCCGGCAATTCCAAGCGATAACCGAGACGGCTAATGTGCCGAGATAAATGGGGAGCATTACGCCGAATAGACACCATAGAAAAGCCAGAATTATTGACTGGTGAGAGCTAGGCTCGCGCGTTTGAAGGCTTCGTCCAAAACCTCCGTGAGCGTGGGATGGGTATGGACGATTTCTGCTAATTGTTGCACCGGCGTCTGGGTGGCAATGGCGGCTGCCGCTTCCTGAATCAAATCCGCCGCATGTGCCCCGATAATATGCACCCCCAACAATTCCCCCGTGTCGGAGCGGTAAATCACCTTGGCCAGCCCCTCTGCTTCCCCTTCGGCAATCGCCTTGGAATTACCCTTAAAGTAACTCCGCACGCTGGCCACCGGAAATTGCTCCTTTTGCCCCAACTCCTGCGCCTGCGGTTCCGTCAGCCCCACAAAACTGATCTCCGGGTGGGTAAAGGCCGCCGCTGGAATTGCCCGGTAATTGACCGCTTTATTTTGTCCTAACATATTCTCTACAGCCACCCGTCCTTGCGCCGCAGCCGCATGGGCTAACATCATCGTCCCGATGGCATCCCCAATCGCCCACAAGCTGGGGATCGGTTCCCCGTTTTTCAGGACATTGAACTGCGGGTTGACCGGAATGAACCCCCGCCGATCCCGCTCGATACCCAACGCTTCCAGACCCAAATTCTCCGTCGCCGGTAGCCGCCCGGTGGCCACCAACGCCGCATCAACTTCTAAAACTTCTTTGAGTTCTTTGGTTTTGGCATCGGCCAATTCCACCACCACCGGCTTCCCCGGGGTAATTTTTTGCGCCAACATCCCCACCTTGGTTTCAACATCCCGCGCCTCCAACAGCACCCGGCGCGCCAACCGGGCAATATCCGGGTCAAAGGTGGGCATCAGGTGCTCCAGGGCTTCAATCATCGTCACTTCGCACCCCAACGCCGTGTAAATATCGGCAAATTCCAAACCGATATAGCCACTGCCGACAATGGCAATCCAAGGGGGCAACCAAGCAAGTTTCAACGCATCATCACTGGTAAACACCGTCTGGCCATCAATCTCAATCCCCGGCGGCACCCAGGGATAAGAACCGGTGGCAATCAATACATTTTTTGCCGTCACCAACGTCTCTTGGCCATCCTGGGTGATGCTCACCTTTTGCGGGTCAACCACCTTGCCCCAGCCGGGGAGGGTCGTCACGCCCAAACGCTCCAACGAGCGGGTCAAATCCCCCCGGATTTTGGCCACGATTTCCTGCGCGTGGGTCGCTACACCCGCCCGATCCACTTGAATCTGCTCCACGGCAATTCCCAGCGCCTTGAGGGTCTCTTTGTCCTGCAATTGTCTGAGCCGACCGGCGGCGGCCAATAGTGCCTTTGAGGGAATACAGCCCCGGTTGACGCAGGTGCCCCCCATATCGGCCGCTTCGATAATGGCCGTTTTCATGCCCAAGGCCACCGCATGGAGTGCCGCCCCATGGCCACCCACACCGGCACCGATAATCACCAGGTCATAATCAAACAAGCGGGTATCCTCAATGGTTCAAAGATTATTTTAATGGTTCAAAGATTATTTTAGTGTAATCAAAAAACCCGATTAATGGTGCAGCCTGGGGCGAAAAAACAAAATTCCTGTAAAACCTGCGCCAACCATTGCAAACTTTAGGTTAGGCTAAAAATACATTCTGCACTCGATCATGGCTAAAAATCGCTCTCGGTTCACCCGATTTCCCCGTTTCCTGTGGTTAGGATGCCTAGGGCTGGCCTGGGTATTGGCCGGGTTGGCGAGTTGGCGGGCAGTTTTGAACAGCGCCTATGGCAAATGAAAACCGGGAATTGAAATTGAACATTATTAAACTGTATCAGGCAAGGGCACCCCTATTGATGGGAGCCAAGCGGCAATGCTCTGGCCACAACGCCCAATGACCGAGAACCTAAGCGGGGGGTGCTCCCCTGTGACTGCTCATTCTGAATTAGAATGAATCAGGGTTTTCTCAAGCTAATGGTAAAAACGGCAATCGTGCTCAACAGTGTGGTGCAAAAGGGATTGATTGCCCTGTCCGGTTTGTTGCTGTTCGCGTTTGTCCTCTTTCATTTAGGGGGCAATTTTTTGCTCCTGGATGCGCCGGGAAAATACAATCATTTAGCAGCAGTTCTAGAAAGTTGGGGCTGGCTCTTTCATGGCTTGGAAATCATTTTGGCGATGGCATTGATCGGGCACATCTGGCTGACTATTTCTATCCGGCGACAACAAAAAAAATTCCATCCTAGATATACCCATCTGCGTCAAAGAGAAAGATGGGTCGGCCATTGGTCGGTCAATTTAACCTCGCGTTTGATGACTATCACAGGGCCGCTCATTCTGTTATTTCTCATGATTCATTTGAGCAACTTTCGCTTGCATCCCCAGCCCAGAAACTTAGAACAAATGGTGCAGCAATTATTTCAATCACCGCTCTGGCTGTGGGGGTATGAGTTGGCACTCATTCCGGTCGGATTTCATTTAGCCCACGGCCTCAGTAGTGCTTGGCAATCTTTGGGTTTGGGACATCCGCAAATCACCCCATCGCTCCCCTATTTCAGTCAGATGTTGAGTGGCCTCATCATGCTGGGTTATGCGGTGATTCCCTTTGTCATTTACCTGCAATCGCCATGACGGATTTCACTGCGGGTCTCCCCAATAGTCCATTGCCCCAACAATGGGATGAGTTCAAAAACCATTGCCGCTTGGTCAGCCCGGCCAATCGGGGTAAATACACCGTACTGGTGATCGGTACGGGGTTGGCGGGGGCTTCGGCGGCGGCAACCCTGGGAGAACTAGGGTACAATGTGCTGGTTTTTTGCTTACAGGATACGCCGCGGCGTGCCCATAGTATTGCGGCTCAGGGGGGGATTAACGCGGCTAAAAATTATCAAAACGACGGGGACAGTGTCTGGCGGTTGTTTTACGACACCATCAAGGGGGGGGACTTTCGGGCGCGGGAAGCGAATGTGTACCGTTTGGCGCAAATTAGCACCCAGATTATTGACCATTGTGTGGCGCAGGGGGTGCCGTTCGCCCGGGAGTACGGGGGAGGGCTGGCGAATCGTTCCTTCGGGGGGGCGCAGGTGTCCCGCACGTTCTACGCCCGTGGGCAGACGGGGCAGCAGTTACTCCTGGGGGCTTATGGGGCGTTAATGCGCCAGGTACACCGGGGCACGGTGCAACTTTTGCCGCAGCGGGAATTTCGGGATTTAGTCATCATTGATGGGCGGGCGCAGGGCATTATTGTTCGCCATTTGATTACGGGGGAATTAGAACGTTATGCCGGTCATGCGGTGATTTTGGCCAGTGGCGGTTACGGCAACATTTACTATCTGTCCACCAATGCCAAAAGTGCCAATGCGTCGGCACTCTGGCGGTGTTATAAACGGGGAGCGTTGCTGGCAAATCCGAGTTTTGTACAGATTCATCCGACCTGTATTCCGGTTACCGGTGCGGGGCAGTCTAAATTAACCCTAATGAGTGAAAGTTTACGCAATGATGGCCGGATTTGGGTGTCGAAAATTCCGGGGGATTCGCGTTTACCGCAGGAAATCCCGGCGGCAGAACGGGATTATTTTTTAGAACGTTTATATCCCAGTTTCGGCAATTTAGTGCCTAGAGATATTGCCTCCCGGGCGGTGAAACAGCTCTGTGACCAGGGGTATGGGGTGGGACGCTCGGTGTATTTAGATTTTCAAGAGCGGTTATCCCAAAATCGTCCGGAAATCGAACGTAAATATGGTAATTTATTCACGATGTATGAGCGGATTACGGGAGAAAATCCCTACGTAACACCGATGCGAATTTATCCGGCTGTGCATTATGTGATGGGGGGGTTGTGGGTTGATTATAGCTTGATGAGTACGATCCCCGGCTTATTTGTATTAGGAGAAGCCAATTTTTCCGATCATGGTGCCAATCGTTTGGGTGCCAGTGCCCTGATGCAGGGCTTGGCCGATGGCTATTTTATTATTCCCTACACGTTGGGGAATTATTTGGCCGGTATAAAACCGACCCCAATTGATGTGCGTCAGGAGGAATTTGCCCAAGCGGCACAGCAAACCCAAACGCAGATTGAGGAGTTACTCAGTCTGCGTGGTTCGGAAACGCCGATGACCTTGCACCGGGAATTGGGCTTAGTGCTTTGGGATCAGGTGGGGATGAGCCGCTCGGAAACCGGACTCAAAGACGCATTACAAAAGATTGCCCATCTCCAGCAATCCTTTTGGCAAAATGTGCGCTTAACCGGGTCGGCGCAGGGATTGAATCCCACTCTTGAATACGCCGGACGGGTGGCGGATTATCTGGAACTGGCGCAGGTGATGGTCTGGGATGCGTTGGCGCGGGCGGAGTCTTGTGGTGCCCATTTTCGGGAGGAGTACCAAACCCCGGAGGGAGAACCGCAGCGCGATGATGAGCGGTTTAGCCATGTGGCCTTGTGGCAGTGGCAGGCCGGTGCAGCCCCCGTCCGGCATGTGGAGCCTTTGCTGTTTACCGCGGTGCAACCCTCTGTGCGTAATTACCGTTAAGCAACGGTGCCCTTTTGCTGATAAGATAACTGTGCCGAATTTGAGATAAACGCATGAGCAATCGTCGCTATAAAATTGCGGTTTTGCCGGGGGATGGCATCGGGGTAGAAATTATGGGTGTTACCCTGGAGGTTTTAGAGAAGTTAGGGCAACTATGCGATATTGATTTTCTATTTTCTGAGGCATTGATCGGCGGTGCGGCGATTGACCAAACCGGGCATCCCTTACCCCCGGAAACGTTAGAATTGTGCCGGTATAGTGATGCGGTTTTACTGGGTGCGGTGGGGGGCTATCAGTGGGACGAATTGCCCAGTCATTTACGACCTGAACAGGCATTGTTGGGGTTACGTTCGGGGTTGAATCTTTTTGCCAATTTACGCCCTGCTACCGTGTTTCCTGAGTTAATCCATGCTTCTAGCTTAAAACCCGAAGTGATTACCGGAGTGGATTTATTAGTTGTCAGAGAACTCACCGGCGGTATTTATTTTGGTCAACCCAAGGGCATTTTCACCAGTGAAACCGGCGAACAGCGGGGGGTGAATACGATGGCTTATTTAGCCAGTGAAATTGACCGCATTGGCCGGGTGGCGTTTGCGGCGGCGCAACAACGTAGGAAAAAATTATGCTCGGTTGATAAAGCTAATGTTTTGGAAGTGTCCCAACTGTGGCGACAACGGATGAATGCGTTAGCGCCTGAATACCCGGATGTGACGCTGACGCATTTGTATGTGGATAATGCCGCCATGCAGTTGATTCGCTGGCCGCAACAGTTTGATGTGATTGTGACCGGCAATTTGTTTGGGGATATTCTCTCGGACGAGGCGGCGATGTTGACGGGTAGTATTGGCATGTTGCCGTCGGCAAGTTTGGGAGCGACGGCGCCGGGGGTGTTTGAACCGGTGCATGGCAGTGCGCCGGATATTGCCGGACAGGATGTGGCGAACCCGTTGGCGCAAATTCTCAGTGCCGCGATGATGCTCCGGTATGGTTTGTCGGAGCCGCAAGCGGCGGCTCGGCTGGAATATGCGGTGGCCGAGGTGCTGCGCCAGGGGTATCGCACGGGTGATATTTACACCGAGGGGATGCAACGGCTGGGGTGTAAGGCGATGGGTGCCCAGGTGGCGGCGGCATTAGCATAATTTCTGAAGATTTACGAAAAATTAACCTATTCTTAGCCTGGAATCGGTTGGGGCGGTTAAACTAGGACTACTGCCTGCCCCAAGTCGTTGTATGCCGCCTACTCCAGAAAATACTGCCCCGCCGGTGTTGTTGGAACCGGAAGCTTTGCAAGCTGCCCGCAATGTTTACCGGGACTATCAGCAGGGGGGCAAGCGGCTAGGGAAACCTCTGTTGGGGGTGGCGGTTAATTCCGATACTTATCGCACGACGTTAATTTTTTCCGCCAAACCGATTTTATTGCCCCGGGAGTTTTTTGTGCCCCAGCGATTGCTGACCGATAATAGCCTGTCTGTGTAGGGGAAATTTTTCTGAGAGCATCAGGCAAGTAGTGATATGTAGCAATCTGACCTAATTGGCGCACAACGATTCCTGAGAACCCCAGTCGGGGTCTGCGCCCCTGCGACTGCTTATCTCTACATTGATAGAGGTATTGATAGAGGTGCCCTCAAATCATTTATTTCTGTTCCTCTTCTCCACCCCCAAGGTAGGCAGCTAAAACCGTCGGGTTGGTTTGAATTTCGCCGGGAGTGCCCACCGCCAAATTTTTGCCTTCTGCTAAAACCCAAACTTGCTGGCATAAAGACATAATCACGTCCATATTGTGTTCGATAATTAAAAAGGTGATGCCGGCTTGATTCCAGGCTTGGATATACTCACACATCTGGTTAATCAAAGTAGGATTGACCCCGGCGGCGGGTTCGTCCAGTAACATCAATTGGGGACGGGTCATCAAGGCGCGTGCCATTTCTAATAGTTTGCGCTGACCGCCCGAAAGTGCCCCGGCGTAGTCTTGGGCTTTGGCGGCCAAGCCGACCGATGCCAGGATGTCCATGGCTTCCTGACGCAGTTGCCGTTCCTGTTGGGCGACCCGCTGTGGTTGCAGCCATAAGGGCCAGACTTGCTCCCCTAGTTGCCCCGGTGCCGCCAAGAGGACATTTTCCAGGACCGATAGGCGGCTAAACACCCGTGCCACCTGAAAGGTACGCACTAACCCCCGCCGGACAACCCGATGCTGGGGCAGTCCGGTAATCACCTGATTTTGAAATAGGACTTGACCGCTGTCGGGACGCAGGGAACCGGCCAGGAGATTGAATAAAGTGGTTTTGCCGGCACCATTGGGGCCGATTAACCCGGTAATACTCCCCGCTGCCACAGTTAAAGAGACGTGGTTCACCGCCGGGAGTCTGCCAAAACTTTTACACAATTCGGTGGCGGCCAATAGAGGAGTAGTCACAGGCAATCTGGCGTGGGGTCGTACCCCATTGTGCCACCTTAGGTCATGGGATTACTCAGGCCGGCTAGAACCGATGGAATACAGGTGATCCAGGACGTCCGCCCAGGGCAAATGGAACCACAAGGTCTGCTCACTGCCCAAGGGTCGCACCCAATAACTGCTATAACCCGGCGGGTCGGCAGGCACCCGCCCCCATTGCATCCGTACCAGCCGGCAACAGGCTCCGGAAAGCAATTCAAAACAGTGGTTTTGACCGGGAAAATAGACAACCATTCCTGGTGCCGGTAAGCGTTCAGTATCGTACATGGCGGGCACCATCGCGATTAAAAGTATTCCCTAACACTATTATTTTAGAATTTTTTTATAATTTCTATGTTTACGTTATGTGAAGAAGGTGGGGACGGGCTGGGGGTTGGAGAAAGGCAAGGCATGAAGAATTGTGAATGATCCTGGGACGGATGGTTGGCGGCTGATGAATCGGTCAGGATGTCTCACAATAAAAAAAGCAGTTGTAGAGGCAGGGTGAGGGCATGAACCAGCCAGTTTATCCCCGGATTAGCGTTTTGACGATGGTGCGCTTGGGGTTATTCCAGGCGGGGTTGGGGATGATGTCGGTGTTGATGTTGGGGATTCTCAACCGGGTGATGATCAGTGAGTTGGCGATTCCTCCTTTGGTGGCGGCGGGGGTGATTGCCATGCATCAGTTGGTGGCACCGGCGCGGGTCTGGTTTGGCCAGATGTCGGATGCCCATCCCATTGCGGGCACGCATCGCACGGGGTATGTGTGGTTGGGGGCGGCGGCGTTTGCCCTGTTGGCCTGGGGGGTGGTGCAAATGACCTGGCAGGTGGCGGCGCAGATACAGGCGGGTTGGACGTTGGCGACTTGGGGGTGGGTGGCGCTGTTGGGGTTGGGGTTTGCCCTGTATGGGTTGGCGGTGAGTGCTAGTTCCACGCCGTTTGCGGCCTTGTTGGTGGATATTTCCGATGAGGATAACCGTTCCCAGATTGTCGGGGTGGTGTGGTCGTTGCTGATGGTGGGGATTATTGCGGGGGCGATTACCGGCAGTGGGCTGCTCAAAGAGGTGGAATTGGATGCGACGGCGGCGGTGGTGCGCGCCGGGATGAACCGTTTGTTTACCCGGGTGCCGTTGCTGGTGGTGGGGTTGGCGGTGGTGGCGACGGCGGGCGTTGAAGCGAGGTTTTCCCGTTATCGTCTGCGTTCGCAGGTGGCGGAGCGGGAGGATCAGATTACCCTGGGGCGGGCGTTGCGGATTCTGACGGCGAGTCCGCAGACGGGGGTGTTTTTTAGTTTTTTGCTGTGTATGACGCTGGGGTTATTTATGCAGGAGCCGGTGCTGGAACCCTATGGGGGGGCGGTGTTTCAGATGCCGATTGCCGCTACGACTCGGCTGAATGCCTATTGGGGGCTGGGGACGCTGTTGGGGTTGGGGTTGACGGGGTTCTGGGTGGTGCCGTATTTGGGCAAACGACCGACAACGATTTTGGGCTGTAGCTTGGCGGCATTGGGGTTTCTGGGCATCATGTTGGCGGGTTGGGTGGGGCAGGGATGGCTGTTTACCCTGATGGTGTTTGCCTTTGGGGTGGCGGCGGGGGTGACGACGACGGGAGCGTTAACCCTGATGCTGGATTTGACCTTGGCGGAAACGGCGGGGACGTTTATCGGGGCGTGGGGGCTGGCGCAGGCGTTGGCACGGGCGTTGTCCACTCTCTGCGGCGGTGGGTTGTTAGAGTTGGGCAGCCGCTGGTTTGGGGCGGGGAGTTTTTGGGCCTATGTGCCGGTGTTCGGGACGCAAATTCTCTTGCTCCTGGGGGCGGCTCTGCTCTTACGCACGGTGGATGTGAAGGCGTTTACCCACCGCACCCGGGCGGCGTTGGGGGAAATCTTGGCGCAGGAGTTGGACTAGTTCACTGCCGGGCCGGGGACGGGCACCAGGCGAAATTCCACCTCCTGGGGGTTGGGGGGCGGGTCTTGCCTCTCCAGGGTGGGCAGGGTGAGGGGTGGCACGTCCACCGATTCGACTTCCTGGCGGACGGCGGGACTGGGCCCCAGGATGGGTTCTAAGCCGCTGGGGGCAATGACTTCGGCAGGTTTGGCCAGTGCCATCCCCTGTCCCAGTAGGCAGCCGGTGAGTACCAGACTCAACCCCACAGGTATCCCGTATGATGGCATGGAAGAGTTCCCTCGGTATGTACGGCCTTGGCTAACAGTGTAACCGCTTCCCCCCTGTTATCGGTGCGGCAATTGTGGGTGAGTTATCCCCAGGCGGATTGGCTGCTGCAAAACATTAATCTTGACCTGGCGCCGGGGGAGCGCTTGGGACTGGTGGGGGAATCCGGGTCGGGTAAATCCACGCTGGGACGGGCATTGGTGCGGTTATTACCCCAGGGGAGCCGGGTGCAGGGGGAAATTCACATCGAAGGGGTCAATGTCCTGAGGTTGTCCGCCCGGCAGTTGCGGCATCTGCGGGGCGAGCAGGTGGGCTTGGTTTTTCAGGACCCGATGACGCGCCTCAACCCTTTGATGACGGTGGGGCAACATCTCCTGGAAACCCTGCGGGCACACCGGCGGCTTGGGGCGGCTCAGGCGAAAGCCCAGGGATTGGCGATGTTGAGGGCGGTGCAACTGCCGGAGCGCTGTTGGGGGCAGTATCCCCATCAGTTATCCGGGGGCATGCGCCAACGGGTGGGGATTGCCCTGGCCTTGTTGCTCAAACCCGGCTTGGTGATTGCCGATGAACCCACCACCAGTTTGGATGTCACGGTCGCCGCCGCCATCCTGAAATTATTGGTGCAACTGGCGCCGGGGCTGATTCTCATCTCCCACGACCTACATTTAGTCAGTCAATACTGCCAACGGGTGGCGGTGATGTACCAGGGGCAAATCGTCGAACAGGGGGAAACCCAGCAAGTCTTAGCGCATCCCCAACACCCCTATACCCAAGCCTTACGGGGAGCGAGCTTAGATTTAACCCTGCCGGCGCTGACGCCGGCGCCCCCCTGTTTAGAACTGCGCCAGGTGCAGCATATCTATCCCCTGCCGGCGCAGAATCTAGCGCAACGGTTGGGGTGGCAACCCGTACCTGGTTTAACCGTGTTGGCCGGGGTGGATTTGACGCTCCAGCCGGGGGAAACCCTGGGGTTGGTGGGGGAATCCGGCTCCGGCAAAAGCACCTGCGCCCGCATTATTCTGAAATTGCTCCGACCGACGGCGGGGCAGGTCTA
The DNA here is from genome assembly GCA_937936705.1 of uncultured cyanobacterium. Taxonomy (GTDB): domain Bacteria; phylum Cyanobacteriota; class Cyanobacteriia; order Gloeomargaritales; family Gloeomargaritaceae; genus Gloeomargarita. The sequence continues at coordinate 6,174 of CALHCP010000163.1, read as the reverse complement.
TTGGCAAAATCAAGATATAATTCCCTTGAGTTGGCGCCAGTTTCGCCCCTATCGCCGCCATTTACAGATTATTTTTCAAGACCCGCGGGCTTGTTTGAATCCGTTACTCACTGTAGAACAAATTCTCCAAGAACCCTTACGGATTCACCGGATCGCCCAGGGGCAACGCGCCCGCCAGATGATCGTGGCACTATTGCAGCAGGTGGGGTTATCGGAAATGTATTTACAGCGTTACCCCTGGCAACTTTCCGGCGGGCAACAACAACGGGTGGCGATTGCCCGCGCCCTGATCATGCGCCCCCAGGTGTTGATCTGTGACGAGGCGGTGAGTATGTTGGATGCCCAGGTGCAGGTGCAAATTTTGCAACTTTTAGCCCACTTGCGCCGGGAATTGGGGCTGACTTTTTTATTTATTACCCATGACTTGCGGGTGGCGCGGCAGTTTTGTCATCGCCTCGCGGTTTTGCAGCGGGGGCAAATTGTGGAATACGGCTCCGCTCAGGAGGTTTTAGAGCGACCCCAGCACCCCTATACCCAGGCGTTGGTGGCGGCTTGTGGGCTAGGGGAATCTTAACTGCGGGTCGCCACCCCCAGCGAAGCAAACAAAATCGCCGGGGTCAACACGCTGCCCCCCACCCACTCCCGTTCCTGACTGAGCGCCGCGATGGGCGCCTCAAAGACACTGCCGGCCACCATGGTATTTTTCACCCGCCCGACGATCTCCCCGTTGACGACCCGGTAGCCCAAGTCCAGATTCACGGAAAATTCCCCCGCCAATTGGTTGGACTGTCCCGCCCCCAACACCTGATCCACGATAATCCCGTCCGACATTTGCGCCACCAAATCGGCGTAGGGCGTGGTACCGGGGGCCAGACACACATTCACCAGTTCCGCTGCCGGTCGCGACAAGCCCCCCCGATAGCCATTGCCGGTGGAAGCACATCCCGCCCGCTGCGCCCAGGTTTTATCCCAATAGAAGCCTTGCACCACCCCTTGGTCAATCAGGGTTTGGGTTTGGGTGGGGGTACATTCATCGTCAAAGCGACGGGCATTGATGCCCAGGGTGGGGTCTTCCGTCAGGGTCAGTTGGGGGTCAAACAGCCGCTGCCCCACCTTGTCCGCCAGGGGCGTGGCCTGTTGCACCACCGCTTGCCCCGATAACAGGGATTCAAACAACCCCGCCAGGACACCGGCCACCGCCCGGGGGGTGAATAAAACCGGCATTGGCCCGCCCGTCACCGAGGTCGTGGTGGCCGCCCAGGTGTATTTTTGCATCACCTCTTTTAATAGACGGTCGTAATCGGGGGGCTGGCCGTCGGTGACTTCGTAGCTGTAAATTTGCAAAAAATCTTCCCCCCGCACCCAATTGCCGCCGATGCTGGCACTCAGGGATTGGCGTTGGTAATGGGCGGTTGCCCCCGCGTGGGTGAGAATTTGCACTTCCCCAAACCCCGGAGTGAGACTCACATCCACCAAAATCTCCGGGTTGTAATGGTGCATTTGCTCAATCAAATCTTTGCCGATGGCCACCAATGCTTCGGTCGTGGGTAAAGTCACCGGCGGGCGCCGGTCGGCGAGGGTCTGCGCCGGTGCAAATTCAATCTCCGCCGGGTCGCCAATCGTGGCCGTAGCTAAAGCCGCCTGCACCAACTCATCCAAACGGGTCAAATCCGTACTGGCGGCGAACCCCAACCGACCGTCCCGAATCACCCGCAAGGCCACCCCTTCCACCGCTTTCGTGGTCAGGGATTTGAGGCGATTGTTTTCAAACTGCACCGGCCGGCTCTGCGTCCGTAGGTAATAGACTTCCACCCCTTCCGCCTGCGGGCGAGCCAAATCCATGAGGGCGGTGAGAGCCGCATCGTTCATGCAAAAAAAATCTTTGAAACGGCCTATTTATCCTAGCGTAAACGGCGGCCACGGTTACGCTAGGATGAGGTAGCCCTTAGCGTTTGATGAGGCATTGGATGACCACTCCGGCTGAACCCTACGGCGAGCGCTTGATTCGGGAAGGGGAATTGATCACCTTTGCCAACCCCCGTCCCGGTCGGCATTATTGGATTCACATCACCCTGCCGGAATTTACCTGCAAATGCCCCTTCTCCGGTTATCCCGATTTTGCCACCATTTACCTCGATTACATGCCCAACCAGCGGGTGGTGGAACTCAAATCCATCAAACTGTATATCAACAGCTATCGGGACAAACCCATTGCCCACGAGGCGGCGGCCAACCAAATTTTGGATGATTTTGTGGCGGTAGCAGAACCGTTGGCAGTGCGACTCAAAGCCGATTTCAACCCCCGCGGCAACGTGCATACGGTGGTTGAGGTGCGCTATCCCGACTCACCCAGTGGGCAATTGTTGGAGTAAAGACTCCGCCTCGGCAGCGGGCAGCGGGCGCGCGAACAAAAACCCCTGGGCGTAGCGGCAGCCCAGTTGTTGTAATAACCGCTTTTGGGCGGGCGTTTCCACCCCTTCGGCAATCACCTCCATCCGCAAACTTTGCGCCAAGGACATAATGGTGCGGATAATTTCCCCGGACTCCCGGTCGTGATTGACTTGGGACACAAAAGACTGGTCAATTTTTAAGCGGTCAATGGGAAAGCGATGCAGACGACTCAAGGAGGAATGCCCCGTGCCAAAATCATCAATACAGGCCGCTACCCCCAAATCCTTGAGTTTTTTCAGGATCACCACCGCCTCATCGTAATCCCCCAACACACTTTCGGTAATTTCCAGACCCAAACACCGAGCCTCTAAACCCGTCTGCGTCAGGATTTCGGCCACCTGTTCCACCAGATGGGGTTGCAGCAGTTGCCGCCCGGAGAGATTGACATTGATACTCAAGTGAGCGGCGGCGGGATCGCTCTGCTGCCAGTGCTCCATCTGGGCGCAGGCCTGCTGCAAAACCCAGCGTCCCAAGGGTAAAATCAACCCCGTTTCCTCCGCCAAAGGAAGAAACTCCCCCGGCGATACCAACCCCCACTGGGGATGCCGCCAGCGCACCAGCGCCTCAAACCCCGTCAGCGCCCCGGTGACCAGCGACACAATCGGCTGGTAATAAACGCACAACTCCTGCCGTTCCAACGCCCGCCGCAAATCCGTTTCCACCTGGAGCAACCGCAGCGCCGTGGTGTGCATGGCATGGTCGAAGACCACCGTACAGGCTTTACCCTGGAGTTTGGCGGCGTGCATGGCCGCATCCACATCCCGCAGCACCTCCTCCGGGCTGGTGTAATGCCCCGGCCCGAGAGCAATGCCGATACTGGCACTGGTAAACACCTCAAAGCCATTGTCCAAGCCATTCACAGCCAAAGCAAACGGGGCTTGCAAGGCCTCGTGCATCTGCGCCGCCCGCCGGGTCGCCTCCGGCGCATCCCCCACCCCCGCCAACAGCACCGCAAACTCGTCCCCGCCAAAGCGAGCCAGCACATCTCCCGGTTGGACACAGGTGCTTAACCGCTGGGCAATCGCCACCAACAGGCAATCCCCGCTCATGTGCCCCAAACTGTCATTGACAATCTTGAAACGATCCAAATCCAAAAATAACACCGCAAAAGGCACCGCCTCCTCCGGAGCAGCCGGGGGGCGCAGTGCCCGTTCCAGACGCTCCAAAAACAACGCCCGGTTGGCCAAATTCGTCAAAGAATCGTGGGTGGCATCGTAACGCAGTTGGTCTTCCGTCTGCTTGCGCCGGGTAATATCCGTCAAGGAACCCGCCATCCGATACACCTGCCCGTCCGTGTCCCGCACCGCCAGCCCCCGGCAGAGCATCCAGCGATAACGACCGTCCCGGTGCACCAGCCGATGCTCGCTCTCAAAATGGGGCGTCAAGCCCGTCAAATGCGCCGACAGTTCATTGCGCACCCGCTCCCGGTCCTCCGGGTGAATCCGATCCACCCACTCGTCCGGGTCGGTGCTGATCTCCCCAGCTTGGTAGCCCAACATCTCCTGCCACCGTTGGGAAAAATACATCTGATTCGTAGTCAAATCCCAATCCCACAGCCCATCGTTCGCCCCCGCCACCGCCAGGGCATACCGTTCTTGACTCTCCCGCAGCGCCTGCTCCGCCCGCCGCCGCTCCGTAATATCACTAAACGTACAAATCACCTGGAGCAATTGCCCCTGCTCATCCCACTGGGGTTCCGCCGTCACCAGCAGCCACACCCGGTCTTGAAAGGCTTGGCGGTACACCCCCAGCACCACATTCCGCACCGCCTGCCCCGACCGCAACACCCGCGACACCGGTAAATCCGCCGAGGACAGCGGTTGCCCCTGTTCATCAATCACATTCCACAACCGGGCATCCAACCCCAGGCGGTCAATCGTCTGCGGTTCCAGCCCCAAAATGGTCAACGCCGCCCGATTACTCAGGAGATGTTTCCCCGCGGGACTCCACAACTGCACCCCCACCTGCAATTCTTCCAGCAAGCGCCGAAACCGGTCTTCACTGTGCCGCAACTGGGCTTCCACCCGCCGCCGCTCCGTAATGTCCACCCCCACAAACACCGCCGCGCGCCCCTGTTGGTACTTTTGCGCCACCACCAAAAACGTCTGATGCTTGTTGTCGCGGCTGGGTATCTGGAGTTCCAACTCCTTTTTCAGATGACGATCCGGGTCGGCAAACACCTCCCGGACAAACTCGTTAAACACCGGATTGGGACTGAGAAACCCCACCGGCTGCCCCGGAAACGCCGACACCGGCAAATTCAACGAATGCGCCAGCTGCCGATTCACCCCCAAATAGTGCAAATCCTGCCCAATCCAAGACACCGTCCCCGGAAAGGCATCCAACACCATCTGCAACTCCTGCCGTTCCATCCCCCCGCCCGCCTCCAATAGCGTTACATCCAGCACCCAACCCAAATACTGTCCCCGCCACTGCCGCCCGTACACCCACACCCGCCGCAGGGCATCATCGGGACAAATCCAGCCATGCCCCAGCTGCAACTCCGGCTGTGCCCCCGCCAACCACGCCTGCCATGCCTGTTGCACGTACTCCTGTTCCCCCGCAGGCACCCGCTGCCACCACTGCTCCAGCGGACAAACTTCTCCGGCGATCCCCAACGCCTGCGCCAACTCGGGTGTACAGCAGATCTCCGCTGCGGAGCATTCCCACATCCCCCACACCTTGAGTATCGAACCGCCCATACTCCTTGCCCGCCGCATTATCCCTATTCTTACCATCTTAATCTGTCTTAACCAAAACTCCCGGCAACGGACCGAACCGGGGGCGGGAACATCAACAATTGCTAAATCCTACGAAATTTTGTTGCAGGAGGGGGCGGGTTTATGAACTTTTCCCCGGTTTTATCAGAAAATGCAAGACCGAAACCCCCTGCGGAGTTCTTATGACCCAATCAACTTCCGCCCAAAACCTGGGCATCAGTGACTTTTCCCCCGAAGACCGGATTGAATGGCGCAGTCCTGGCGATACCGACCGGGTGATCTTAGCCGTCTATCGGCACGTCTTAGGCAACGATTACCTGATGAAAAGCGAACGGCTCATCTACGCCGAATCCCAGTTACGCAACGGCAACATCACCGTGCGGGAATTGGTGCGCGCCGTCGCCAAATCCGAATTGTATAAACAAAAATTCTTTTACCCCAACGCCAACAACCGTTTCATCGAACTGAATTACAAACACCTGTTAGGCCGGGCACCCTACGACCAGAGCGAAATTGCCTACCACCTGGATTTGTATCACAACCAGGGCTACGATGCCGAAATTGACAGCTACATCGACAGTCCCGAATACGCGGCCAACTTCGGCGAAAATACCGTCCCTGCCTACCGGGGCTTCTGGACGCAACCGGGGCAAAAAATTGCCGGTTTTAGCCGTATGTTCCGTCTGTATCGGGGCTATGCCAACAGCGACCGCAGCCAACTGGAACGAACCAACCCCCGCTTGAACTGGGAATTGGCGCAAAACAAGGCTAGCACCGTAGTCGGTCCGGCGGGCATCAACGACGCCTGGGCGTACCGTGCTCCCCAAAACGCCCTCACCCAATCCCGCCAAGGCCCCACCCTCGGCCAAGACAGCCGCATGTATCGGGTGGAGGTGGCCGGTCTGGCCGGCCCTGGCTATCCCAAGGTGCGGCGGGTGACCACCAGCTTTTTGGTGCCCTACGACCAACTCCTGCTGCGGATGCAACAAATCCACCGCCAAGG
>CALHCP010000162.1 GCA_937936705.1 uncultured cyanobacterium | reverse complement strand
ATTCCCACGACCCCTCCCATGAGATTTTCCCGCATTTATCCGGTTTTTGCTTTATGTCTCCCATCACGTTTCCCATGTATTTTATTGGACTTTTTGGGGCTTTCTGCTATTTTATTCCCATTTGCTTCACAATCTATAAATAATTAGGGTTTTGCCTGTTTTGCTAAATAATTAAACCTCTACCCCATTTTTGATGAATAAAATAAACCGCAATTCAAATCTTCCAATAAAGCGTACTAACGCTGTACTGAAACCCTTTATAGGATGCCCTAGAAGCCCTCCATTTTGAACTGGCCGTGGGATTCATCCTAAAGACCCTTGGGCTTGTTGCAGGGCATTTTAGACCCATCATCGCTCTCGCCGTCTGCTTTCTTTCCGCCGGGGGGAATGATTCATTTTCTCTGGCGGCGGCTTTGCTTTCTCTCACCTCATACCAAAGTGTGGAAGCCCCGTACTTCAGTACGGGGTGGAAAAGCGTTAGGGCGACTTTAGTCGCAGTCACCAAAGTGTTAAGATGTTATTATGTTGATGACATCAGATTTATTGAAACAGAGGAGGCTAATACTTCGGCAGCTAGTTTTCTCGACAATGACTCTCTTCCCAAATACGGTGAAAAACCCGTAGGCGAAGCCAGCCCCACGGGCTTAGGTTGGAAAGCATCAGGACGGCGAGTAAAACGGGGACTGTACCGAACCGCAGCAAATTGGTACATCAATGCTGACGCAAATGGGGCGGCAAATATCATTTCCAAGGTAGCGGCAACATTGGGGCTTGACCTCAGTGGAGTCAGTAGAGGCGCATTGACAACGCCGTTGAAAGTCCGATTCTGGGCTGTTCAAGAATCCCCGTCCCTTTAGTGCGGGGAGTGTCAACTGCGGCCGATGAGCTTCGGGCTGATCGGCATCGCCCTCGGATACGGCCATCGCTCCCCAGGGGGACTCCGCATCCAATGCCGCTTTGAGTAGGGGGTATTGGTTCTTCGGAAAGGTGGGAGAACCGGTGTCTCTGCGACCGCTGATCCCTCATTCAGAGAGGCTTGCTTAATCTTGGAGTTCTAGGTGAGGGAGATTCCACAACGGCCCACTTAAGGGGGAAAAAGCAATGCCTTTCACCCGATTCCGTACGGCTTTTAGGTCTAAATTATTCACCAAATAAATAAACGGCAATTCCTCCTGGGTGAGTTGCTGAAATTCTGCATAAATGGCCTTGCGTTGGCGTTCATTCATCTCTTGCGAACCTCGAATCAAAAGCTCATCAATTTTGCGTTCCCACGGGTGAACCGTCCAGTTTTTCAGGGGCGGTTGCCCTGGCAGTGAACCTTGATTAAAGGTATGTAAACTACCCCTTGTGTACCAGATGTTAAACCCACTATGCGGGTCAATGCCGCCGCCCCCAAATCCCCCTAAGTAACAATCCCAATCCCGCGTTTTATTCAGGCGTTCAATATAGGGATTAAAACTCATGGTTTGGATATCAACTTGCATCCCGAGTTCGGCTAAATCCTGTTTAATTTGCGCCGCCATAGCCGGACGTACCCGCCGTTCGATATTGGTGAGTAACGTAAATCGCACCGGATGCCCCTGGTCATCCATTAACTGCCCCTGCTCATTCCATTGAAAACCGGCTGCGGTGAGTAATTGCCTGGCTTTGGCGGGATTGTAATCATACACTTTGACACCGGCATCAAAATAGGGACTCCCCTCATGGATGGGAGAATTTTGCAACACTCCTAACCCCCGGAAAATAGTATTTTTCATGCGCTCCCGATTGATGCCATAGGCTACCGCTTGGCGGAAATTGCGATTGTTAAACCAGCGGGATTTAATCGGGTCAACCAACGGGACACCCTTATTATTTTGGGCGCGATTCAAGTTAAAGGCAATAAAAGTACTGAGGGTTTCGGCACCGGAATTAAAGATCGTAAAGTTCCGGCGACGGGACTCTTTTTTTAATAACTGAAAGGCTTCAGGAGTGACTTCTAAAACATCTAATTCTTGGGACATAAACCGCAAAAGTTGGGTGTCTGTTGATTCGATAATCTGCCAAATGATGCGCTCAATTCGGGGTAAATTTCTCCCTTGTTCATCCTTTTGCCAATAGTAGGGATTGCGGCGAAAAACGACCCGCTGGCTGGGGGTGTAACGCTCCATTACATAGGCACCGTTGCCGACAATTTCCTGCACGGGTGTATCAATGCCCCACATGGATAAAAAGCGGGGATTGCCCTTTTCATCGAGGGCTTGAATCCCTGGGCGCAGGATATGCGCCGGGAGAATGGGAATCCCGCCCACAAATCGCAAAAAAGGAGCAAAGGGTTCGGCAATGCGAAATTCCACCTGCCGCGGATTGAGGGCTTTGACGACAGGCAACGTCCGACTTTGCCCGACCCGGAGGATGTCCTGAATGCCGGAGGGAATTTTGGGATTGAGATAAACTTCTTGATAGGAAAAAACTACATCATCACTGGTTAAAGGTTGCCCGTCTGACCAGCGTAAATTGTCTCGCAAGGTAAATAGAATCTGTTTTTGGTCGGGGCTGATTTCCCAAGATTCAGCGAGAGCCGGTTCTAATTCTAAGGTGATGCCGTTGGTTTGCAGTAATCCTTCGTAAATAAAGCTAAATACGCTATAAAAAGAAGTGTTGAGGGGATAGTTAAACGTAGCCGGGCCGGAGGGGGTTGCCAGTACTAGGCGGGGGACTTGCGCGGTGGGATGGTTTAACGTGCAACCCGCCAGACTGACCCACAGCCATCCCAGCGATAAAATGATGCCTAATTGGGGTCGCCAGCATTGCCGCCAAATGTGAACAATTTTCATCACCGCTACGGTTCCAACCGATGGGATATGGGATGGAATGGCATAATAACACGCCGCCCCCGTGAACTTCTCTCCCCCGGCATCGTCTCAGATGAGGATACTTGTGTGGAGTTTTACCCCGGCCATGATTGACCTGCTGTTGGTCGGTTCGCTGACGGCGCAACCGCCGCTGTTTTTCCTGAGTCAAGGCATTTTTTCGGGACAAACGTTTGCCTACAGCGATGCCGCCCAAGGCTATCGTTTGCAGTTGCCGGTGGAGTTTCAACCGGCCGGTCCCGGCGCTTGGTCAGGGCCCCGTTTGCCCACGCCGACGACGATTTATGTCCACACGGAACCCATGTCGGGGGCGGCGGCGGCCTTTGCCGTCCACTTTAAGAAATATAAAGATGACCCGCTTTATACCCATGTCACGTCGGTGTCGGTGCCGGGCGGCCAGGGGTTTCGGGCGGAAGCGGTGGTGCGCCCGGGGCAGGCTCCTGAGGATCTGCACCGCTGGTTTTTGTTTGTTTATGCCCATGAGCGGGTTTATACGGTGGGGCTGACGGGGCCGTTAAAAGCCTTTCAACAGGGGATTTTGCCGCCGGTTTATGCGGGCGTGATCAACTCTTTTGCCGTTCTCAACCGCTAGGGGGTTCCTGATGCTTAAGGGCACCTCTATTGATTGCAACCGGCAGAGAATGATCTCGCTAGAACCCCGAATGGATCGAGAACCCAAGTTGGGGGCTGCGACCGCTTACCCGTAATTGATAGAGGTGCTCTTAATCCAAAAAGCCCATCAAATCGGCCGGTTCGGCGGCGGGGGGAAACTGGGGGGGGTTGCGCCGGGACTGTTCTAAAAAGCATCTTAAGGCCAACGCCACCAGTTGGGATTCCGTCAGTTCGGGCATGTGGGTCTGCCACTGCTGTTGGAGGTGCTGCAACTGCTGCCGCAATTCCGGGGGGATTTGATAACTGACCCATTCGGTTGAGGGAGCGGACGGGGTCAATCCCGGCGCCTGGGTGTCGCTGGGGGGGCGCTTCAGGGGGTTGTTGTCTGGGGTGAGGCGGGGACGGGGTTTCACAGGTTGGCTTGCCTTTGGATCAATTGCACGACTTCTCGTAAGGGGGTTAAGAGGCGGGCATCGTCGGTGTAGCGGTGGATCGGTTCGCCGGCCAGGTTGGATTCAGGGAATTTGACCGATTTGGGGACGGGGCGGAATACCGGAAAATCCCGTTGCGACTTGAGGGCTTTCAACACATCCTGCGCCATGATGGTTTGCATTTCTGCCATGGTCGGCAAAACCCCCAGAATTTTCAGCTTGGGATTGAGGCGGGTTTGCACGTGGTTGACGGTTTCGAGTAGGGCGGCCAGTCCCTTCAGGGCAAAAAACTGACATTGCACCGGGATTAACACGTAGTCGGCGGCGGCCAAGGCATTGATGGTTAACCAGCCGCGACTGGGAGGACAGTCAATTAATACATAGTTAAAATCAGCGCGACAGGGCTGCAAGCGGTCTCGCAGGGTGTAGAATGAGCCACTTTTGTGCAGCAGTTCCATCTCGGCGCGACTGAGATTGTTGTCGGCGGGCAACAGATAAACTCCGCTGGCGGTTTTTTGCATCGCCTGGGCGACGGTGACTTGGCCGGTTAACCATTGGTAGGTGCTGGGTTGCTGGGGGGCTAATTCCACGCCCAAGCCGGTGGTGAGGTTGCCCTGGGGGTCTAAATCCACTACCAGACAGGTGCCCAACTCCGCCAGTAAGCCCCCTAACGCTAGAGTGGAGGTGGTTTTGCCAACCCCGCCTTTATGATTGGCAATCGCCAGGAACATGATGGTGATCGTGCAGTCTTGATCCCAGTGTAATTCCCGAATGTCCCATGCGCCTGTGTGCAAAGACCGGTATAGTAGCAAATATTTGCGTCTCAGGACGTGCCCCTATGACTGACCCCAGTGCGCCTCGTGTCCTACTCGTCACCGGGGATAGTACTCTGCGGCAACGGTTGTTGCTGGATCTCAACGAAGCGGGCTATCCCAGTCACCCTTTCAGTAACCCCGGCGAAGTTGCGGCTTATTTGCATATCCAGGCCGCCGGTTTACTGATTGTGGAAGCCAGCCCGGCCGGTCTCCAGCTCTGCCGCCAGACGAGTCGGAGTTACCCCCATTTGCCGATTTTGTTGCTCACGGGTGGGGATAGTTTAGAGGAGCGGATCACCTGTTTAGAAGCCGGCGCCTGGGACTACCTCAGCCCCCCCTACGCCCGCAAAGACCTGATTCACTGGCTGCACCTCTACGTCCAGCCCCAGACCGGCCCGGCGGAACAGTTAACCTTTGCGGATTTGACCCTGGATTTGAGTACTCGGGTGGCGCTGCGGCAACAGCGGCAAATCCAACTCACCATGAAAGAGTTTGAACTGCTGAAATTTCTGATGCAACATCCGGGGCGGGTGCTCAGCCGGGAAGAAATTATGGAACAGGTATGGGGCTATCAGTCGGTACATGAATCCAACGTGATCGAAGTGTATGTCCGTTACCTGCGCCTCAAGCTGGATCAACCCGGCGAAAAACATCTGATTCAAACCGTGCGGGGGGTGGGCTATGTCCTGCGGGAACCCTAAGGGACTGTTCTGGGGGCTGCTGCTGTGGAGCTTGGTGGGAACCGCCGTTGCCCTGGCGCAAACGCCGCAAAACCTCCCCGTCCGTGCCCAATTTAAGCACAACGGCCAGCAAATTCTTTTGGAAGTGGCCTGGACACCGGAGCAGCAAACCCTGGGACTCATGTACCGGGAACGTTTAGAACCAAACCGGGGGATGTTCTTTCCCTTTGAACCCGCCCGCCCCGTCAGTTTCTGGATGAAAAATATGCGGACGGCGATTGACATGATTTTTCTGCATGAGAATAAAATCGTCGCCATCTATGCCCACGTGCCCCCCTGCACCACGCCCCGCTGTCCCACCTACGGCCCGAACGGCTGGGTGGACGGGGTGATCGAACTCGCCCCCGGGCGGGCGGAACAACTGGGGTTAAAAGTGGGCGATACCCTCATTGTCCGCCTGATTCGACCCAGCGGCGTGCCCAAGCGAGAATAGTTTGCCCCTGTGCCTGGGTGGGGGACTCACAGTACAACCGCAGTAAGGGTTCCGTACCGCTAAAGCGGATCAGTAACCAGCTTTGATCCGCCAGGTAAAACTTATACCCATCACCGCTCCAGGTCTTGCTCACGGGGATTTCGGCAATCATCAGCGGCGGCTGTGCGGCCAGGCGTTGCACCAAGCGTTCCCGGCTGCTCTCGTCTGGCAAATGCACATCAATGCGATTGTAAGTACTGACAAAATTGGTTTTTTCCTGCAATTCTCGGTACTGCACTTCTAGGGGTTTTTGGGTGGTGGCGACCGCTTCCAGTAAGTACAAAGCCGACAACAGGGCATCCCGCTCCGGCAAGTAATGACCGTAGCCAATCCCCCCGGATTCTTCCCCCCCCAACAGCACATCGCCTTGCAGCATTTCCTGGGCAATGTACTTAAACCCGATGGGCGTTTCCACGACCGGCAACCCGTAATACTGCGCCGTTTTGGTAATCAACTCCGACCCGCTGATGGTTTTGACCACCCGACCGGTCAAGCCCCGGTGTTGGGCAAGATGCTGAATCAGAATGGGAATCAACACCTGGGGCGAGAGAAAATGCCCCTGCCCATCCATCCCGGCAATCCGATCCCCATCCCCATCAAAAACCAACCCCACCTGCTGCCCCGTATGCCGTTGTAACGTCTGGGTCAATTCCTGGAGGTACTGAGGCAGCGGTTCCGGCGGCTGCCCCCCGAACAACACATCCCGCTCGGTGCGCAATTCCTGGATACAATTCCCCAAAATCCGGGTCATGCCCCCCGCCGCCGCCCCGTGCATCACATCCACCCACACCCGCCAGGACTGTAATCCCGCCTGAATTTGCGGTACATTAACCTGTTTTTGTAATGCCTCTACATACCCCGGCCAAGGGTCAAAGGAGGTGATGGTTCCCCCCAAGCGCTGGGGTAGGGGCTGTTCTAACCGGGCTTCAATCTGTTGCGTGACTGCGGGGGATACCGAACCGCCAAACGCCCCTTTTACCTTCAAGCCGTTGTACTGCGAGGGATTGTGGCTGGCGGTAATCACCAGCGCGCCCATCGCTTGGTAATGGCAGACTGCGTAGCTCAAGGCCGGCGTGGTCGCGGGTTGGTCGGCCAGGAGCACCGTAAACCCGGCCTGTGCCACTGCCTGAGCCGCCGTCTGGGCAAATTCCTGAGAGAGAAACCGTCGGTCATAACCCACCAGCACCGGTGCACTGCCCTTGCCGGAGGTTTGGGCCAGCACCTCTGCCGCCGCCACCGCCGCCTGGGCGACCCGGGCGAAGGTAAAATCCTCGGCGATGACCCCCCGCCACCCATCGGTGCCAAACCGAATCCCCGCCATCCTGATTGCTCCTGTTTGTGATCCCCTTCCCCATTTTAGGGAGGAATGGTTCCTAATCACTCAACCCCGGCAGATTCACCAAATGCCCCGCCTCTTTCAGGGTCAATTCTTGGCGAGCCAGTTCCAAATCGTGCTCTACCATCATCTGCACCAATTCCTTGAAACTACAGCGGGGTTGCCAACTTAATTGCTTGTGGGCTTTGGTCGCATCTCCGAGTAAATAATCCACTTCCGTAGGGCGAAAATAGCGGGGATCAATTTTCACGTATGCCCGCCAATCCAAATCTAAGAGACCAAATGCCGTTTCTAAAAATTCCTGCACCGAGTAGGCTTCCCCCGTCGCCACGACGTAATCATCCGGGGTATCTTGTTGCAACATCAACCACATGGCTTCCACATAATCCCCGGCAAAGCCCCAATCGCGCTTTGCGGCCAGATTACCCAAATATAAATAGGGTTGTAAACCCATTTTGATCCGACCCAACGCCCGGGTGATTTTGCGGGTAACAAACGTTTCCCCCCGGCGCGGGCTTTCATGGTTGAATAGAATGCCGTTACAAATAAACATCCCGTAGGCTTCCCGATAGTTGACGCAGTACCAGTAGGCGGCTACTTTGGCAACCGCGTAGGGACTACGGGGATAAAACGGGGTTTGTTCATTCTGGGGCGGTGCCGATGCCCCGAACATCTCCGAAGAACCCGCCTGATAAAATTTCACCCGGCGCCCGGAGATATTCTCATAATCCCGCACCGCATCCAGTAACCGTAAGGTTCCCGTCGCCACCGCATCCGCCGTATATTCCGGCTGTGCAAAGGAGACTTTGACGTGGGATTGCGCCCCCAGATTGTACACCTCGTCCGGCTGCACCTGTTCAATAATCCGCCGCAGCCCCGTCCCATCCGTCAAATCCCCGTAGTGCAAAAATAACCGCGCCTCCGGGTCGTGGGAATCCTGATACAGATGATCAATGCGACTGGTATTAAACAGCGATGCCCGGCGGATAATGCCATGCACGGCGTACCCCTGCTGCACCAAAAAATCGGCCAGATAGGAACCGTCTTGGCCGGTAATGCCGGTAATTAAGGCTTTTTTCATGCGGTCTCACCATCACTGCGATTGCTCTATTTTGCCCTGAATGGACGGCTCGGGTGACGGCGGACTTTGCCAAGGCGAACAGTACAGGGCCACCACCCGCGCCACAATGATGGCAATATACATCTGCCCGATAATCGCCTCCACGTTGGTCATCGTCCGCGCCAGGGGAGCCGCCGGGACAATATCTGCAAAACCCACCGTGGTCAGGGTGACAAAGCTGAAGTAGTACAATGACTGCCAAGTTGCCGGTTCGCGAAACACGAAGGCCTCCGGATTGACGGTATAAACAATGTCGTAGAGAATGCTCCACAGGGTGCCGATTAATAAATAAACACAAATGCACCCCCGCAGCGTATTGACGCTGACTTGCCGCTCTTGAAACAACTGCCGAATAATGGAACGAATCGGCACCAGGAAAAAGCCCACAAAAATAATTTTTCCCAGCAGGTTTAAGGCAAGAGCTAAATCCGCCGCAAAAAGCGGTATCCCCGTCACATCTTGCAGTAATCCCGGAGTTTGCACCGCAAAGCCAAAGCAGGCCAATCCTAAATAAGCCTGGAACGTGCGCCGGGGCAAAAGGGTATGCGTGATGACAATAATCGCCCAGAATACCAGCGCCAGAATGATTAAACCACCCCACCATGAGTAACCCATCAGGGGTTGCAGGATAAAAATGGCACTCAGCGTCACCAATAGGTGAATATATCTAATGTTTGGCCTATTCATCAATACTCATCAATACTGAGGAATAGAAGGGTCAATTTCCCGGCTCCAGGCCAAAATGCCGCCCTTGACATTGGTGCCCACGCGACCCGTTTTCTCCTTGATTAAATGCAAGGCTTTCAGAGAACGCATCCCGGATTTACAATGCACGACCAACTGTTTGTCCTGCCAAATTTGTTCTAACTTTTCTAAGCCGCTGCCCTGCTCCAACTCCGGCAAGGGAATCAGGACAGAACCCGCAATGCGAGCGACCTCGTATTCCCCCGGATTTCGCACATCCACCAAGAGGGTCTTATCTGGCTCCGTTGTTAATAAACGTTGTAACTCTTGCACCGTTATTTCCGGGATTTCGGCGTGCATTTGCTGCTCCTGTTGTTTGGCTTGGGTAATCCCACAAAACTGCTCGTAATCAATCAATTCTTTAATCACCGGCCGGTCGGGATGGGGGCGCAATTTTAACTCCCGAAATTTCATCTTGAGGGCATCGTACAGCAGTAACCGCCCGCTCAACGTCTCCCCGATGCCCAAGATCACTTTAATCGTTTCGGTGGCCTGCAAGGAGCCGATTACGCCACACAAAACCCCCAAGACTCCTCCCTCGGCACAGGAAGGCACTGCCCCCGGCGGCGGCGGTTCCGGGAATAAATCCCGATAGGTTGGCCCCCCTTGATAATTAAATACCGAAACCTGACCCTCAAACCACAAAATGGAGCCGTAGATAAACGGTTTATTTAACAACGTACAGGCATCATTCACCAAATAACGGGTGGGGAAATTATCCGTACCATCCACTACCACATCGTACGGGGCAATAATATCCAGGGCATTCCCGGCATTGAGTTGGGTTTCGTGCAAATCAACTTGGCAATGGGGATTGAGTTGGGCAATCCGTTCTTTGGCCGATTGAGCTTTAGATTGTCCTACCCGTGCCACTGTGTGAATAATCTGCCGCTGCAAGTTGGAAATATCCACCGTATCAAAATCAATAATGCCTAAACGACCGATGCCCGCCGCGGCTAAATACAGTAAAACCGGGGAACCCAGCCCGCCCGTGCCTACACATAAAACCTTGGCCGCTTTCAACTTTTTCTGACCCTCTAAACCCACGCCCGGCAAAATTAAATGGCGGGAGTAACGTTCGTATTCCGCTTGGGTCAGGGCAACCAATTCCCCACTAGTCATGGCTCATCCCCCATTCCGAGTGCCCATTAAATTAACACACTTTGCCACCATCCCCGGCGAAATCCCCCGGTTTTGTTAATGGGTGAGGTAGGCCAAGCCCACCAATACCCCCATCAATCCCAAGGCCGTCAGGGTGAAATGCAACAGGGACTTGCCGCCTTTGCGTACCATGTTGCGCATGGCGAGCCGGACATAGCTAGGGGGACGCTGAGAAGTCACTGGCAAAAATTTGGCAATTTTTTTCTAGTTTACCCCAAGGTCTTACCCCACCGCCGACCGGGGAAAATGTTAAAAATTACAAACCCGATGTCATTCCCGCTTAGGTTCGTTACAATCTGAGGTAATTTACCGGGTTACGGCCTATGGAAACCATCGAATTCGTAATCCGCCCCGACGGTCGGGTGGAGGTGCAAGTACAGGGGATTGCCGGTACGGAGTGCGCCCGGGTTTCCCACCAAATTGAGCAGGATTTGGGTCAGGTCACCCGGCGGGAGTGGACGGCGGAGTATTTCCAGACCGTTGCCCAGTCCCAGGATGCCCACGTTCGTCCCCATTACTAAAGGCGGTTCATCATGTCTCACTTCAGCACCATCCACACCAGCCTGCGGCAGCGTCCGGCTTTGGAAGCCGCTCTCAAACGGTTGAATTACGCCTACCACACCGGCGTTACCCCGGTGCGGGGTTATCGCGGGCAAACCCAGTTAGCGGACTTGGTGATCCCCCAGGAGAATGGTTATGATATCGGCTTTGTCTGGGATGGCCAGCAGTACAATCTCGTGGCCGATTTGCAGTACTGGCAACAGCCCTTGAGCGTGGAGGGTTTCTTGAAGCAACTGCACCAGCAATATGCCTACGAGGTGGTGGTCGCCAGCAGTGCCGAGCAGGGTTTTCAGGTGAGTGAGTCCCAACGGCTGAGTGATGGTTCCCTGCGGTTGGTGGTGCAACGCTGGGCAAGCTGATGGAACGGACAGGGCTGGAACCGGAGCTAGGCGGTCAGTGGCGACAGCAGGCGGTTTATGTGGATGAAGTGGTCTGCATCGGCTGTAAGCACTGTGCCCACGTCGCCCGCAATACCTTTTACATCGAACCGGACTACGGCCGCTCGCGGGTGATTAACCAGGACGGTGACCCGGAGTATCTCATCCAGGAAGCGATTGACACTTGTCCGGTGGACTGCATTCACTGGGTCAACGATCGGGATTTGCAACGGCTAGAAACCGCGCGCGCCCGGCAAAAACTGTTACCGGTGGGTTTTCCGGGGGCGGCACACCGGGGGCATTGACCGGGATCAGGGGTGAAATCGCTGTAAAACCCGTTTTCCCAGCCCCTGAGAATAACGCTCGCAGGTGGGTATGGCCGGCTCTTACCCAAAACAGGCAAAGGGAGTGAAAATTTTGGTTCTCCAATCCCGTCGGCTGGCTATATCGTTCCCATCCTAGAGAGGTGCCCCTTGGTGAAGGGTTTTAATTGAGGGTTAATTCTTCTTTTTTGCCTAGGAGGCCTTGGGGTCGCCAGACCAGCACCCCAATCAGCAACAACCCAATGATCATCACCCGCAATGCTCCCATCCGACCCCCATCCAGGGGAATCACCGCGGGCAGAACAAAGCGGGTCAGCGAATCATAAGCCCAAAAGATCAACGCTCCCAACAAGGTGCCCGCATGATTGCCGCCGCCGCCGATAATCACAATGATCCAGGCTTGGAAAGTAATTAAAGGCACAAACGATTCGGGGTTGATAAAGGTTAATTGCCACGCATAAAATGCTCCGCTCATCCCGCCGATGATACCCCCTAGAATCAGACTGTGCAGTTTATAAATAAACACATTTTTGCCCAGGGCTTGGACGGCGAGTTCATCTTCCCGGATGCCCTTGAGTAAGCGTCCCCAGGGGGAATGACTGAGTTGTTCTAAAATTAAGAATGTGCCCAACAATAGACTGGCCAGTAGTACCAGCAACCTGGCTTTGTAATCTCCTTGATAAAGGGCTACGATACCGGCGATATACAAGACCAGAATCAAGACCGATGCGCCTAAAATCAACCCCCTTTTCAACAAGACCGGTACCCGCATGGCATAGCATAATTGCCGTAAACTCAACCCCAACAGTACCGTCCAAAGGATCATCGCCGGCCAACGGCTCCAGGCTCCTTGCCAGGGTAAAGGATAACTAAAAAGCCCCAAAGCCCCGCGGGTTAACCACTGTTCATTGAGGGCAATTAAACGCACCAATTCGGAAGCGCCAATGGTGACAATAGCCAGGTAATCTTCCCGCAATCTTAAGGTCGTCAATCCCAAAATAACGGCGAGCAGGGCGGCTAACAGCATCCCCACGCCCATCGCCCAAAACCAGGATAGCCCCTGTAAGGTTAACAATACGGTGGTATAAGCCCCCAAGGTCATAAATGCCACATGACCAAAATTAACCAAACCGGTTACACCCCACTGCAGGTTTAATCCCAGACTAAACAGGGCAAAAATGCCGGTATTCAGGGCTAAAAAAATGAGATAATTGGTGAACATTGCTGGCGGGAATAGAGCATCCTTATTCTAAAGCAATCGGGTTGCCCCGCACATCCGGTGGGAGCGATCCCAATCCGAATTGGAGAGCTTCAAGTCTAGGGAACCTCTATAAATTACGGATCCGCCGCCCCCGTCTCCGGTTCTCCAGAATTTTGGTTCTCAAATCCGGTCAGATGACTGTAAAATAGGATACTAATATGCAGATCATTCGTTATCTACACACGGCCATTACGGTGAGCGACCTGGAACGCTCCCAGAAATTTTACGGGGAAATTTTAGGGTTAACTTTAGTCCATCGCCCCTTGAATTTTCCGGGTTGTTGGTATGAAATTCAGGGCATCCAAATCCATTTGATCCAGCAAACCCCTGCGCCTGCCGTCCTCCCCAACCCAAACGCCTGGGGACGCAACCCGCACCTGGCCTTGGCGGTTGCCAATCTAGCCGAAGCCGCACAGGAATTGTTATCCGCCGGGTATCCGGTGCAAAACAGTCGTTCGGGTCGAGCCGCCCTATTTACCCAAGACCCGGATGGCCACATCATCGAACTGAGCCAGTGGGAACCTTAACCCCAGTTTCTCCATCTGAATATCCAGAAATCGCCACCGAAGCATGCAGAAAACCTCTATCCATTCAGAAATCCATTCAGAATTAGTGATTAGCGGTCGCCGGGGAATCCCCCCCCGCTTTGGTTCTGCGTCATGGGGGCGTTCTGGCCAGAGAATTTCCCCTGGGCTTCCACCGATACAGATGCCCTGAAGATAGGAAGACTCATGCCCATCTTTCCCCAAGCAAGATAAAATGTGGCAAGCTAAAGTTAGGGATCGTTCGCCGGTTGTTTTTTGCCATACATTATGCTAACTCTTGATGCCCCGTCTCCCTCTTCCTATTCAGGATTACCCATCACCTTTCCCCGGCGGCGTACCCGTCCGGTGAAAGTCGGCAATGTCACCATCGGTGGCGAGCATCCGGTGGTGGTGCAGTCAATGATCAACGAGGATACCCTGGATGTGGCAGGGTCGGTCAAGGCGATTGAACGGCTGCATCGCCTGGGCTGTGAAATCGTGCGGGTGACGGTGCCGAGTTTAGCCCATGCCCACGCTTTGGCCGATATTCGCCAGCAATTACAAAAGCAGTATATAGATGTGCCGTTGGTGGCGGATGTGCATCACAACGGCATGAAAATTGCTTTAGAGGTGGCCAAGCACGTGCATAAAGTGCGGATTAATCCGGGGCTTTATGTCTTTGAAAAACCCAAGGAAAATCGTACGGAATATACGCAGGCTGAGTTTGATGAGATTGCCGAGAAAATTCAAGAAACCTTAGCTCCCTTGGTGATTTCGTTGCGAGAGCAGGGCAAAGCCATGCGGATCGGGGTGAATCATGGTTCTCTCTCGGAACGGATGTTGTTTACCTACGGGGATACCCCGGAAGGTATGGTGGAATCGGCCTTGGAATTTATCCGTATTTGCGAATCCTTGGATTTTCGCAATCTGGTGATTTCCCTGAAAGCCTCCCGCGTGCCGGTGATGCTGGCGGCCAATCGGTTGATGGTCAAACGCATGGATGAATTGGGGATGGATTATCCGTTGCATTTGGGGGTTACGGAAGCGGGGGATGGCGAATACGGTCGGATTAAATCTACTGCCGGTATCGGTACTTTACTGGCGGAGGGGATTGGGGATACGATTCGGGTTTCGTTGACGGAAGCGCCTGAGAAAGAAATCCCGGTCTGTTACAGTATTTTGCAGGCGTTGGGGCTGCGGCGGACGATGGTGGAATATGTGGCCTGTCCTTCCTGCGGCCGCACGTTATTTAACCTGGAGGAAGTCCTGCACAAGGTGCGCTCGGCTACTAGCCACCTCACCGGGTTGAACATCGCCGTTATGGGTTGTATTGTCAACGGGCCGGGGGAAATGGCGGATGCGGACTACGGTTATGTGGGCAAAACGCCGGGGATGATTTCTCTGTACCGGGGGCGGGAGGAGATCAAGAAAGTACCGGAGGCGGAGGGAGTGGCGGAGTTGATCAACCTGATCAAAGCCGATGGACGTTGGGTAGAACCGAACACATAAGGGGGCAAATCATGATGCAGAAAAAATGGCCGTTGGAGCTGGCACGGGGGGTAGCGATTGGGGCGACGTTGACGGCGGCGGCGGGGTTGCTGGCGACCGGGGTGGGCAAGCAGAGTTGGGCGGGCTTGAAAGAGAGTCCGAAGCAGTTGGTGGATGAGGTCTGGCAAATCATCTATCGGGACTATGTGGATAGCTCGTTTAACAAGCATGATTGGCGGCAGGTGCGGCAGCAGTACCTCAGCCGGGAGTACACCAGCAAAGAGGAAGCCTACAAGGCGATTCGGGAAATGCTGGATAAATTG
>CALHCP010000161.1 GCA_937936705.1 uncultured cyanobacterium | reverse complement strand
TTACCAGTGCCCGCCTGGGTTCCCGAAGACCCTTTGCAGAGTGCGTATCCCATGCCGTGGCGGTGGGTGTGGGGAATGCAAACTCAGGCGGAACGGACGCGGCGTTCCTTGTGGGGCAGTACCCAGAGTCCTGTACTGGTTTCCCCGGATGGACGTTACCGGGTTTTCAGTCGGGTGCAAATCCTGGCACACCGAGATTATACCCGCACGCAGGTGAACAGTACCCTCCATATTCGGCAGGTAGGGGGGGCTTTACCGATGGTGGTGCGACCCCTGGGGCAGCCCAAGGTGGTGCAACCGGGGCAAATTTGGGTGTTGGTGCCGGTGTCCTGGTCGGCAGATGGCAGTCAACTCCTGGTGCGGCAGGTATCGGGTTGGTTTGGTTCTTCCGAAATTTCCGATAGTGCGTTAGTGTGGCACAGTGACGGCAGCGGGGTGCGTTCGGTCACACCCCAGGCGGTGGCACATACCCATTCCCTCCTGTTGGGGTGGAGCCGGGAAATACCCAACAGCATTTTATTTGAAACTCGTTTATTGGGGTTGGAACGACCCTCGCTTTGGCAAGTCGGTTTGGATGGCTTGACCTTGACGGCGCGGGAGGATGAACCGGTCATCTACGGCCAGTCTCAGGGAGAAACCTGGACCATGCTGGAATATCGCCCCCTGCGGCGTTAGAGTTGCCATCCTGTGCACTCTTGGTCAACCCAAGTTGTGAAGAACCAAGAACGGCGGCTGCGATCCGGCGACCGCTGACTCTATTCTTCTGAACGCCCCGCCAGGGTCGGTACTGCCGGACGGGGGCGTTCCGGCAAACTCAAGGATGGCCCTTGGGGAAATTCCGGTTCCGGCACCAACTCCCGGCGGGCGATCACCACCGCCCCGATCAATGCCATCAGTAGTAAAACCGAGGCCAATTCAAAGGGCAGCAAAAAATCACTAAAGAAATGTTGACCGATGCGGACGATGGAACTAGCCGGATGGGCAGCCGAACTCACCGCCCAAGGGGTGGTGAGGATCATCGTCCCCAGGAGCGCCAACAGACCCAAACAAACCAAGGTGGTTAACCCATTACGCAGGCCGGTGCGGGGCAGAGGCACAAAAACTTCCCGCTTATTCACCAACATAATGGCAAACAGAATCAGTACATTCACCGCCCCTACGTAGATCAAAATCTGCGCGGCGGCCACAAAATCGGCATTCAACAACACATACAACCCGGACAGGCTGATAAATACGCCCCCTAGCAGAAACGCAGAATAGACAATGTTGTTGAGCAGAACCACCCCTAAGGCAGCGGCCAACATCATCCCACTTAAAACGGCAAAACTAACAATCTGGACACCCTCGGCCAAGGTGGTCACGGCCTCGCCTCCCAACTATCCTGTCTGTATTGTACGCCCTAGTTTTCCATCTGCTCGATAATTTCTTCCGGTCGCAGCCCGGCTCGGCGCTCCGTGTGGGGGACTTCGTGACCTTCCATCACCCCTTTCGGCAGGTAGGCTAAGCCCCGAATCGGCTGCACCATCGGGTCTTGGGTTACATTCACCGGCAGGCGACCCAAGGCATGATTGTCGTAGTTCAATTCATGCCGGTCGTAGGTGGAGAGTTCGTATTCCTCGGTCATAGACAGACAGTTGGTGGGACAATACTCGACACAATTCCCACAGAAAATACAGACCCCAAAATCAATACTGTAGTGCTTGAGTTCTTTTTTCTTCATTTCTTTGTTGTATTCCCAATCCACCACCGGCAGGTTGATCGGGCAAACCCGCACGCAGACTTCGCAGGCAATACATTTATCAAATTCAAAGTGAATCCGCCCCCGAAACCGCTCGGAAGGAATTAACTTTTCATAAGGATATTGCACGGTGACCGGCCGCCGGTGCATGTGGTCGAAGGTTACCGACAAACCCTGCCCGATGTAACGAGCTGCCTGCACTGCCTCCCGACCGTAGGCCGCCACTTTGGTGAGAAATTTGAACATAGGAAGGAACCCTCTCTCCGGGGATGCTTTACCTCTATGATGAATGCCCCTGCCGGTTTGTGCAAGCGACACCCGCTGGCGGATCAATGCCGGTCGAGTTATAATGTTAAGAAATGTTACAAACTTGGAGGCGAATTCCGATGGTCAACCTGGCGCAGTTATCTGAGCAGTTGGAGAGTCCCCAGCTCAAAGACCGGCTGTTGGCGTTGGTGGCGTTGCGGGAGGTCGCTCCGGTGGATGCGTTTCCCCTGCTGAAAAAAGCGTTGGGGGACGAGAGTTTGCAAATCCGTTCGATGGCGGTGTTTGGGCTGGGGGTGAAGCCGACGCCTGAATGTTTCCCCCTGTTGGTGAATTTATTGGAAAGTGACCCGGACTACGGCATTCGGGCGGATGCGGCCGGAGCGTTGGGGTATTTGCTGGACGAACGGGCGGTCGAACCTTTGATCCATGCCCTTTATGAAGATACGGAATGGTTGGTGCGTTTTAGTGCTGCCGTATCCTTGGGCAACCTGGGGGATCAGCGGGCTTATGATGTGCTGATGCAGGCGTTGGATGCGCCGGAGCCGGTGATTCAGCAGGCGGTGATTGCGGCTCTGGGGGAGATCGGAGCGGTGGCGGCGGTGGAGCGGTTGTTAACGTTTGTGCAATCGGAGGATTGGTTGGTGCGGCAACGGTTGGCGGAAGCGCTGGGCAATTTACCCAGTCCCAAAACCCGGGCGGCGTTGCAATACTTGGCCAAGGACAACCATCCTCAGGTGCGGGCGGCGGCCACCTATAGTTTGTCCCGTTTGGGGGATTAAACCCTAAGGCTTGGGAGTCCGGTAGTGGTTCGGTACAGCGACGGTTGACAAGCCCGCTAACACCCGCAGGTTCTGGGTGCGCACCAATTCGGTGAAGTTCAACCCCCGCCGTTCCAATCGGGCTTGTTGTTCGATGGCTGCCAGCAAGGCTTGAGCCGCTTCGGTTTCGGTATAGTCTCGCCGTTGGGCTAAGGTGATGGCCGCCTCGTCTGCCTGTAATTCGTAGGCGGGAGAACGATAATTGCTCAGCAACTGCCGCAGGGCTACGCCCGCCAATCCCGCCCCCACCAGCACCCCGACGCCGTCGCCTTGGATGCCCTGAAACGCTACCGCCACGCTCCCGGCCAGGATCAGCCCCTGCGACCAGCCGGGACGGAACCAGCTAATGCCCCGCAACCAGCGATCCGTGCGGAGAAACAATAAATCCCGCTGGGGTTCGGTGAGATTTTGCCAGAGTGGGAAATTAATCTGCACCGGCCATTCGCTGCGCCAGGGCCAGGGGAAGGGGACGGTCAAGACTTCGGCCTGTTGGGGCTGGGGGATTATCCGCAGTTTCATGCGACTGCTGGCAGGGAGCAAATCCAACAGCCGCCCGATTTCGGTGTCGCGGTCAAACTCATCCATCAGGAACCCCGCACGGTGATGGTTTCGACTACCTTTATTGTGCCATCGGGGTTCACCATCCAGACCGCGTATTCCCCCACCACATCCCCTTGGGGGTCAAAATCCACCGTACTGCTCGCCCCTTGATAATCAATTTCCTGCCCCTGTTTGAGCAACGCCAAACCCTCGCAGACATCGGTGACCGGCGTACCGGGGGGATTGGCTACCGCCGTAATTTTTTCCTTGACTTTGGCTCCCTGATTCGCCTGCGCCGCCTGCGCCGCCAGCACCAGTACCGCCGCCGCATCCCAGGTGTTGGGGGCAAACACATTCGGTTCCTGGTTAAAGGCTTGCCGGTAGCGCTGCTGAAAGTCTTTTAACCCCGGTCCGCCCGCCGCCGGTGCGGTTCCCATCGCCCCCGCCGTAATCCACTGCCCCTGGGGCGTTTTGCCGACCAGTTGGGCGAGTTGGTTATCTTTCAAGCCATCGGTCAACACCAGGGGAATGCGCGGCACAAAGCCCTGCTGAAAGGCCGACCGGATCACCAGCGTGCCGGTTTCGGGATAGCCGACCAGAATCACCGCCTGGGGGTCGCGGCCAAACACCGCCCGCACTTCCGAATCAAAACTGGCACTTTGGCCTTCGTAAAACTGGGTGGCAACCACCTGACCGCCCTGTTTTTGCAGACCCTGCTGAGTGGCTTGGGCTAACCCCCGGCCATAGTCATTGTTAATGGCCAGAATCCCTACCCGTGACCAGCCCCGTTTTTTCAGCAATTGCGCCAGGGCTTCCCCCTGGAACGAATCCGGTGGGGCAGTGCGAAACCAAAAGCCCTGCAATTCCCCTTTTTTCGCCCGTTCGGTAAACACCGGGCTGGTGCTGGCGGGTGAAATCATCACCACCTGCCCGCGCACGGCAATATCCACCGCTGCCCCCGACACGGCGCTGCCGGCGGCTCCTACCACCCCGGCGACCCCATCCACGTCCACCAATTTAGTCATGGCCGCCGCCCCGGCAGTGGGTTGGGTCTGGTCATCTTCGGAAATTAGTTCTACGGGTTGGCCGTTCACGCCGCCGCATTCATTCACGGTTTGCACCAGTAAACTGGCGGCATTTTGCATCCCCGGCCCAAACTGCGCCAAATCACCACTCAGGGGCAACAGGGTTCCCAATTTCAGGGCACCCCCGCCCGCCTGACAGCCGGTTAACCCCAACAGTAACAGCCACCCCCAGCGTTTCAACCGTTTACCTCCAGGCTCTGCGTGTTTCACCATCATAGAGGACACCTTTATCTATGGGAACTAGCAGAAAATCATCTCGCTGAAATACCGAGTTGATGGAGAACCAAAGTCGGGGGCTGCGCCCC
>CALHCP010000160.1 GCA_937936705.1 uncultured cyanobacterium | reverse complement strand
CGGCTCTCGCTGATCGAGTAAGTTTTGGGTATAGGGTGCCACAATCCGATGCAGATTGGCTTCAATCAAGTCGGCGCGAATTTCCACCGGCACTAAATTGCCGGGGTTATCCCGGTTCCACACGGTTTGGGAAGCGATGGTGAATAAATTTCGGCCGTCAAAGACTACATTGGCAGTTTCGATATTCCCATAGCGAGTCACACGACTGGGTAAAATGGATTGGGACTCCTGTTGAGGCAGAGTCAATTGTGCCGGGGCAGATAAGGGGGTGATGAGAACCACCCACAAGCTGATGAATAATAGGATGAGCTTGCGCGTTACGTAGCCCCAGTTCATGGAGATATTGCCCCTAGTGCCATCTCACTCCCTATAGAGTATCAAAGTTTGCAGAATTTGAGGGATGACCTAACGGGAACCTCGGTTCATGAGGGAACAGCGGTCGCCGGGGCGCCGCTCCGGTCTCGGGTTCTCCATTCATTCAATATGCCAGTGAGATGATTTTCTGCTGCTTCCCATCCATCACAGTGCCCTAACTTAATAGACCGGTAATTGGGGAAAGTTCTGTGCCGCCTGTGCCCGTTCCCCGCAGGTTTTGGGGGTAGGAAAAATTTTGCTGGGATTGGCCAAATGCTCCGGGTCAAAAGCCCGCCGCAATAATTGCATGGTTTCCAAATCCACCGGTGAAAATAAATCACTCATATAACAGCGTTTTTCCGCCCCCACCCCGTGTTCACCGGAGATGGTGCCGCCCGCCTGAATACAGAGTTTGAGAATTTCCCCCCCCAACCGTTCCACGGCTGCTAATGCCCCCGGCACCGATTGGTCAAACAAAATGAGTGGATGCAAATTACCGTCCCCGGCGTGAAAGACATTGGCAATGCGATACCCCGATGCCTGACTCAGCCGTTCAATTGCCTGCAAAATCCGGGGCAGTTGACTGCGGGGCACCACTCCGTCTTGGACGTAGTAATCCCGACTCATTTTTCCCATCGCCGCAAAGGCCGCCTTCCGCCCCTGCCACAAGCGATACCGCTCCTGGGGATCGCTGGCAATTTGAATTCCCCGTGCCCCTTGTTGTTTACACAATGTTTGTACTGCTGCCATGGCTTCGGCGACTTCTCCCGGCAGACCGTCCACTTCGACGAGCAAAATGGCTCCGGCATCGCGGGGATAACAGCCCGTCGCCACCACATTTTCCACGGCATTGATACTCAAATTATCCATAATTTCCATGCCACCTGGTGTAATCCCGGCGGCAATAATCGCCGATACCGCCGCCCCCGCCTGCGCCACCGTCGGGAAATCGGCACACAGCACCTGCACCACCTCCGGGGCTTTCAGGATATTCAGGGTAATTTCCGT
Organism: uncultured cyanobacterium; assembly: GCA_937936705.1. Classification (GTDB taxonomy): domain Bacteria; phylum Cyanobacteriota; class Cyanobacteriia; order Gloeomargaritales; family Gloeomargaritaceae; genus Gloeomargarita. Next base: position 33,726 of record CALHCP010000160.1, on the reverse strand, counting down.
GACAATTCCCAGGGTGCCCTCGGAACCCACCACCACCCCGGTCAGGTCATAACCGGGCATTTCCGGCACCCTCCCGCCCAACTCGACCACCTCGCCCAGCCCGGTCACCAGGGTTAACCCCAGCACGTGATTGGTCGTCACCCCATACTTGAGACAATGCACCCCGCCGGAATTTTCCGCCACATTCCCCCCCACCGAACACACCGTCTGGCTGGACGGGTCGGGCGCATAATAAAACCCCTTGCCGCTCACCGCCTGGGTCACCCAGGTGTTAATCACCCCCGGCTGCACCACCACCCGCCGGTTGGGCACATCCACCTCCAGAATCTGCCGCATCATTGCCGTGACGATCAGCACCGAGTTTTCCTCCGGCAGCGCCCCCCCCGACAACCCCGTCCCCGCCCCCCGCGGCACAAAGGGAATGCCGTACCGGCGGCAGATTTGTACCGCCGCCTGCACCTCCGCCGTCGTCTTGGGCAAAACCACCAGTCGCGGGCGCTGGCGATAGCTGGCTAACCCGTCACATTCATAAACCAGCAATTCTTCTCGCCGTCGCACCACCCGCCGCGGCTCCAAACACTGAGCCAACTCATCCGCCACCCGCCCCCAATCCACCATCTAGGAAACTTCCATCAGATTGGACGGGTCGTACATAAACCGGACTGCGTCTTCCTCCAGCCGATGCACGAGATAGGGTTCCAATTCTGTACCATGCCGCAGGGCAGCCAAATAGCCGTCTAAGTACAATCGCAGTTCATCCACCGAGTGACCCCGCCGGCGCAACTCCACCAAAGCATCGGTCAACCTTTGATAAAATCGGATTGCCCGTGCATCCTGCAACATCAGCGCCCCCTTGCGACTGCCTTAACCTTCCCATACTACTTATTGTACTGAATTTTATCTTCACGTTTCGGGACAAAACGCCAAATTTCCTAACCAGCCGGTTCTCAATTCCTGCTGGGTCGGGGTGGGTTTTGCCATCGGTGCAACGGCAAACCGTTCCGGCTGGGGATCGGCCAAGATCACATTATAATTACGGATTTGCTCCCACCGGCATAGGGACAATTGCACGGTTTGACCGGGAGCAAACTCCTGCAATAGTTCCGGCCAATGTTCGGGTCTCACCCGCCGCCCGGATACAGCAATCAGCTCATCGCCGGGGTCGATCCCGACCCACCAAGCGGGCGAATGCCGGAGAACTTGTTTAACGACGCACCGCCCCGGCTCTAAAGTAATGCCTAAAAATGGGATTTTTCCGGGGATTTCTTGGAGTTCTAACCCGAAATCCTCTAGGGTTTCCGCAAGAGGCAAAGGCGTTAATCCGTGGATATAGTTTTGCCAGAAATCGGTCAAATCCTCGGCCAAAACAGTGGTCATAATTTCGCTGAGTTCTGTCGGTGTAAATCCTATTTCTGTTTGACCAAACTTTTGCCACATTTTCTGCATGACATCATCAAATGAACGTTGATTTTGATATTTTCGGCGAATTTTCAGATCCAGGATTAGGGTAACCAAAGCCCCTTTGAGATAGTAAGAAATTTGACTATTATAGCTGTTGGCATCCCGGCGATAGTATTTGATCCAAGCATCAAAGCTGGCTTCACTCAAACTTTGCACGTCTCGTCCTGGGGTTTGATAATAACGGCTGATTTCTTCACCGAGTAATTTTAGAAATTCTTTGGCATCATAAATGCCTGCCCGCCACGGCATCACCAAATCGTAATAGCTGGTCGTTCCCTCACAGAACCATAGGGAAGTGGTATAGTTTTCCCGGTCGTAGTCAAAGGGGACAAACTCGGCGGGTTTGATGCGTTTTACATTCCACAGATGGAAAAATTCATGGGCGATTAGATTCAAAAATTTCTGGTACTGCTCAGGATTACCCATCCCCTTTTCGCTGTAAATTAAAGAGCAGCAATTTTGGTGTTCTAATCCCCCGTAGCCTTGGGTGGTTAAATGCAAGAGAAACAGGTATTGATCATAGGGTAAAGGGCCGAATAATTGGGCTGTCGCTTCGATAATTTTAATGATATCTTGGATTAACCGATTGGCATCACAATTCAATTGTCCCCACACCGCCAACCGATGGGGAATATCCTGGACGGTAAATTCATAAACTGCCTGGCGACCCGCCTCAATCGGATTGTCCACCAAAGTATCGTAATCCCGAGCCAGAAACCGCTGATGCCCCAAAGGTTCTAATGTGGTTGTGACCCGCCAATCCGCATAGGGAAGAATCATCTCGACTTCACTGGGTAGATGCCGCCAGTTGGGAATGGCTAAAAAGGTAGCCGCGCCGTTGAGATAAAGATGCTCTTCGTTCACATGATTGGTTCGCACCGATAATTCATTGGCATAGATTTGATATTCAACGGTAATCTGATTGACCCCCGGTGTGTGAATCTGCCAATGATTTTTACTGACTTTTTGCCAGGACAAGCCCCCGCGGACGCTAAATTGTTCTAGGTGTCGCGCATATTCTCTCACTAGATAGGAACCGGGCGTCCACACGGGCAATTTCAAATCCAGTACCTCTTGATCCCAGCCGTGAATTTGTAAAATAACTTGCACGTAATGGGTCGCCGGGGAGGGGGCAGAAATCCGATAGCAAATTGGGGCGGACATCGGCAATCACCAGAAGCGGTTTCTTCACTATAGCAATCTGACCCGATTTGAGAACCAAAATTCCAGAGAACCCAGGAAGGGGTCTGCGCCCCGGCGACCACTGTTCCTTGATGTATTAAGTATGTATCAAGGAAACCTCTATTTATTCAGAATGAGCGGTCGCAGGGGGGTACCCCCCGCTTTGGTTCTCCGTCATTTGGGCGTTTTGGCCAGAGAATTGCTGCTGGGCTCCCATCAATAGAGGTGCCCTCAAGGTAAAAAAAGATGGTTAGGTTGGGGCGCAGAAAAGCGCAAAGCCCGGCCGGCGACAACCCCAACCTCAAAACAAAGTGACCGAATTAAGCCGACACCCGGTCTTTGAACTGTTTACCCGCCGAAAAGGCCGGGACTTGAGTCGCGGGAATCTGCATCGGCTCACCGGTACGGGGATTGCGGCCTTCCCGGGCTTGCCGTTTGCGGGCTTCAAAGGAACCAAAACCCACCAAAGTCACTTTTTCTCCGGTCGAAACTGTCTCAATGATGGTGTTGAAGACCTCACTGATTACCGCATCCACCATTTTTTTAGGTAGGTCAGCATTCTGGGCAACTAGGTCAACCAATTCACCTTTGTTCATAACAACACACTCCTCACAAATGAAATCTTCCCAGAGAAAACTCCGTGGAATCGTGTCTATTATGGCACAATTTTTGGCTGTAAACCCGAACAAATGAACTGGAATCCGCAATCGGTTTGACATTTTGCGCCTCAGTCCTCCAAACCCTCTTCCACCGGAAAACGATTCATGGCCTGCAACGCCGTGCGAGAGCGAGTTTTCAGCCCAGCAGGCAAATGGGGGGCATGGGGAATTTGCGACAACACATCCATGGTTCGCCGCAGCAAACGCACCATATCGCCCCCGTCCAGGTTGGTGTGCTGACACAGTTCCAGCCAACTCACTCCCCCCGCCCACCGCTCCACCAAGGGCACCAAGTCCGGTTCCAACCACAGGGGAAAGCCAATCTGATACCGCCGTTGCAGTTGAAACAATTTGCGGCGCAGGGGACGCAACTGCCCCAAGGCTACCTCCACCGGCGTTGGCAGGGGGTAATTGGTCCAGCTATCGGAACGGGGGGTTTCCATCACAATCGCCGCCACCGCCGCCGCCAAATGGGAAGGACTCAACCCATCAAACGCGCCGCTGGCCAGAGCCAACCCCAGCCAGAGTTCGTTATCCCCGCGCAGGGCGGCCACGGTTTGTCCCAAATCGGTCGGAGTTAGAGAGGCTAAACACTCACATTCTTTGAGCATATCAATCAAACTCAGAAAATCCTGCCAGTGGCGTTGGGATTTCTGCCGCAATTCTTGTTGCAAATTTTGAATTTGCTGGTTGATTTTATCCAGTTGATATTGCTTCTGTACCAATGCCCCCGACTTTTGCAGAGCGCGCCCCGGGTGTTGTTCTAACTGAGCTGCCAATGCCTCCACCTGTTGCCTTTGGCAAAGCACCTCGGGCGCCATCGCTAAGGGAGCAAAATCGGGAATCTGCTGCGCTAAAAATGCCGTTTTTTCGTTCCCCTGGCGCTGCTGACCCGGTTTCGGCGGCAAATCCCCCGGTGGCGTCAGGTCATCCACCGCCGTCATGCGGGGCAGTTGGGTGTGCAGGTCAATGACATCATGGGTGGTAATCACATACCAACGGTTGTCCCGGCCTAAGCAGACCAAATAGGGAAATTGGCCGCCCCCGGCCACCCGGGTCACCAATACTGCCGGGGTCGGATGGGGTACGTGTTTACCGTGCATGGTCAGTAAGGTGCCGGTAATAGCAAAATTCACCGCCAAGGAGAGTTGTTTTTGCCGGGCTTCTCTGGCCTGTTCCTCCAGAATTTTTAATAAGCGGCGGGCTTCCTTATGCTGTTGTCGTAGTTTTTCATACTGAGCTGCTTGGGTCACATCCACCCCCGCCAATTCCGCGACTAATTGCTGTTGGTGAGCGGTTAATTGCTCCAGCTGATCCTGCAAAGGTTGCAGCGAACGCAGGGATAAAAACTGCCCAAAACTGCTCTGAATCAAGGCTTTGGTTTCTTCTAGGGTGTGCATTTGCAGCAGGTTCAAGACCATGCCATAGCTGGGGGTAAATTTGCTCTCTAAGGGGTCGGGAGCAGCCAAGGCAAACCGCACCGCTTCTCGCGCTCCTTCAAAGGCGGTTTGCAGAATAATCACATAACCCTGGTCGTCCATGCCGCGGCGACCGGCGCGCCCGGCCATCTGCAAAAACTCCGACGGAAACAACAACCGATGCCCCCGGTCGGTACGTTTCGATAAACTGGCAATCACCGTCGTCCGCGCCGGCATATTGATCCCGGCCGCCAAGGTTTCGGTGGCAAACACCACCCGGATCAACCCCTGCTGAAACAGGGTTTCGATCAAGGCTTTCCACGGGGGCAAGACCCCGGCGTGGTGGGCGGCAATCCCCCGGTAGAGGGCATCCAACATCGCCCCCGGTTGGTACAATTCGGGGTTGCGCGCCAGAAAATCATCCACCTGTTGCCGCAAACGGGCCGACTCCGCCGGCGTGAGCAAATCCAACTCCCGCACCGTCTGCACCGCCTGGTCACAGCCCCGCCGACTGAAAATAAAATAAATTGCCGGCAGGAAATCCCATTCCTGCAACGTTTTCACCACCATGCCAATTTCGGGTATCCCCTGGCGATCCCCGGTGGGTCGGCGTAATTTTAAGCGGGGATTCGGGCCGGTTTGGGTCTCATTGAGTAACGGAAAAATGCCCTTATCATTGCCAAAAAAATACTGCAACGGCACCGGGCGAAAATCCGAGTAAATTAATTCCGTCGGCCCATGCACCTGGGCGATCCATTGGGTCAATTCACGACTATTGGCGACCGTGGCCGAAAGCGCCACCAACTGCACCGCTGGGGGACAATAAATAATCGTTTCTTCCCAGACCGTCCCCCGTTGCGGATCATTCATGTAGTGGCATTCGTCCAAAATCACCGCATTTAAGCCGGTCAGCGATGTCCCCATTTCGCCAATCGGGGTGCCGTAGAGCATATTGCGAAAAATCTCGGTGGTCATCACCACAATCGGGGCATCCCGGTTGATACACACATCCCCCGTCAGTAACCCCACGATTTCGCTGCCAAACTGTTGCCGAAAATCGCGAAATTTTTGATTGGATAACGCTTTCAACGGCGTGGTATAAAAGACCCGCTCGCCCTGATACAAGGCCCGGTGAATCGCATACTCGGCCACCAAGGTTTTCCCCGAACCCGTCGGCGCACACACCACCACCGACCGTCCCTGCGCCAACGCCGCCATCGCCTGGAGTTGAAACTCATCCAGGGCAAAGGGAAAAAGTTCCTGCGGATCAGGGGTCAACGCCTTTCCCATAATGGCCTAACTCTATTGTGACATTGTGCAACAAAAATCTCCGCCCGTCCCCGCCCGCTACCATAGTAGAAACGCACCTTCGCTAACCTCTGATGATGGCTTATTCCTGGTTCAAAGCCCTGCACATTATCGGCGTGGTGGTCTGGTTCGCCGGCCTGTTTTACCTGGTACGCCTGTTTATCTACCACGTGGAAGCCCAAACCCAACCGGAACCCGCCCAAAGCATCCTCAAAGCCCAGTACGGCCTCATGGAAAAACGTCTGTATAATATCATTACAACTCCCGGTATGGTATTAACCGTGGCGATGGCGGTGGGCTTACTCATTTTAGAGCGTTCTCTGCTCCGGGATTGGTGGTTACATTTGAAGTTAACCCTGGTGGTTCTGTTACTGGCGTATCACTTTTATTGTGGCCGGTTGCTGCATCAGCTGGAAAAAGGCACCTGCACCTGGACAAGCGGGCAGTTGCGGGCGTTTAACGAAGCCCCCACGGTATTGCTGTTTGTGATTGTCCTGCTGGCGGTGTTCAAAAACAACTTTCCCCTGGGGGTGACCACTTGGGCGGTGGTGGGGTTGGTGCTGGCCATGGCGGCGGCCATTCAACTCTATGCCCGCAAACGGCGTTTGGAGCGGGAAATGGCCGGTCAGCCGTAGCACCTGCCCAAGCGATAGCAATCCTAGGGGAGTCAACACCCCAACGAGGCGGTGGCGCAGATTTGGCGTGCTAAGACTGATGGGTACTGCCATAACCCTGCAACTCTTGCCGGTGGTGCAGATGGTCTTCCTCAATCATCAGCGCCTCTTGATCGAGGTGCCCCTGGAGTATCGGCAAGGCTTCCCCCGGCCCCAGCAAGGGGCGTAGCCCGTTCAATTCCGCCAAAATCGCCGAGCCGTTGTTGATCACGATGGCTAGAATCGGGTCGAGGGCAAAGAAAATCCCCGCCAGTAATGCCCCCAAGTTGGGCACCGCCACAATCAGCGTGTTTTGCCAGATGACCTCCATCGTGTAGCGCGCCACCTTGATCGCCTGGGTCAAGCCCCGCAGGTCGTTTTCCATCAGCACCACATCCGCCGTTTCCCGGGCAATATCGGTGGCTCCCCCGAAGGAAATGGACGCATCCGCATAGGCCAAGGCCGCCGAATCGTTGATGCCATCCCCACAAAACGCCACCACCCGCCCTTGGTCATGGATGGCTTTCACCACTTCCACCTTCCGCTCCGGAAACGCCTCCCCATAAACTCGCTCCGGGGCAATGCCCACCTCGTTGGCCACCGCATAGGCCACCCGTTTCACATCCCCGCTCAGCATATAGGGCGTCACCCGCAGTTGTTGCAGTTCCTCGATCACGCCGGCGCTTTCAGAGCGGAGCGGGTCACGGTACAGGATCACCCCCAGCAGCATGCCCTCCGCAGCCACATACACCGGCGAATAACTGCCGGTTTTCAAATCGGGATAAGCCTGTTCAAACCCTTGCACCGCCACGCCCGCGTGCGCCATCAGCCGGTGACTGCCCACCAGGACTTCCCGCTCCTGAATCTCCGCCACCACCCCCATCCCCACCCGGTATTCCCACCGGTCACAACGCCCCGGTTCAATCCCCCGTTGGCGGGCGTGCCGCACAATCGCCTCTGCTACCGGATGGGTTAAACCCTGTTCCGCCGTCGCCGCCAATGCCAACACCCCGGCCACCGTTTCCCCACACCCCGGCACCAGCCGTACCTCCGTCACCGTGGCCTGCCCCTGGGTCAACGTCCCCGTTTTGTCAAACACCACCGCATCCACCCGTGCCAGCATCTCAATCGCCCGGCCACTGCGGATAAACACCCCGTTGCGAGCCGCATAGGTGAGCGCCGACAAAATGGCCGTCGGCACCGACACCCGAATCCCCGTGCCAAAATCCAACGTGATCAAAGCAATTGCCCGCTGGACATCGCCGGTCCAACCCCACACCGCCCCGCCGATCAGCAAGGTCGGCACCACCGCCTGATTCGCCACCAAAGCCGCATAATTTTCTACGCGCGTGTCATGTACCGGTGCGGCTTCCATCAACGACACAATTATCCCCGCCCGCGTCTCATTCCCCGTCCGTTCCGTCAAAATACAGGCCGTTCCATCCACCACCAATGTGGAAGCAAACACCTCATCCCCGGTTTCCCGGCGCACCGGCACCGATTCCCCCGTGAGTTTACATTGATCCACCACCAGCGTCCCCCGCAGGAGATAGCCATCCACCGGAATTTGATCCCCCGGATAGACCAACACGCGATCCCCCGGCACCACCGCCCGCACCGAAATGTCCACCTCCTGACCGTCCCGCTCCACCCGCACCGTCTGGTTCAAACAATCCAACAGGTCAAGACTCGCCCGGTCGGTACCCCGCGCCGTCATATCCCGGATCACTTCCCCGCCTTCGATTAAATTCATCATGAAGGTCGAGGCAAAATAATTCCCCTGGAACACATGGGCACTCAGCGCCAGGGCATCCAGAAAATCAATGTTTAACTGATGCTCCTCGCGGATCCCCGCCCAAGCCCGCTGGAACACCGGTAGGGCAGCCACAAAAATCAACCCCGCCAGCAGAATTTCCGGCAGGGGCAAGCCCACCATCAACGCCAAACTTAACCCCAAACTTAGAATCGGCAATCCCAACCGCTCCTGATAATTCACCTCGTGGGTCACCGGCCTGGATGCCCGCACTTGTATCGGCGGATTTTGGATCACCGCAAAAATTGCTTCCTGGACTTGGTTCACCGGTAAATCCGGTTCGTAGTCCACCACCACCGCCCGCGCCTCCGGGTTGACCCGCACTCCCTGCACACCCATCACCTGGGTTAACCCATGCTCCAACCGTACCCGATAGGATTCATCGTAGGCTACCTGCGGCACATACAGGCGAAACCGACCCGGCAACCAATGCTTGACTTGATAATGAATTTTTTCTACTAAAATAGGGAGCGCAACCGGAATAGACGGCTCCGTTGTCTGAACCGGGCGAGGTTGGGTGCTGGTCATGATGGTGGGGGGAAACAAACTTTCTTAGAAACCATAGCACTAAACCGCCGATTTTCCCAACCGCCACTCCCAATCCCCATCTCCCCGACCCGTTGGGCAGTAACCGGAAATCGCGCCACCCCTGCCGGAACTTGGGCAAGAGCCGGGTCGTCTTAAAGTTTCTCTTGGGATGTGAGGAGAACCTGGTATGCAACGGATGCCCCAAGTCGGCCGATGGTTGAGTGTCATGCTGGTGGTCTGCGCACCGGTCATGCCCGCCGCCTTAGCCCAGAGCCAAGAGCGAGTCCTGCAAGTGACCGGGCAAGCCGCCATCACCGTCCCCGCCCAACTGGCCGAAGTGGAAGTGGGGGTAGAAATTCGCGGCAAAAACGCCAACCAAGTGCAAGCGGAAATTGCCCAAAGTATGGAGCGAATCATTGCAAGCATCCGGCGAAAATCCCCGGAAAAACTCACCACTACCGGTGTACAGCTTTTCCCGTTCTATGGGGAACGCCAACAAGTTCTGGGTTTTGTCGGGCGCAATACGGTGCAGTTTCGGCTCCCCATTGCCCAAACGGGGGCGGTTTTAGATGAATTGGTCGGCCAGGGCGCCAATCAAATCACCCGCCTGAGTTTTGTGGCAACCGAGCCGGCTCTCGAACAGGGTCGCACCCAAGCCCTGCAAGCGGCGGTACAGGATGCCCAAAGACAAGCCCAGACGGTTTTGCAAGCCCTGCAACTGACCCCCAAGGAAGTCATCGGCATCACGATTATGTCCGTCAACGCCCCGATGCCCCGCAGTTTGGCCGTTGCCGAAGCCCGTGCCGTCACGCCCATTGTCGGCGGCGAACAGACCGTTCAAGCGCAAGTGATGCTGCAAATCCGCTACTAGCCTCCCGAATGGCTCCCCACCGGCAAACTTGGTTACATAGGCTACATTAATGCGTCAAGTGATGCGTCAAGATTCTATGAGCATGATTTAGGACACATTATTTATACAAACCGGATGCAACCCAACCGAACATCTTCCCGTGAGCATCTAGAGATTACGGAGAACCCGAGACGGGGGCGGCGTCCCGGCGACTGCCCAGCCCCAATTCATGGAGGTTCCCATTAACATTAAACCAAACTGAACTGGTAGTGATCTGGTAGTGATGAAGACGGTCGCCTCTCCCTACAAGGCTCTCCGAGAACTGGCCGCCCGCGATTTAACCGGTTGTCTCACCGTCCATGACCCCAAGGTAGAGGGGGCGGGCTGGTGTCTGTATGTCGGCGGTCAACGGCTGTATTACGCTACCAGTATTGCCGGGCAGCGGGAACGGTTGGCGAATGTTTTATCCCGGCTGCAGCCGGGTCTGGAGTGGCCGTCTTTGGCGGAAATAGAGTCGGAACCGGCTTGGTTGCGGGAGTGGTGGCAGCGGCAGTCTTTACCGTTGGCGCAGTTGCGTCAGTTGGTGACCTGTTTGAGCCAGGAAGCCCTGATCCAGGCGGTCGCCATTCCCAAGGCGCCGATTGATTTTCAGCGCAATGTGCAACCGGATCCGATTTTGATTACTCCGCCCTGGCCGGATTTATTAACGACGGTGCGGCAACAGGTTTACGGTTGGCAGTTGTTGCGGGGGCAGGGCTTGTCCCCTTTGAGTCGCCTGTATTTGGACATGGGACGGGTGGGAGCGTTTTGTGATTTCTGGGAGCAGATTCAGGATACCCCGGAGTACCGGCAGTTTTGGCAACGGCAAACCCTGGCGGCTTGGATTCAAATGCTGGGGCGGAAACGGTGTATTTATGAATGTTCGAGTATGGTGCAGGTTTCGCCTTTGGAACTGGCTACCCGGATGCGGGGTTTGGTGGGGGCGGGAACTTTGGCGAGCCTACCGTTCCAACAGGCCAGGGTCGCCGTTGACCCTGCGCCCCCCCCGCAACCGAAACCGGTCATTGCCTGTATTGATGACAGCAAAGCGGTGCAGCGGCAGGTGCAGATGACCCTGGAGTTGGAGGGCTATGATATTCTGGCGATTACCGAGCCGGCGCGGGCGTTGACGACTCTGGTACGGCGGCGACCGCAGGTGATTCTGATGGATATTAATATGCCCGATATTGACGGCTATGAGTTGTGTCGGATGTTGCGCCAGTCCCGCCAGTTGAAAGATGTGCCGATTGTGATGCTGACCGGGCGGGATGGGCTGATCGACCGGCTGCGGGCGCAGTTGGTGGGAGCCAATTCTTATCTCACCAAGCCCTTTGCCCCACAACAGTTGACCCAGGCGGTGCAGAAGTTGCTCTCCGCTCCCTCGGCAGATGGTATAAGCTCGTAGATGGAAATCCCTGAGTTAGTAACAACATGGTGCAGATGACCGCTACCAAGACGATTCTCTTGGTGGAAGATGGCCGAGCCGAACAACAGTTAATTGCGGGTTTGCTCTCCCAAGCGGGGTTTGATGTGGTGGTCTTTGCCGGGGTGGAACCGGCTTGGGCTTGGTTGCATGAGCACACCCCGGCGCTGGTGATCCTGGATATTGTCATGTCGGGGCAAAGCGGTTTAGACCTGTGCCGAATGATTCGCTCTCGCCCGGAGTTGAATCAGCTTCCCATCGTGTTTTGCACGTCTAAAAACCAAGAATTTGACCGCTTTTGGGCGATGCGCCAGGGGGGCAATGCCTACATTACTAAGCCCTTTGCCCCCAAGGAACTGCTGACCGTGGTACAACAATACGTCCGGTGAACATGGGTGGCCTGTTGGTGTTAGCGATTCCCACCCTGGGCGAGTTTGCCCAAGCGGCTCAGGTCATGGGGGGATTGACTTTATTCAGTGCCTTGCTCACTCTGGTGGGGTTTGGCTGGCGCTGGGGCATTCGCTTTCGCTTGGTGGGGATCACCGGGTTTATGGGGGTGCTGACGGGGGGGTTATTTGCCTTGGGGTTGACTCCCGTGACCCGCACGGTTTTGCCGAATGCCGGCCGTTATACCACCGTTTATGACGGCGGCGGTACCCAGGCGGTGATTGCGGTGGCGGCGGATTTGACCCCTACGGAATTGACCGCCACCCTGCAACAGGCGGCGAATGATTTATTTTCTTACGGTCGCTTGGCGCCGGGGGAGCCGGTGTTGACCGTCCGCGCCCGCACTTTGTTGCATCCCGAACCGGGGGTGACGGAACCGGTTTATCTGGGGCAGGTGCGCCGTTCCTTGCGGCAACGGCAAGACCCGGCGATGGTGGTAGAATTAGATACCCAAGCCCTTGCCCGCGTGCAGGGGCGGTTAGCCGGTTCGGAATGAAGTGCAACCCAGCAAATAGCAACTCAATAGTCAATAAAAAATATAAATATGTCTGAAAATATGTCTGATTTGGTGATAGCGCCCCAAGCGGTACTCCGCGGGCGCAGGCTCATCCCCCACCAGCGGGAACGGTTGGCGGCTCTGGCGCAACGCTGGTTGCTGGTGGGCGGCGCGACTGCGGTGGCTTTGGTTTTACCGCAGCTTGCCGGTGCCGGCATGCCCCCCGTGCAGGTGTTGACGCTCAAGGAATGCACGGTTGCCGTCCGCCAGCAGTTAGCCCGTATCATTGCCGACGCGGGCATTCAGGGGGTTCTCGCCTGCGGCGGGGGCAAAGCGCTGGATGCGGGTAAGCTGGCCGCTCACGACCACGATATTCCCGTGGTCACCATCCCCACCACGGCGGCCACCTGTGCCGCCTGGACTGCCCTGAGTAACATCTACTCCCCGGCCGGAGCCTTTCAGTACGATGTCCCGCTGCGCCGTTGCCCCGCCTGGCTGCTTTTGGATTATGACTTGATCCAAACCGCCCCTGCCCGCACCTTGGCAGCGGGGATCGGGGATGCCTTGGCCAAGTGGTACGAAGCCGCCGTCAGCACTGCTCAAGCGACGGATACCTGTGTGGTGATGGCGGTGCAACAAGCGCGGGTTTTGCGGGATATTTTGCTGCAAAAAGCCATCCCGGCTTTGACCCAACCGGGGAGTGAAACCTGGCAACAGGTGGTGGATGCCACGGTCCTGATGGCCGGGTTGATCGGGGGTCTGGGCGGGGCACAATGCCGCACCGTCGCCGCCCATGCGGTACACAACGGTTTGACCCATTGGCCGCAGACCCACGCTTGGTATCACGGCGAAAAGGTGGCCTTTGGGATTTTGGTACAGTTGCGCCTGGAAGAAATGCAGGGCGCGCCCTTGGCAGGGGTCGCCCGGGCGCAATTGCTCAGCCTGTATCGGTCAATTCATCTGCCCTGCACCCTGGCGGAGTTGGGGTTGGGGGATTTAGGCGAGTCAGAATTGCTGGCTTTAGCCCAGGTGATCGGCCAACCGGGCAGTGACCTGCACCGCCTACCGTTTGCCGTCAGCCCGACCCAGCTCATCCAGGCGATGCAGACCACCACCCAACCCTGGGTCAACCCCCCGGTAGCGGCAGGATAATCGCCACAAAGAAGGCCAACGCCAACAGTCCCAAGGCGTCCCGCCAGGGGTTCAACTCGGTGACATCATTCAAGACCAGGGGCGGGGAATTAGGCACCAGCAGCAGCAAGACCCCCCAGCCCCGCAACCAGGGTTGGAGTTGCCAGCCCAAGAGCCAAATCAGCCCCTTCACCAGCCAACCCCATTGCCCGGCGGTTCGCCGCCCCACCAGCGCCTGCAGAATCCGTCCCCCGTCGAGGCTGCCCACCGGGGTCAACTGCACCGCCAGCAACCCCAGCCCCGCCACCCCCGCCCAGGCCAAGGGATGCAGGTGTAAACCCATGTCCGCGGTCAATTGCGCCCCCCACACCCAGCGACTCAGCCCCCAGAGCAGCCAGGAATGCCGGGGAGAAAATCCCCCGACGGCTAGGTGCGAATGCGCCAACCCCCACAGCAAAAGCAGCAAGGTGACAGCCAACGCCAGCCCCAGCCCCAGCAACGTGCGGTCCAGTACCGCCCGCCGATGGGGTAACGGTTCGTCCAGTTCCCGGTAGGTTGCCAACACCCCCGGCCAAATCGGTAACGGCAACACCCAAGGCCACCCCCCCTTGACCCCATAACCCCGCAGTCCCCAAACCTGCCCGACCTCCCGGGCGGCTAAAATCCCCAACACGCCCACCCCATAGCCCCAGCCCAAGGGTGCGGTAATGCCCAGATGGGGAGCCGTGAGGGGCACCGTCGCCAGCACACCCAACCCCAGGCATACCAGCGCCATCAACCCACCCGCAGCCCGCGGCGGTCGCCGGCGGCGGGGCACCAGGGCAAACAGGGGCTGTTGCTCCCGATTGCGTTCCAAAATCAGCCAAAACCGTTGCCCCAGGAGCGCTTGGATCTGGGCACCCACGACTTGATAAGCGGTGGCCGCATTGCCCCGCAGCCGTCCATAACACAGCACCACCCCCTGGCGCTGGTCAATCCGCTGCAGCGGGTACAGTTCCCAGGGGAAACAGCGACGCAGATGCGCCACTTCCGCCGGCGTCAGCGGCGGGGGCAACGGTGGCTGAGGCAAGCTCCCCCCTTGCCCCAACAATAGGAGATAAAACGCACCGCTCAACAGAAAGGGCACCACCGCCAGCCAAGCCGGCAGGGTCTGTTGTTCCCCGTGCAACCACACCCACAACCCCACCACCAACCCCGGCAACATCAGCACCAACCACAACAACCACCAGGGCGTGCGGCTGACCGGGCGAATGTGATGCCACACTAGAAGAAACGTCGTTACCGCCAAACATCCCAAGGCTACCCATGTCATCGTCGCATTCGGCTCCCCAAATCATCCTCGACGGGATATTGGCCTTTCCCCCCAACCGGTACACCCTGGGCGGAACCAGTTATTTCATTTTAGGAGAGCGACTCGGCCTGACGGGTAATCTCCTGATCGATTGTCCCGACCCCGCCTGGCAGTCTTGGTGTCAAGCGCAAGGGGGAGTCACGCATCTCCTGCTCACCCACCGGGACAACGGCGACCGCCTCCCCCAATGGCAAAAGACATTGGCCTGCCCGGTCGTCACCCAGCAACAGGAAGCCTACCTGTACCCCGACGTAGCGGTTCATCCCTTTGCCGAAACAGGCTCGGTCACCCCCGGCGTCACCCTGGTCTGGACACCGGGCTATAGTCCGGGCAGCAGTTGTATCTACTTAGAACGGCTGGGGGGCGTATTATTTACCGGGCGGCATTTGCTCCCCAACCCCCAAGGGCAACTCAGCCTACTGCCCACCCGCCAAACCTTCCACTGGCCGCGGCAACAACGGAGTTTGTATCGCTTAAAAAATTGGCTGGGCGACCGCCCCCTGCGCTACTTTTGCCCCGGCGCCCATACCGGCTTTTTGCGGGGACGGGGTTACCTAGAGCACAGGCCAGGGACAGACTGGTATGATGAAATCATGGGGCGAATTTCTCCAAGCGTCCCGCAGGTGAGGTAGTGACCAGTCGTTTTTTGTTGGTGGGTTCCACCCAAGCCTACAGTGGCAAGTCCACCGCCACCCTGGGCATTGCCCAACAGCTCCAAGCCCGACAATTCCGCATCGGTTACGGCAAACCCGTTGGCACCAGCCGCATCACCACCGACCCGGTGCCCCTGGATGCGGATGCCCATTTGGCCGCCCAGGTCTTGAATCTACCGCCGGAATGCCTCGCCCCCACCCTGGTTTTTTGGGAAGATTGGCTCAAACAGCCGGATTTGCTCCCCCAGGCCACCCCCCTGACCGGTGCCCTGGCTCGCTACCAAAGCCTCACCGAACCGGAACTCATCCTCCTGGAGGCCCCCGCCAATCTCCACGAAGGGCATTTATTCGGTCTGGGGTTGGCGCAGATAGCCGCCAGTTTGGATGCCGGCATTGTGCTGGTGGTGCGGTTCCAGTCCCTGCTGCTCTTGGATGAATTGCTGATGGCGCAGGCGCATTTGGGCGAACGCCTGCTTGGCGTCTTGTTAAATGCCGTGCCCCCCGACCAACCCGTCCAGGAAATTCTTGTCCCCATGTTGGAGCAAAGGGGCATTCCTGTCTTCGGGGTTTTCCCCCGCAGTCGTTTACTCCGCAGTGTCCGGGTGGGAGAATTGGCCCAGCATTTGCAGGCACGGGTCGTTTGTTGTCCCGAACGCATGGATTTACTGGTGGAGCATCTTTCCATCGGCGCCATGAGCGTCAATGCCGCCTTGGACTACTTCCGCCAGGGGGTGAATATGGTGGTGATCACCGGCAGCGGTCGCACCGATATTCAACTGGCCGCCCTGGAAGCCTCGACCCAATGTCTGGTCTTGACCGGTCCCAACACGCCCGAACCCATGGTTTTGCACCGCGCCGAGGAAATGGAAATTCCCATTCTCATGGTGGAAATGGACACCCTGACGGCGGTCGAGACCATTGAACGCACCTTTGAGCAAGTCCGCCTGCAAGAGCCGGTGAAAATCCAGTACGTCCAGCAGATGATGGCGCAATACCTGGATATGGAACGGTTACTGCGCCACTGGGGTCACCCATGCCCCGCCGCTTAAATCCCCGTTTGGGTTCGCAGTGGACCGCCCGGCAAACCACCTGGGGTTGGCGGCACTTTCAGGTCAAAAACGTGAAACGCCAAGCCCCATTCATCTTTGTCGAATTGGTGGCGGTGTGCGACCCCAAGGTACGCTTCTGGCTGAATGCCCAGCAACTGGCCGACCGCGACCTCTGGCAACCGGGTTGGCAGCCCCGGCATTCACCCTAAATCCGGGCGACGGCTTTGGGTGCGTTGTTTTTGCTGCGCCACCCGCCACGCGGCAATCGCCTGGTGATTGCCGGAACGCAAAATCTCCGGCACCTGCCAACCCCGGAATTCCGGCGGACGGGTGTACTGGGGATATTCCAATAAAGATTCACTAAAACTTTCGCAGACTAAAGAGGCCGGTTTACCCACCGTTCCGGGGAGCAATCGCATCACCCCGTTGATAATCGTCAAAGCCGGAATCTCGCCACCGGTCAAGACAAAATCGCCCAGGGAAATTTCTCGGTCGGCCAAATAACGAATCCGCTCATCAAAACCCTCATAAGCCCCACAGATCAACACCAGTTGTTGATAGGTTGCCCATTGCCGGAAATGGGATTGGCTTAAGCGTTCCCCCTGGGGGGTGAGTAAAATAATTTCCCGCGGTGGCCACTGGGGCAAAGATTCCACCGCGGCAAAAATGGGTTCCGGCTTGAGCACCATCCCCACCCCCCCACCGTAGGGTTCGTCATCCACCCGTTGATGTTTGTCGGTGGTAAAATCCCGCGGATTGGTATAAACCACCGTGGCAATTTGTTTGGCCAAGGCTTTACCGATCAACCCCTGCGCCAAAGGACTGGTGAAAAACTCCGGGAATAACGTGACCACATCAAAACGCATCGTCAGTCGCCGAATTAACGCGGATAAATCACTTTTTCTGCCACTTTCCAATAGCGGGAAAATCGCCGCAAATCCAGATGCTTTTGGGGTGGGATCAAAGCCGGCATGGGTAAAATTTCTAGAGTAAACGAACCTGATAATTCTTGACAAATTGCCCGGAAACGCGGACTCGGACTGGCGGTGGTGACGATTGTTTGGGCAGCGTGTTCCTGCATAAATTGGCGGATTTCCGGCACCACCTTGCCCCGGCGAATGGCTACGGGTAATTCTAATAAACATTCATAGATAAACACAATTCGCTTGCGGCTGATCTGCCATTGCGCCAACAATTCCTCGTCCCAGACCCACACCGCCGGTGCGCCCGGATTGGCGAGCAAAGCCGGATTGGTGGGGCTGAGGCTATCGCCGTGTACCCAAACGACGGCTGGAGTGGCTTGCTTCGGCATGGGGAAAGAGTTGCTTGTGTAACTGTTCATAACTCCCCCGAAAGGGGCAGGTTTGGGCTGCGTGGGGACAGGTGGCACACCATTTGCGCCGGCTAAAACGGGCGAGATTTTCCTGATTAAAATAATAGGGTTTCACACTAAAGGTACTCGCCACCCACTGCCAGGAGAGCTGATTACTGGCCGGGTCGCCGTCTAACAGATGACTCAAAAACCAACGCGCCCCCGCCTGCCATTTCACCCGACGCCAATGGATGATATAGGCAGCCAACCACAGGCGGGCGTGGTTGTGTAAATACCCGGTTGTTTGCAATTCCCGACTAAAATGATCCATACAATCTAAGCTGGTGGTGCCGTTGATAATATCCTGCGGCAATTCATCGGCATAATCAGCGGCGGTGAATCCGGTTTTGTAGGGTTCCCGGTCGTCCCAAATCCCGTCCCCCCATTGTTCATACAATTGCTGCCAATAGTCCCGCCAGGCCAATTGCCGGAGCAGGGGTTCCACCACCGCCCAAGCATACCCCTGCGCCTGGAGATGGTCCCGCACCTCCGCCAGCGTCAGCACCCCATGGCGAATGTAGGGGGATAGCCGAGTCACCGCCCCCTCCAACTCATTGCGGGAGTGGCCGTAACGGTCGGGTTGCAGGGCGGCCAGCTTTTCTAGGGCAACCGTCCGCCCCCCTACCGTCTCACTCACCGCCCCCGTTGCCCCCGGAAAGACTTGGGTCACATAGGCAATCAAGTCCGCCCGGCTGGCAAATTCCCGGCGCATAGTTACACCGTAGCCACTTCACTGCGCCGTTTGCGGGTACGCCGGTTGACCTCTTCCGTGACCGAGCCGTTGGCGGCAGCCGGAGCCGTCGTTTGCAGCAGGAAAATCAACAGGGGATGGCTTTTGAGTTCCCGGCGGATTAGCCGTTGCAGAGCCGCTTCCATCGCTTCCCGCAATCCCGTCCAGTCAATATCCGTCCCATTCACGGCAAATTCCGACCAACGCTCCTGCACCGTTTGGCTCAGGGTTTCCTGCACCAGCTGCCGCAGTAATCCCAGGTCAATCGCCGTCACCACACCGCGGGCATGAACCGCTGGAGTCGCCAACAGTTGCCCCTGAGTATCCAGCGTGGCCGCCACCGTCACCACACCGTCATCCGCCAGGCGTTGCCGTTCTTTGAGAACTTTGCCGTCCACCACCCCATCCCCGGAGGTGTCCACCAGTTCGATGCCCGCCTTGACCCGACCGACCACCTGAATCCGGTCGGGAGTCAGTTCGATCACATCGCCGTTGTCCACAATCACGATATTTTCTGCGGGCACACCCAGCGCCTGCGCCGTTTCGCTGTGCTTGACCAACATCCGGTGTTCCCCGTGGATCGGCACAAAAAACTTGGGTTTGGTCAACGCCAGCATCAGTTTTTGATCCTCCTGACAGCCATGCCCGGACACGTGAATCCCCCGCTCCTTGCCGTAGATCACCTTCGCCCCCTGCGCCATCAACTTGTCAATGGTATTCACCACCGCAATCGTGTTGCCGGGAATCGGGTTGGCCGAAAACACCACCGTATCGGTGGGGCGAATTTGAATATCCTTATGCTCCCGGTTGGCAATCCGCGTCAAAGCCGACAACGGCTCCCCCTGGGAACCCGTGGTTAAAATCACCACTTGGTCATCGGGTAAATGCCGGATCACGTGTAGCGGTTGCAGTAAATCGTCAGGACATTGAATATACCCTAAAGTGCGGGCATGGGCGATCACATTCAGCATGGAACGTCCCAACACCGAAACCTTGCGTTTGTGTTTTTGTGCCAACTGCAAAATGATATTCACCCGATGCACCGAGGAGGCAAACGTCGTCACCAACAACCGCCCCGGCGCTTCGCTAAACGCCCGGTCTAACCCCGGAATCACCGCCCGTTCCGACGGCGTAAACCCGGCTACTTCCGCATTGGTGGAATCACTCATCAAACACAGCACCCCCTTTTCGCCGTGTTCCGCCAGGCGTTGCAGGTCAAACCGTTCGCCGTCAATGGGAGTGTGATCCATCTTAAAATCACCCGTGTGGATGACCACCCCCACGGGAGTATGTAATGCTACCGTAAAGCTATCGGCAATCGAGTGCGTATTACGGATAAATTCCACCAGGAAGGAATTGCCAATCCGCACAAAATCCCGCGGGCCGACGGTATGCAGTTGGGTGCGATTGGCCACCCCGGCTTCTTCCAGCTTGGCTTGCAGCAGGGCAATCGCCAGACGGGGGCCATACATGATGGGAATGTCAATTTGTTGCAGATGGAAGGGAATGCCGCCGATGTGGTCTTCGTGCCCGTGGGTGATGATCATCCCTTTGATTTTGTGGCGGTTTTCCCGCAGGTAGGTCAAATCCGGCAGCACCACCTGTACCCCGTGCATAGATTCCGTAGGAAAGGCCAACCCCGCATCTAACAGGAGAATTTCATCGTTGATCTCAAAGACACAGGTGTTTTTGCCGATTTCGTGCAGACCCCCCAACGGAATGATTTTCAGGGTAGGCGTGGTCTGGGAATGGGTTTTGGTCATAGACTCCTTCACTCAACGGTAAATAGGACGAACGAGCACCATTCACCCCCAACGGGAGCGAAACTTTCAGGCCAACAGATGCAACTTCTGCATCACGGGGCGCAAAATCTGTTCCACTGCGGGTGTAGCCCTGACCAAGGGTAATCGCGGGGCACCCACCGGCCAGCCCGCCAACTCCAGAGCGCGTTTGACCGGAATCGGGTTGGTGCTGGTAAACAGGGCTTTACAGAGTGGATAGATTTCATTGTAGCGTTCCTGGGCGGTTTCGGGATGTCCCTGGAGAAAGGCCTGCACCATGGCTTGAATCGCGCCCCCCACCAGATGACTGGCAACACTGACCACGCCCACGGCGCCCAGCGCCAGCAAGGGCAGGGTCAGGCTATCATCCCCAGAATAAATATCCAACCGCTCGGCGGGCACCAACTGCCGCAGGTGAGCCACCTGTTCCAGATTCCCACTGGCTTCTTTGATGGCCACGATATTCGCTGCATTCTGGACTAATTCGGCCACGGTTTCCGGCAGCAGATTCACCCCCGTCCGCCCCGGAATGTTGTAGAGCATGAGCGGGAAATCGGGCACCGCCTGGGCAATGGCGCGGAAATGAGCCACCAAGCCGGCCTGCGGGGGTTTGTTGTAGTAGGGAACCACCTGTAAACTGCCATCCAGCCCCAATTCGGCCGCCTTCACCGTCGCTGCCACCGCCTCGCGGGTACTGTTGGCGCCCGTGCCCGCCAGCACCGGCACTTGCTGCCCCACTGCCCGCTGCACCACCCGGAACAACTCGTATTCTTCTTCCCAGGTCAAGGTAGGGGATTCCCCTGTGGTGCCCGCCACCACCAGACCGTCACTGCCATTGGCCACCAGATGCACAGCTAATCGTTCGGCCACCGCGTAATCCACTTGCCCATCGGGGCTAAACGGCGTGACCATGGCCGTAATCACTCGCCCAAAGCGGGGCATTTCCGGTTTACTCACGACGCATTACCCACCAGCAAAACACAGCACACCGGGTTGACCCCAAACGATCTGCACTAGAGTTTATCGTAAAGGGCACCTCTATTTATTCAAATTGTTCAAACCTGGTGCCAAACCTGCTGCCAACCAACCGAAAATCTCCCCGTGAGCATCCAGAGATTACGGAGAACCGAAGACGAGCGCTGCGCCCCGGCGACTGCCATTCTCAACTCAGGTAGGATTGCGATATGGCGCTATGGGTGGGATTGAGGACCCTTTTGCCCCCGCCCCTGTTCCAGAACGGGAGAGGGGAGTGAAAACCCAAACGGGGTAGTGCCCGGCCGCCCCAATTGGGCGTCTTCATCCGAATGAGTACGGCTATGTAGAGGTAACCGATGGCCTATTGGTTGATGAAATCCGAACCCAAAGTTTACAGCATTGATGACCTCAAACGGGATGGTCGCACGATTTGGGACGGGGTTCGCAATTACCAAGCCCGCAATTTTTTGCGGCAGATGCAGCCGGGGGAACGGGCATTTTTTTACCATTCCCATGCGGACCCGCCGGGCATTTTTGGCTTGATGGAAATCAGCCAAATTAACTTGGCCGACCCCAGCCAATTTGACCCCCACAGCCCCTATTACGACCCGAAATCCCCTGAGAATAACCCCCGCTGGTGGACGGTGGCGGTGAGTTATCTGCAAACCTGTGCCCCACCCCTGACCTTGGCGGATTTGCGGCGATATTATCAGCCCGCCGATTTCTTACTGCTGCGCCCGGGCAATCGTTTGTCGGTCATGCCTGTCTCTAGGGAAATTGCCCTGGATATTGCCGCGAAAACGGGATTGAAGCTATAGGAAACCTCTATTAAGAATTCTAATTTAGAATTAGCGGTCGCAGGGGGGCACTCCCCGCTGTGGTTTTCCGTCATTGGGGCGTTCTGGCCAGAGAATTGCCGCTGGGCTCCCATCAATAGAGGTGCCCGAGAGCAATTTTCCCGGTGGATGCGGGCGTTCCCAATACTTAGGCTAAAATAAGGGCGCAGGCGGGCGAGGCGGAACCATCTGATTATGAATCGGATTGTGAAAATCCTGGGGGTGGCTTTATGCTCCCTCTTATTGACTTTAGGGCTGACGCCGGTGCTGGTGGCTCAAGGGGAACCCCTGTCGGTGCAATTAATCGCTCTCAACGATTTTCACGGTAATTTAGAGCCTGCCAATTTAACTTTTACGATGCCGGACGGTCAACGCATTCCCGCCGGGGGTGCGGAATATTTAGCCACCCATATCCGGCAATTGCGCCAAAAAAATCCCCGCACTTTACTGGTCTCGGCCGGTGATGCCATTGGGGCAACCCCTTTACTTTCGGCTTTGTTCCACGATGAACCGACGATTCAAGCCCTGGATGCCATGCAAATGGCGGTGAATGCGGTGGGCAACCATGAATTTGACCAGGGTTATGTCGAACTGCTGCGGTTACAAAAAGGCGGCTGTCATCCTCAAGATGGCTGTGGCCAGCGGCCACGGTTTGGCGGCGCTAAGTTTCAATATCTGGCGGCGAATGTGATCGATGAAAAAAGTGGTCAACCGATTTTACCCCCCTATAAAATCTATACCTTTGACGGGGTGAAAATTGCCTTCATCGGCATGACCTTGGCAGACACTCCCAAAATTGTTTCCCCAAAAGGGATTGTGGGGCTGCGCTTCCAAAATGAAGCCGATACGGTCAATGCCCTGGTGCCCGAATTAAAAAAGCAAGGGATTAAAGCCATTGTGGTGCTGGTGCATGAGGGCGGTTTGCCGACGGGGGGCTACAATGAATGCCCGCAGTTGTCGGGGGCAATTGTGGACATTGTCAAACGCACCGACCCGGAGGTGGATTTGTTCATCACCGGCCATACCCACCAAGCCTATAACTGTGTGTTGGATGGGCGGGTGGTTACGAGTGCCGCTTCCTTTGGCCGGTTGGTGACGGAGATTCACCTGACGCTGGACCGGCGGACTCGGGATGTGCGTGCCGTTGCGGCGAATAACCGGATCGTCACCCAAGATGTGCCGAAAGATAGGGCGCTCACCCGTTTGATCAATCAGTACAAAGCCCTGGCGGACCCCCTGGCGAATCGGGTGATCGGTCAGCTGACGGCGGATTTACTGCGGACGGCGAGCGCCAGCGGGGAAATGCCCCTGGGCAATTTGATTGCCGATGCCCAGTTGGCGGCGACGCAAGCCCCCGACCAGGGCGGCGCGGTAGTGGCGTTCATGAATCCGGGGGGGATTCGGGCGGAGCTATCGGCGGGCAATGTCACCTACGGGCAAGCCTTTGCGGTGCAACCTTTTGGCAATAATTTGGTGACGATGACCCTGACGGGCGCGCAGATTAAAGACCTGTTGGAACAGCAATTTGATAATCCGGTGGTGGGGCAAAACCGGATTTTGCAGGTATCCCAGGGCTTTGCCTACCGCTGGTCAGCCGCCGCGCCTGCCGGTCAGCGGGTGCAGAGCATCACCCTCAACGGTCAGCCCCTGGTTCCCACCCAGACCTATCGGGTAACGGTCAATAGCTTTTTGGCCGACGGCGGGGACAATTTCACGGTACTGCGGCAAGGCCAAGACCGCCGGGGGGGAGTGGTGGACCTGGTGGCGTTGGAAGCCTATTTCCGCAGCCGGTCGCCCCTGGCGCCGCCGCGTTTGGGACGGATCACCAACTAACCCTGCCCCTACACCACCGGTGTCGCTTCCGCCAAGGCTCGCTGCATCAGGAGGGCATGGGAACCCCGTTCCGGTTCGCCGGGGGCGGGCTGCCGCTGGACATAGGTACCATCGGGCTGTAAATCCCAGGCTTGGCGGTTGTCACGCCACATCAGTTCCATAATGTCTTGCAGTTGCTGTTTAACGGTAGCATCCAACACCGGCGTAATCGCTTCTACCCGCCGATCCAAGTTGCGCGTCCGCCAGTCGGCACTGCCAATGTACAGATTTTCTTGGCCGTTATTGTGGAACCAAAACACGCGCGAATGTTCCAAAAACCGGCCGATGATGCTCACCACCTGAATCCTCTCGCTCAGGCCGGGCACTCCCGGGCGCAGGGTACACATCCCCCGCACCAGCAGGCGAATTTCTACCCCCGCTTGGGCGGCTTGGTAGAGTTCTAAAATGATGGCGGTGTCGGCAAGGGCATTCATTTTGGCAAAAATGCGCGCCGGTTGCCCTGCCCGGGCATATTCGGCCTCTTGGCGGATCAACCGCACCATTTCCTCCCGCATATTCACCGGCGCCACCAAGAGTTGCCGGTAATGCCGTTGGCGGGAATAGCCGGTCAAGAAATTAAACAACTCGGTCACATCGGCAGCCAGGTCATCCCGGCAGGTCAAAATGCCCAAATCCGTGTAAATCCGGGCGGTTTTGGAGTTGTAATTGCCCGTGCCCAAGTGCATGTAACGGCGAATGTTTTCCCCTTCCCGCCGCACCACCAAGGCCACTTTGCTGTGGGTTTTCAGGCCGATCAACCCGTACACCACATGCACCCCCGCCTGTTCCAAGCGTCTGGCCCAGAGGATATTATTTTCTTCATCGAAACGGGCTTTGAGTTCCACCAGCACCGCCACCTGGATGCCGTTTTCTGCCGCCGTGATCAACGACTGCACAATCGGCGAATCGCCGGAGGTGCGGTACAGGGTCATTTTAATACCCAGCACGTCCGGGTCGGCCGCCGCCTGAGCAATAAACCGCTCCACCGTACCGGCAAAGGAATGGTAAGGATGATGGACTAACACATCCCCCTGCTGAATCAGGGCGAACCAGTCCACGCCGTCGAGGGTTTCGTTGTAGGCTTTTTCCTCAAACAGGGTGGGCAGGACCGGGGTCCAATCCGGGTCGCGCAGTTCCGGGTAGGGCAAAAACGCCAGCTCCATCAAATCCCCCAGATTCAGTAACGTATCCAGCTCGTACACCCAGGGAGCCTCAATTTTTAACCCTTGGATGAGGGTTTCCCGCACCAATTCGGGGGTGCCTTTGACAATTTCCAAACGGGTGGCATCCCGGCCATAGCGGCGGCTGCGCACTTCTTTTTCGATTTCTGCCAGGAGGTCGCCCGCTTCATCTTCCCGGATTTCCAAATCCGCATCCCGGGTCACCCGAAAGGGATACCACCCCACCAAGGCCATGCCGGGGAACAGAGCCGCCAAATTGTGGCCGATCACCTGCTCTAGGGGTACCCCCAACCAACGCACCCCCGGCGGACGCAACGGCTCCGGCAGGGTGACAAACCGCTTGAGAGCCTTGCCACCGGGGTTGGCAGCGGCTTTGGTGGGGACTTTCACCCGGGCGAAATGGTGCTGGCCGGTTTTCAAATCCTGCAGCAAGACCGCCAGATTCAAACTCAGGTTGGACACATAGGGAAACGGGTGGCCGGGGTCCACGGCTAGGGGGGTCAAAATGGGGAACACCTGCCGCATAAAGTCGTTGTGCAGGTAGGCCTGCTGCTCCGGGGTGAGGCTGGGGTAATCGGCAATGACGATCCCGGCCGCCGCCAAGCGGGGACAGAGCTGTTGGGCGAAATAATCGTGTTGCTGGGTCACCACCGGTACCAGGTGGGCGCTGATCAAATCCAGTTGTTGCTGGGGGGTGAGGCCGTCCGGGGTGGGGGTGGTGACCTGGGCTTTTACCTGATCCCGTAAGGCATCAATGCGCACCATAAAATACTCATCCAGGTTGGTGCTGAAAATCGCCAAAAATTTCACCTGCTCGAGCAGAGGGGTGCGGGGGTCAAGGGCTTCGTGGAGAACCCGGTCGTTGAAATACAACCAGCTTTTTTCCCGGTTGAGAAAGTGGCTGGGATGCCCCAAGGGCAGGGGAGCAGCGTCGTTCATCGGTGTCACCTGGTGAGACGGCACCCCTACTCTATCAGGTTTGCCCCAGCCCCGAGAAAGCCATGCTGGCTTAAAAAATCCTGAGAAATGGCCGGCGCCACCGCCGCCCCCTGCAGAAATTTTTCTACATATTTGCCCAGCAGATCCGCCTCCAGGTTCACCGGGTCACCGGGTTGGAGGTGATGCAGATTGGTCTGCGCGTAGGTCAGGGGAATGACCGCCACCCGAAAGCCGTCTGAGCGCGCCTGGGCAATGGTCAAACTCACCCCATTCACCGCCACACTACCCTTGGCGATGAGATACCGCTGCACCGCCGCCGGCGCGTTAAAATCCATCTCCCAAAAATCCCTGCCGACGGGTTCACTGCGGGTTAAAATGCCAATGCCGTCCACATGACCGGTGACGAAATGGCCGCCCAGTTTTTGCCCCACCCGCAACGCCGGTTCCAAATTCACCCAGGGGCGCTGCCCCAGGGTACTGCGTTGGCGGGTCTCCGGCGAGGTGGCCGCCGTAAAGCCCTGGGTATCGTAAGCGGTAACGGTTAAGCACACTCCATCGACGGCAATACTGTCTCCCACCGCCACATCCGCAAACCGGTGCATATCGGCGGCGATCTGAATCCGGTCACGGGTGCAGGTGATGACCCGCCCTAACGTATGCACCAAACCCGTAAACATGGCGGGATCGCTTGGTAAGGCTGTTGCGTCTTAGTATAGTAAATACAGGCAATTTAGATTTACCCAAAGGCGGCATGACCCAAGCATGATTGAGATGAAGGTTGCCGGGATCGCCCTCGATGCCCTGAGCCGCAATCCAATTGTACTGCTCAAGGACACGACGGAACGGCGGGCGCTCCCGATTTGGATCGGGCAGGCGGAAGCCAGAGCCATTATCAGTGCCTTGGAGGGGGAGGATTTGCCCCGCCCTTTGACCCATGACCTGATGCTGAATGGCTGGGCGTTGTGGGATGTGACCCTGCGCCGGGTGGTGATCCACTCCCTGCAGGATAATGTGTTTCATGCGGTGCTGTACTTGTACCGGGGGGACGAATTGCGCCAGTTGGATGCCCGCCCCAGCGATGCCATTGCCCTGGCGCTCAAGGCGAATCTCCCCATCTGGGTGATGGAAGAGGTGGTCGCCAACGCTTCGATTCCGGTGGATCGGGAGGCGGATGAGGCGGAATTGGAGGCGTTTCGGCAGTTTGTCGCCCAGGTGCGACCGGAGGATTTTGTCGGCCGCAGCGGCCATAGCGAGGGACAGGAATCATCGGAGCGGGATTAGGCTGGCCGCGGCGGGGGTTGTGGCTGTGGGCAGGGGCAGTGTTGGGGTTTATCTACCTGCCGATTGTGATCTTGGTGGTCTATTCGTTCAATAATTCCCGGTTTACGGGGGTTTGGCAGGGCTTTACCTGGAACTGGTATCGGCTGTTGCTGACCGGAAGCGGGGGAACGTTCCCGGAAACGGTGGGGTTTGGCCGCTACGGCCTTCTAGCCGCCTTGGGCAACAGCCTGGTGGTGGCGGCGGTAACGACGGTGGTGGCCACCGGGTTGGGGACGGCTTTAGCCTTGGGGTTGGAGCGGGTGCGGTGGCCGGGACGGGTGGCGGTGGAGGCGTTGGTATTGTTGCCGTTGGTGATTCCCGAAATTGCCCAGGGGGTGTCGTTGCTGGTGTTTTTCACCGGGGTGTTTCGTCTCTGGCAGCAGTGGGGGGGCGGGCAACTGACGCTGGGTTTGCCGACGGTGACGATTGGGCATATTACGTTTGCCATTTCCTTTGTGACCTTGGTGGTGCGGGCGCGCCTGGCAGCACTCGACCCCCGCTGGGAGGAGGCGGCGATGGATTTGGGGGCAAATCCCTGGCAGACCCTCTGGCGGATTACCTTGCCCTGGTTGACCCCGGCGGTGGTCAGTGGAGCCTTGTTGGTCTTTACCCTCTCTTTGGATGACTTTGTGGTGACTTTTTTTACCGCCGGGATCGGCGCAACTACGTTACCTGTATTTGTCTATGGCATGATTAAATTTTCAGTAACCCCGGCAATCAATGCCATTTCTACCCTGATGCTGCTGGCTTCCACCCTGTTGGTGGTTTTGGCCTGGGGGATTCAGGGGGAACGGGGAAATGGTGGTCGTAAGGAGTGGCAGACATGAAGCAGTGGTGGCGACGGGGATGGGTGCTGGTGGCGGGGTTTTGCCTGGCGGCCTGGTTGCCGCTGGGGTGTGGGCTAAACCGGACTGCCGCTCCCCCCACGACGACCTTGAGTATTTATAACTGGGCGACCTACATTGCGCCGCAGGTTTTAACGGATTTTGAAAAAAAATTCAACGTCCAGATCAAGTACGACACCTTTGATAGCCCCGATACCCTCTATGCCAAGCTGAAACCGGGTAATCCCGGCTATGATGTGATTTTCCCTTCCGATTATCTGGTTGCCCGGATGATCCAAGAGGAGATGTTGCTGCCTTTGGATGCAGCGCAGATGCCGAACCAGGTGCATCTGAGCGAGAAATTCCGCGACCCCAGCTACGACCCCGGCAACCGCTTCAGTATGCCCTACCAGTGGGGCACCCAGGGGATCGGCTATAACCGCAAAAAAACGGGCAAACCCATTGACAGTTGGAGCGCCATGTTTGACCCGCAGTACCGGGTGGCGTGGCAGGAGGAGTCCCGCGCGACCTTGGGAACGGTTTTGATCGCCCTGGGGTTGAACCCCAACACCACCGAGGCGCGGGAGATTAACCGGGCACGGGATTGGCTGATTCAGCACCGCCGCAATATCGTTGCCTTTGCCCCGGATACGGGGGAGGAATTGCTCAATCAGGGGGAAGTGGCGCTGGCGTTGGAAAACAGCGGCGATGTGTTTCAGGTGATGGCGGAAAATGCCGATATTGCCTACACGATTCCCCGCGAAGGGGCAATTTTGTGGGTGGATACCATGGCCATCCCCAAGGGGGCACCCCATGTGGAATTGGCGCAAAAGTTCATCAATTATCTGTTAGAACCCCAGGTGGCTGCTCAAATTTCCAACTACACCCACTACGCCACCCCCAACCAAACGGCGATCCAGGACAAGCTGATCCAGGCGGAGGATTGGCATAATCCGGCCATTTACCCGCCCCCGGAGGTGTTTGCCAAGTTGCAGGTGTTACGGGATTTGCCGCCGGCGGTGTTGAAGCTCTACGATGCCGCCTGGAGCGAGGTGAAACTCCGGGTTGGTCAGGGCTGATGTTGAGCTTGAGCCAGGTCTGGAAAACCTACCGACGAGAAGCGCGACCGGCGGTGGCGGGGGTTGACCTGCAGATTCAGGCTGGGGAGTTTTTTGCGCTGCTCGGCCCCTCCGGGTGCGGCAAAACCACGACGTTGCGCTTAATCGCCGGGTTGGAAACCCCGGATCGGGGGGAGATTCGCCTGGGGGGACAATCCCTGGTGGGGGTGCCTCCCTTTCAACGCCCGGTGCATACGGTGTTTCAGAATTACGCCCTGTTTCCCCATCTGACCGTGGCGCGCAATATCAGCTTTGGGTTGGAAGTGCGGGGAGTCAGCCGGGGGGAAATCCGCTCCCGGGTGGGGGAAATGCTGGCCTTGGTGCGGCTGGATGGGCTGGCGCACCGCTATCCCCGGGAACTCTCCGGCGGGCAGCAACAGCGGGTAGCGCTGGCCCGGGCGTTGATCCAAAAACCACAAGTATTGCTTTTGGATGAACCCTTGGGGGCATTGGATTTGCAGCTGCGTAAGCAAATGCAGAGTGAACTCAAGCAGATGCAGCAGCAATTGGGGCTGACTTTTCTCTACGTCACCCACGACCAGGAAGAAGCCCTGACCCTCTCGAACCGCCTCGCCGTCATGCAGGGGGGGCGGGTCTTGCAGGTGGGGACACCCCAGCAAGTGTACGAACAACCTACCTGCTACTTTGTGGCGGATTTTATCGGGGAATCCAACTTCCTCACCGGGCAGGTGGTGGAACCGGGTTGTCCGTGGCTGCAGGTTCGTTTGCGTAATGACCAACCGGTGCGGGTGCATCACCCCGGCGGCAATTTGAGCCTGGGCGCCGCAGTGACCTTGATGATCCGCCCGGAGCAGGTGCAGCTCCAGCCCGCCACCCCCACGGAACCGGCGGCTCGGATTGTGGCCATGGACTACCTGGGTTTAGATACCCGCTACCGGGTGCAACTGCCGGGGGGCATTGAACTACAGGTGCGGCAAGCCGGGGGCGGTTTGCACATCGGCGAACGGGTGCAGGTGTCTTGGCCGCCCACCGCCCTGCGGGTGATTGGGCTAGACCCGCCCTTGCCGGTGGATCAGGAACACCGGCAACCCCCACCCCAAGTTGCCCCCAGGCGCGAGACGCTTTGATTTAGCTCAAACGGGGGCTACCCTATAACTAGGCTGGGCTGGAGGCAGAGGGGCAATCGTGCCGAATCAAATCGCTCTGGGCTTGCTGTTTGCCTTGGGGTTTTTGGGCAGTTTTGGTCATTGCGCCGGTATGTGCGGGCCGCTGGTGTTGGGCGTGGCCTTGGGGCAAAAACAGCAACCCTGGCCGCGCCGGCTCATGCAGCAAGTGTTATTACACCTGGGGCGGGTGTTGACCTACACGGCGGTGGGGGCGGTATTGGGACAGACGGGTTCCCTGGTGGTGGCCGGCGGGCAGTTGGCGGGGGTGGGTAGTGTTGTCCGCCAGGCGGTCACGGTGGCGATTGGGCTGCTATTGGTATGGACTGGTTGGCAGCAGCAGTCGCCGGGGTGGTTGCGGTGGGGGCGGCATCCCCAGGGAAAACTGCCGCAACATCCGCTGCTGTTGGGGTTGTTGTGGGGTTTGATTCCCTGTGGTTTTTTGTATGCGGCGCAACTGCAAGCCGTGGCAACCCTGCAGCCGGGGGGGGGAGCAGCCGTCATGCTGGCGTTTGGGTTGGGGACGGTGCCCGTGTTGTTGGGGCTGGGACTGTGGTTGAGCCGGGTCGGGACGGACATGGGACAGCGCTTGAGTCGCTGGGCAGGCGGGTTAACCATGCTGATGGGGGCGTTGATGCTCCTGCGAACCGATCGCATGGTGGACATCAGCGGCTATGGCAGTTTATTGCTTTTGGGCATGGCGCTGCTGGCACGACCCCTCCAACGGCTGTGGCCGGGATTACGTCCCCTGCGGCGGGAATTGGGGGTGGGGGCGTTTGGGTTGGCGGTGATTCACAGCCTGCATATGCTTGAGCATGGGTTCGCGTGGGATATAACCGGGGTTTTCTTTTTGCCCTCCTCCTCGTTTTGGGGGGTTATGCTGGGGGCGGTCGCCTTGGCTCTCATGGTGCCTTTGGCCGTCACCAGTACCGATGGCTGGGTCAGCCGTTTGGGTCCCTATTGGCATCACCTGCACCGCCTGGCCACCTGGATATGGGTTTTGGCGGCCGGGCATATCGGCCTGCTGATGGGTGAACGTTGGGGTATTCTGGGAACATTGGGGCTGATCACCGGGATCCTGCTCGTCCTTTTGCTCCGGCAGTCCTGGTGGTGGCGCTGGTGGCAGAAGGAGGCATGGTATGAACCGGCTAATTCTAGGCATTAGTTGGATGAGTTGTACGCTTGGGTTGGCCTCAGCGGGTTGGGCGCATACGGTGCAGCGGTCGGGGGATGTGGCGGCGCTCTGGCACGTGGAACCGAACCATCATCCACGGGCGGGGCAGCCAACGCAGGTGTGGGTGGCGTTGACGCGGCGGGGGGGGAACCCGATCTTCAACCGGGAGGTTGCCTGTAAGCTGGAAATTCGCCAAGAGCCGCAGGGGAATTTGCTCCTCGCCACCCGGTTGCAGGGCATCAACGTGGAACGGTATCGGGATACCCCCGCTGCCCAGGTGACCTTTCCCCAACCGGGGCGTTACCAATTACACCTGGCCTGTGCACCCAAAACCGGCGACCTCAAGCCCTTTCGCTTTACCTATGGGATAACCGTGGGGCGGTAAGCGGGTTTTCTGTGGTACAGCAATGGGATCTGATGGGCGAACCCAGATTTGGGGCAACCTAAGTCGGCGACCGCCATTCTCAACTCAGGTAGGATGGCTATAGTAGAGCAATCCAATAGCAATGCGCTCTGGTTGGGGAACCCAGAGACGCGGGCGGCGCCCGACGACCCAGACTAGGTCAACCTTTGCCCATTAAATGATAGCTGCATATAATTAGGCAGGTTCTTAGAAAACTAGGAAGGAGGGATACGTGCCCGCGTCCGCTCATTAGCAACTTATAGAGGCTACTTATGAGTACAGTTGCGATAGTGACCCACGAACGGAATAATCAGTGCATCTTAACCGAATACACAAATCACATTGGTTCAGTCGGGCGGTTGAGTGCGATTTTTGGGTTTGCCATTTTCGCTGGCGCAAGTTTTTTCATATTATCTGATATATTATCTGCCTCTGGCTTGTTCTACATTGGCCCCAGTTTTTTTGGTCCCGTTAATCCTGAAGAAGCAGCAGGAAGTATTGCCTTTTTTGGCAGTATTTTGTTGATTTTTTTATTGTGATTAGTGCCACGTTGGGGACTGCTGTTTTTGAACTGTTGGCGGCCTATCTCCGCTGGCCTGAATCTGTGATTGAAATTGGCGGTTGTTTACAGTCGTGTAGTACGTTGGTGTTAATTTTTTTCGTGATTGCGTCGGCTTTTCCCCTAAGCCGATTTATTATCACACCGTTGGCTCTTGTCGTTTTACAGACTCAGGTAGGGGCTACATTATTTGTTTGGGTGTTTTATCTCACTATTTTTCTGCTGACCTATATCACGCTTTCTTTAGTTCTGTGTCGTTATACCAATATCAGAGAATTTATTTTCGATAAAGGGTCGGATCAATTAACGCTACGCTTTCAGTTGGGTTTGCCGATGTTGATCACCCTCGGCAGAGACCCTAATAATAGCAATAACATTCATTTTGTCCCTCTGTGGCATTTGCAAACCGGTGTGTATGAATTTCCCCTCACCTCCATTCGCTCTGTCCATCGTTACGACAAAACCCCAACCTTAGCTCTGGATGTGGCGAGAAATCTGCTTTATCTCCCAACCGTCCGGTGCAAAAATCAGGGGGGATGTGAGCAAATGTTAGCAACCTTAACCGACTGATTACGCTTGGAACCAGGGGAAGATATTTCGGCTCGCACCGCAAAAGAAAAAGTCCAATTACGGGGAGATATACGAAAAGCGATTCGCACCAAAGTATTACCCACCCAAGGGCAAGAGGCTCCTTTAGCCCTGTTGGTTGCCAGTGCCCTAACGATGAGACGCCGCAATCAACAACGGGTGAATCGCCAGCCGGATAACCCGAATTTACACCTACAACTGGGTATTGCGTTGCTCGGGTCTGGGGAACGCGCCACCGCTTTGCAGCATATCCAAGAAGCACTGCGGCTTTATCGCTTGCAATTTCCAATCTTCCGAGTTGGCACGGCGAAGCAATACTTAATCAAAGCGCGGCGGGTACGTTAACCCATTACCGGCGCTGGGGGGGGATCCCGTCCAGAGTAATCAAACGCTCAATCACTGCTTTGACCACCGGCGCCGTCACCGTGGAGCCAAAGGCATTGCCCGCCTGG
Organism: uncultured cyanobacterium; assembly: GCA_937936705.1. GTDB lineage: Bacteria > Cyanobacteriota > Cyanobacteriia > Gloeomargaritales > Gloeomargaritaceae > Gloeomargarita. The sequence continues at coordinate 17 of CALHCP010000160.1, read as the reverse complement.
GGTTCATCCGCCACCGC
>CALHCP010000159.1 GCA_937936705.1 uncultured cyanobacterium | reverse complement strand
CCCTGAGATTGGCTATGGTTGCGCCCACCGTTGACCGCCTGATCCGCCTCCTGCGCTGGGACAAACCCACGGGGCGATTGATTCTCATGGTACCGGCGTTGTGGTCGTTGGTGCTGGCGGCTGAGGGTCGTCCGCCCTGGGATTTGTTGTTGGTCGTAATCCTGGGCACGATAGCAACTAGTGCCGCCGGGTGTGTGGTGAATGATCTGTGGGATCACCGCTTGGATGCTCAGGTCAAACGCACGCAAAATCGGCCTTTGGCTCAGGGACAGTTGCCGCTTTGGTTTGCCGGTTGTGTAATGATATTATTTTTATTCTGTGCTTATCTTTTGGCGCGGTACTTACATCCCCTCAGTTTTACCCTGGCGGTGATGGCGGTGCCGGTGATCGTCCTGTATCCATCGGCGAAGCGGTGGTGTCCGGTGCCGCAGGCGGTCTTGGCAACGGCTTGGGGGTTTGCGGTGTTGATCCCCTGGGCGGCGGTGACCGGGGGGTTGACGGGCATCACCTGGCTACTGTGGGCGGCGGTGTGGTGTTGGACGTTGGGGTTTGATACGATTTATGCTCTGCCGGATCGGGAGGATGATGCCCGTTTGGGGATTCATTCGAGTGCCCGTTTTTTTGGGCAACATACGCCGGTGGCGGTGGGGGTGTTGTTGGGCATTGCGTTCATCCTGTTGGCGGCGGTGGGTTGGGCGGCGGGATTGAGCGGTTTCTATTACGGAATGCTGGGGGTGACGGGGGTGGTGTGGGGCAAACAGGTGGGGCAATTGCGCCAGGCGCAACCCCCGTCGGTCTATGGTCGGATGTTTCGTGAGCAGGTGCTGACGGGTTTTTTGCTGTTACTGGGAATGGTGTTGCCCCGGGTCGGATAAAGCCGCTGTCCGTCCGCTACCAATCCAGGTCATCTAAATTGGTGCTGCGTTGGAAGCGTTTACGCAAATCCTGAATCAAGCGGGGGTCATCGGTTTTGAGGCTCACTTCCCGACTGTTGCTACTCCCACCCAAGAGGGCGTGACTGCCCACCAGGGCGAAGCGGTCGTCGCTGACCAGGTAATGTTCACGGGTGCCGATCATTTTCAGGTGCAGGTGCTGGGGAAATTCCTGTTCCAGTTGTTCTAAATCTCCCAGGGCATTGTACTTCCAAGTAAATCGCCCTGGCCCTTCCCGCCATTGGTTACGTTTATTGCGGCGCAATTCTTGGGATTTTAGATCCTGGAGGTCGCCCCAGCCGATCCATACCTGGACTCCTTGGCTTAACAGGCGGCGGAGGGCTTCTAAAAAGGGGCGGTCAATCGCCTGTTGACTCAGCCAAGGGGAGACGATGATCAGCTCCTGGGTGGTCTGGATGAGGGCTTGCTGGAGCACTTCCCGCCCCCCGAAGCGGTCGGCAACCAATTCGTAGGTGTGGTTGGGGAGCTGGCTTAACTGGCGGTTGATGGCGGTGGCCCAGTCTTGGATGGCGGCATTCACCTGTTCCGGCACCTGCTGGAGTTGGGTCTGGGTGGTTTGCCACTGCTGTTCCATCTGGCTTTGGCGACTGGCGAGGGTTTCGGTGGATTCCCGCAGGTCGCCGTGGCTCTGATCCAGTTGGCTGACCAGTTGTGCCATTTCGCGGAGTTGCTGTTGCAGGTGGGGCAGGTCGTTTAACGGGCTGAGTTGGGCTTGGGTGCGGTTTAATTCTTGCTTCACTTGCTGGAGGTTTTGCTGCTGCGCTTGGCTGAGGGTTTCCATCTGTCGGGTGAGTTGCTCCAGACCGGCTCGGATTTGGCCAATGGCGGCGGGTTCAGGCGCATTGCGGAGGCCGGCCAGTTCGGTTTGCAAGGTGGCCAAGGTGTCGGCGAGCGGGGCAAGGCGGTTTTGTTGTTGCATTTGTTGCTGGTGCAAGCGCTCGACGGCGGCCACCAAGGGCAATAGGGCGGCGCGGCTGACTTGGCTGCGCGCCTGCTCCTGTAAGGTGTTCACCCGCTCACGCAGTTCTTGCACCGCTTGGGTTTGTTGCTCGAATTGGGATAAACGGGGTTCCCAGGCGGCCATCTGTACCTGTTGGCCGTGTAAGGCCTTGAGTTCTTGGGCGAGGTTTTGCTGCAATCGCTGCTGTTGTTGGTATTGATTGACCACTTGGGTTAGGTCCTGCTGCAGTTTTTGGACTAAGGGCAGCAGTTTCGTCTGGCTTTGCAGTTCTCGCTCCAGCCGACCCACGGTTTCCCGGACTTGCAAGGTGGCGGCCACGTCTTGCCCCAGTTGTGCCACCGCCGACTGCAGGCGTTGGGTGGCGGTTTCCAGGTCGGCAATCTGGGCTTGCAGGACTTGCGGGGCGGTGATTTGTTGACTGAGGTATTGCAGTTGGGCTTCCAAGGGTTGCACATCCACCCCCGGGGCTTGGCGGAGTTGTTGCACCTGGGTTTGCAGTTGGGCGGCTTGGCGTTGCAGTTGGGCGAGACCTCTGCCCATCTGTTCCACCTGCTCGGCTTGGGGTAGTCCGGCCAGACTGTCGGTCAGTCCTTCTAGGCCGGTACGCAGGCTGGCGTACTGCTGTTGGAGTTGGTTGAGCTTGGCCTGCAGGGGTTCCAGATTCATGCCCTCGACGCTGGCCAGGCGTTGGTTCATTTCCCGGTGCAGGTTGCCCAGGGCGTTGTGTAATTCCTGAAGTGACTGTTCTAAGGGCGTGAGATTGACCGGTTCCGGCAACAGTAGAACGTCCTGAAGACGGCGGCGCAGAAACTTAATATCCGTGCCGTAGCGTTGGTTGAGGCTTTCGAGGGCGGTCAGGAGTAACTGTTGTTGGCTGGCTTCCAACTGGCTGCGGTGGATCAAATTCACCAACAAGGCCAACGATACCGGCAGCAAGGCCACCACCACCTGCTGCGAAACGGCAGCGATCACCGTTCCCACCAGCGACACCAATACCAAACCATATTCGGTTGATTCTAACCAAGTGCGGCGGGTCACAGAGCTAACGATTCCTGCAATGGGGTTACCCTGTTCTCTAATGTAATTCAATTTGTCGGGGTGGGTGATGAATTTTTGGTAATCGCAAAAGAATCAAAAAATTGCGGCAAATCCCCCTGCTGTTCCTGGGGCACAATCGCATATAACCCATACACCCGCTGCCCGACAAAATAAAACCGTACCTTGGCGACACCGCCGCCGGCTAACCGCTCCGGGGGAATGGTAACGACCATTTCCCGCCCCGGATAACTCCCCAACGTCACCTGCCGTTCCTGGGTCACCTGTCCCTGTACCCGCTGTTGCGCCTGGACTTTCAACTGCTCCCAGACCAGCGGGGAATCCGCCAGGCGAGCCACCGGCTGGTCATAATCCGTCAACACCACCGCATAGGAACCCTGGGGGCGATTCACCCCCCAAGCGTGGGTATTCACCTCACCCACGCCGGTCTCCAGGGTGCGCTGCTCCTGTTGGGGACTGCCGGGAAAATTCACCTGAAAACCATCCCCTTGCACGGTTTGCCAGCGCGTGCCCATCTGACAGCCACTCAGCACCAGCACCGTCCCCACGCCCCACCACCAGGATTTCATGGTTTTACCAGTACAATGAACTGATGGTATTGTAACAGCGAGGCGTGCCCACCTCGCTGCAATCCCCCTCCAAAATTCCCCTATGATCAATCAGGGGAAGCCGCGACCTCCCCCGATCCCTGATGGGCAAAAATGTCCTGAGCGAAACTTACCTCTTGACCCCATACCAACTTTGGGACAGCGCCGGGCGGTTGGGGAACGAGGGCTTAGCTTTGGGCGGCTCGTAGAGACCTCCCCAAGCGCGTTCCCGCCGCCCCTGCACCTTCCCAGCCGGTTGATAAAAGACCACCGGCCGCCAGTGGTACACCGCCTGGTAGAGGGTCGTTCTCACCCCAGGGAGCCGCCGCAGGGATGAGGCCGGCTCCCCCCGCACCGGTTCATAAAGTGCCGCCACTCCCTGCGGGGTGATAGCCGGAGCAGGCACCAAGCGGGGTTCGTAGAGCACATCCGGCAGGGCTTGCGGTTCGCATTGAAACTGGAGTTGATAAACCGCCTGTTGCTCCGCCCGCCAGGACTGGAACATTCGGCTCACATCCAGCCCCATCGCCTTTTGGAAATGCCACAGACCCCCCTGCAGGAAGAAAAAGGCCAGGTAAAAATGGGCATTGGCCAACCACACCCGCGCCGAATCGGTCGTCGCCCCGGTCGGATCGAAATAGTAGGGAGTCAACGCCGATTTCAGTTCCAGAGCCGGCCCGTAAAACCGCACCGGGTAGGCCAACGTATTAAACCCGCAGTAATAGGAAGCGGCAAACCCCGCCAGGGCAATCCCAAACAAGGAATAGCTGAGAATCCCGTCGGCGGAAAATAAAAAGCGATTTTTCACCCAAGCAAAGGGTGGCACCAGGATATGCCAAGTCCCTCCCAACAACAGGAGAACCGCCACCAGGATATGCCCCCCCACCAGGTCTTCCAGATTATCCACAGCAAACAAACGGGTACGATAACCCCACAGCGCCAAAACGTCCAGATTGGGCTGGCTGACCACCCGTACCTGTTCTAAATTGGCATCGTACAAACCACCCAAGAACATGGCCTTGGCCACCAACAGCAAGGCTCCCAGCCCCAACAGCAGCAGGTGATGCCCCAAAATCAGCCCTAGCTTTGCTTCATCATCCCAACGAAAATGAAATTTCCCCACCGGCGGCGCCATCATCTCCAAACTGGCGGGGAGTTTTTCCCGGTGGAACCAAGCTCCCCAGGCCAACACCCCGGCACTCACCAGATGAAACCCACCCACCGCCACATAGGGAAAGGTATTGATGATTTGCCCCCCATCCCCCACTCCCAGGCCGAGACTGGCCAAATGGGGCAACAAAATCAACCCCTGCTCATACATCGGCACGGCGGGGTTGTACCGCGCCAATTCAAACCAGGTGAATGCCCCCGCCCAGAGCATGATCAACGCCGCCTGCGCCACATGGGCAACGATAAACGTATTCGATAGGTCAATAAACCGGGCATTGCCCGCCCACCACGGATACTGGGGTGGGGTCTGTGTTCTGTTCATAACAGCACCTTCTGCATGGATCAAGTCGGTCATCCCCCCGACCGTCAGCCGCACCGGGGGGAATCAGAGTAAAATGCCGGCACTAGGCCAAACCGGCCGCAATGTGATCCAAATAGCCGCCCAGTTCCTGCGCCGCTTCCGCGCCCACCGACTCATTCAGCACTTCTTTCATGGCATTGAGCGCTTCCACCACCCGGTCAATCGGCACCCCCAACGCGGTGTAGGTTTCCTTCAACCCATTCAACACCCGCTCATCTAGGATCGAGCTGTCGCCCGCCAACATGGCATAGGTGGCATAGCGCAGGAAATAGCTCAAATCCCGCAAACAAGCCGCATAACGACGGGTGGGGTACATATTGCCCCCCGGCAACGTAATGTCCCCGTAAAGCAAACTCTTGGCTACGGTTTTGCTGATGATAGTGCTGGCGGTGGCACTGATGATGCTGGCCGCCTTCACCCGGTTCATGCCACTTTGAAAATACTTCCTGAGTTGCTCCAAAGCAGCGGCATTCAAGTATTGCCCCTGTTCATCGGCGGGATTAATCAGAGCCGTAATCGTATCTTGCATAATGTCTCCTCTTGGGTAAATAATTGGCCTCAATTCTTCCGGACAGTAACGTATCCATTCCTGCATCAACCGGTGATTTTGATGCAGTCAATCACCAAAATCCTGCGCTTAAAACGCCCGGATCAAGCGGTCAAAGTAAGGGGCAGCCAAAGCCATTTCTTCGGCCGACATCAGCCCGGCGGCAACCTCTTTAAGACAGCCCATGGCAATCCGCAGATTCGCTAAAGGCACTCCCAAAGACACATACATTTCCCGCATCCCATTCAGACCAATATCATCCAACGGCTTATCATTGCCCGCCAACACACAGTAACTCACCAAGCGAATGTACCAACCCTGATCCCGTTGACACAGAGCGGTTTTTTGAGCATTCCCGCGGTTGCTCGGCGTGTTGGGGCATTTCGCCCAAAAGCGCTTGCTCCCCTCTTCGACGATCTTTTTCTCATTAGCGGCGAGCTTTTCCGCCACCCGAATCCGCAATGCTCCCTTGCTAAAAAACTCTTCCAATTTATTCAATTCGGTACTGCTGAGGAACCGTTCAGCAGCGTCCGACTGGGCAATCACCTGCGCGACTAGACTCATGGGTTTTGATTAAAAAAATTGACTACAGGTAACAAGATAAAATGAAGGCCAAACCGATGGAACACATTATGAAGAAAAAGTTG
>CALHCP010000158.1 GCA_937936705.1 uncultured cyanobacterium | reverse complement strand
CGGTCACAGCTTTTGACCGCAGGCGGGGCAGAAATGGTAGTCCACAGCCACCGGCGCGTGACAGGCCGGACACGTTAAACCCACCGGCGTTACTTCCGGCAGACCCAACATCTGGTCGTTGCTGCACCCCGGCTTGATCATTGGGTAGCAATTCTCCTGGGGATTGACGTGGACATCCATCAACACCGGCCCCGGATAGGCCAGCAATTCCTCCAGGGCGGGGCGCAATTCCTCCCGCCGCTGCACCCGCATCCCCTTCACCCCGTAAGCGTTGGCCAATTGCACAAAATCCGGCATCCCGGCGTGCATGGCCGAGTGGGAATACCGCTCCTGATAGAAGGCTTCCTGCCACTGGCGCACCATCCCCTGCCAGAAATTGTTGATAATCACCGTTTTCACCGGTAGATTGTACTGGGCCAAGGTGCCCAACTCCTGAATGTTCATCTGGACGCTGGCATCCCCGGCGATGCAAATCACCTGGGCATCGGCCAAGGCCACCTGCACCCCCATCGCCGCCGGCAGGCCAAACCCCATCGTCCCCAGCCCGGCACTGGAAATCCACTGGCGGGGGCCGTTGGGTAAAAACTGCGCTGCCCACATCTGGTGTTGGCCCACATCCGTCGTGGTATAGGCACCGGGCGCCAATTCCCCCAGCATAAAAATCACTTCCTGGGGCGAGAGCAATTCCCCCGTTTGCGGCACCACCAAGGGATAATCCCGCCGCCACGCCTGAATCTGAGCCAACCACGCCCGCGTCTGGTGAGGCGGCGGGGGCGCACCGGTTTGCAAATGCTCTAACCAATCCACCAACACCTGGCGCACATCCCCGACAATCGGCACTTCCGGCGGGCGATTTTTGCCCACCTCCGCCGGGTCAATATCCACATGAATCACCTTGGCATGGGGCGCAAATTCCGCCAGTTTCCCGGTCACCCGGTCATCAAACCGTGCCCCCAAGGCAATCAACACATCACATTGACTGACGGCAAAATTGGCATAGGCCGTCCCGTGCATCCCCAACATCCCCACCGACAGGGGATGCCGTTCATCAAACGCCCCCTTGCCCATCAAGGTCGTCGTCACCGGGATTTGGAACATTTCCGCCAACTGCTGAATTTCCCGGTGTGCCCCACTGGCAATGGCTCCTCCCCCCACGTACAACAAAGGCCGCTGGGCCGAGCGCAACAAGCGGCTGGCCTGGACAATTTGACGGGGATTTCCCTTCACCGTCGGACGATAACCCGGCAGTTTTACATCCCCCGGTGCCACCGGCACATAGTCAAAACTCTCTTCCCCTACATCCTTAGGAATATCGATCAACACCGGCCCCGGTCGCCCCGTACCGGCAATGTAGAACGCTTCTGCCACAATCCGCGCCATATCCCGCGGGTCACGCACCACATAGGAATGCTTGACAATCGGCAAGGTAATGCCAAAAATATCGGTTTCCTGGAAGGCATCACTGCCGATGGCGGCGCGGCGCACCTGCCCTGTAATGATCACCATCGGGATCGAATCCATGTGAGCGGTGGCAATCGCCGTCACCAAATTGGTCGCCCCCGGCCCAGACGTCCCGAAACAGACCCCCACCCGCCCCGTCGCCCGGGCGTAGCCATCGGCGGCATGACCGGCAGCCTGCTCGTGGCGCACCAGGATGTGCTGCATCTTGCCCTGCGCTTCCCAGCGATAGAGTTCATCGTAAATGGGTAAAATGGCGCCGCCCGGATAGCCAAAAATATGTTTCACCCCATGCCGGTACAGACTGTCAATCAGGGCATAGGCTCCCGTACAGCGCAGGGGACTCGCTTCAGGCAGGGCAACCGGCGTGCCAGTGGTGGGTAGGGTGGAAGTAAACAAGGGAATAATCGTAGGAAAAGTTACAAAATGCTTGTAATCACCTAGTGTAATCACCCCTACTGCCCTTGTCTAGGGGCAAATGACCCCAGTTGGCCGCGAAACTTTAAGAAATTTTAAGAGGCTCCCGCCGGGAAATTCTTTATCCTGAGAGGGAAGCCCTTCAACGTCAGGCCCGGTCATGGTGGTTACGGATCCGATTCCCGTTTTGGATTTACAAAATTTTACCCAAGGGACGACCGGGCAGCGTCAGGAATTTATCCAAAGGCTGGGACAGGCGTTAGAGCATACCGGCTTTTTCATTTTGGTACAGCACGGGATTGACTCGCAGCTTTTGACCCAAGCCTACGCCCAAATTCAAGCCTTATTTGCCCTGCCTTTGTCCCAGAAACAGCAGTACGAAAAGCCGGAATTGCACGGACAACGGGGTTATGTTCCCTTTGGCAAGGAACACGCCAAAGACCATCCCCTCCCCGATTTGAAAGAGTTTTGGCACATTGGGCGTACCGACAATCTCTGGCCGCAGGAGTTGCCGGCATTTGCCCCCACCTTGACCCGGTTGTACCAAGCCCTCGACGCCTGTGCCACCCATCTACTCCAGGCGGCTTCCCTGTACTTGGATGCCCCGGCGGATTTTTTACCCAGCCTGGTGCAGGGGGGCAATACGATTTTGCGTCTGATCCACTATCCCCCCCTGGCGGATGACGTGCCGCCGGGGGCAGTGCGGGCGGCTCCCCACGAGGATATTAACCTAATCACCTTGCTCTGTGGGGCGACGGCGGCGGGGCTGGAACTGTGGCAACGGGATGGGACCTGGTTGGCCGTCCCCGTTATCCCGCACGGCATGGTGGTGGACAGCGGGGATATGTTGCAGTGGTTAACCAACGGGCTATTTCGCAGTACAACCCATCGGGTGGTCAACCCCACGGATGCCAACGAATCCCGTTATTCCGTGCCCTTTTTTGTCCATCCGCGCCCGGAAGTGGATTTGACCCCCCGACCCGAATGCGTGCGGCGGACGGGGGGCATCCCCCGCTTTGGCGCCATCACCGCGGCGGACTATCTCCAGCAACGGTTGCGGGAAATTGGCATTGCCGCCGACGCTCATCCTGACTCCTAAAGCAGTCCTGAACCCTTTGCCGTTTCGTGGGGGCGAAGCGGCAAAGGTGGTCTGGGGAAAATCTCCTCCGCCAGCCATTTTTGCAGTTCTCGCATGTGAACCGCCCGCCCGACCATCTTAATGGATTGTGCCTGCACCCAAACCCGCACTTTTCCCATCCAGAGTGCTGAAACCGTTGGGGAACTATAGATGCGGATGACCCCTGCGTCTTGGCGTTTGGTCAATCCCATTTCCTTTAATTTCTGCTCTAGCTTTGGCAACATTTCTGGCGGTTTTTGAGCAAAGCCGCCGCGCATCCTACGAATGAAAGTGAAGCGTCATTCGCTAGTTAGCGGCGGATGTGATATAATCATTTCAGTTAAGTATGGCACTATTGCCCACCGGACACAAAGTCTGAGCTACTGGGTAGATATAAGACCTGCTTGGCAAGGTACAACTAAACCTATAAATCCTGGTATCACCCGATTG
>CALHCP010000157.1 GCA_937936705.1 uncultured cyanobacterium | reverse complement strand
TTACCGGAGAGGGAGGCGGCATTCTCGCCTACTGCCAGGAACTTTTGCCTTTGCAGCACCCCAGGTCATTTCTGCCTGTGGGTTTTGGGTTCAATTTGTTATGCCAACTTTTGACCTGTTCCCTACGTTTATCAATCGGGTGATACCAGGATTTATAGGTTTAGTTGTACCTTGTCAAGCAGGTCTTATATCTACCCAGTAGCCCAGACTTTGTGTCTGGTGGGCAATAGTGCCATACTTGACTGAAATAATCATATCACATCCGCCGCTAACTAGCGAATGATGCTTCGCGTCCATTCGTAGGATGCGCGGCGGCATTGCTCAACAGCGGTAAGTCCGTGCCCATATCCCCAAATGCACCTGCCAATTCGTTCCGGTCAAATCTGATCTTGGTTCGTGCCGTCGCCAGGGTGGTAGCCGAAATGGTCGAATTTTTGGGTTGCAAACCGCACCTCCTTTGGCTGTCTAATGTTGCCATTCAGCCGCGTCCGCTGGCGACCAAATTGGTTATAACCTAATATTTTTTTAGGTGCGACATGAGCGCAATTCGGTGTCTTTGCATACCAAGTGAAGGATGGCAGCAGGGCAGGATGCGCATTTCTATCACTTCTATCTATCTATATGGCAATCTAAATAGCAGGGCAACTCTATGGCAATGTAACTTGATTGGCGAACAAAAATTTGGGAAAACCAAAGTCGGGGGCTGCACCCCGGCGAACGCTATTCTAAATTCAATTAGTATGCCATACCAAGAGGACATAGGCTCTTGGGGCATTTTGCTTTAGGATCGGCAATGATCCGTACGCCTGGGGCAAGCCATGGACAGCACAAGGGTAATGACCGTATTCAACCGCTTACGCGAGGCACTCAACCAGGTCATTGTAGGGCAGACCACCTTGGTGGAGCAGTTGTTGGTGGCGGGACTGGCCGGGGGGCATTTGATGATTGAGGGGGTCCCCGGCACGGGGAAAACCCTCCTGGTGCGCACCTTGTCCCGTTTGATTCAGGCGGATTTTCAGCGTATCCAACTCACCCCGGATATTTTGCCTGCGGATATTTTGGGAACGAGTGTTTTTGATGCCAATACGGCTCGGTTTAACTTTCAGCCCGGCCCTATTTTTACCCAGATTTTGCTGGCGGATGAAATCAACCGCACTCCCCCGAAAACCCAGGCAGCTTTGTTGGAAGCCATGCAGGAACAACAGGTCACTTTAGATGGAGAAACCCGTTATTTATCTGAATTTTTTTGGGTGATTGCCACCCAAAATTCCCTGGAATTTGAAGGGACTTATCCCTTGCCGGAAGCGCAACTCGACCGATTTCTCTTCAAATTGGTGGTGGACTACCCGGATCTGGAAAGTGAAAAAAAGATGCTCAAAAGTGAGTTTGCCGGTCTGGGCAAACCGGCTCATTTAGGATTATTACACCCTCTGACAACGGTGCAAGAATTATTAGAATGTAGGCAAATGCTCGGCCAAATTGTCGTCAGTGACAACCTGTTGGATTATTTACTGCATTTAGTCCAGCGCACCCGTCAACACCCGGATGTTTCTCTGGGGGCTTCGCCACGGGCAGCGGTGATGTGGTTGGCCGGTTGTCGGGCACAGGCGGCAATGCAAGGGCGGGAATTTGTGACCCCGGATGATGTGAAGGCGGTCGCCCTGCCGCTGTTACGCCACCGGTTACTCCTGCGCCCGGAAGCCCAATTGGAGGGGTTGAAAGTGGATACGGTGATTCAGAATATCTTGGCGCAGGTGCCGGTGCCCCGGTGAAGGAGAAGCGCAGTTAATTTTATGGACACCTCCCTCTATCGCAATGTGACCTGATTGGCGAACAAAGATTGGGGAGAACCAAAGTCGGGGGCGGCGCCCCGGCGCCCGCTGTTCCCTAATTTTTGTAGAGGTTCCCTTATGTTTCTGTAGCCAGCGGGTTTGGGTTTTGCCTAGCAGTCGTCAGAGCGCCAATCGTGACTTTGGTTGGCGGTCAACTGTGTAGGCCGGCGCGATGATGTTCGGGCGGTTATAACCCCCAGACGATGCCCCCGAGCTGGTGATGGCGGGTAAATCTCTGGGCTATAATCGGTGGGTTGTCTTAGCGAAAGCGAGCCATGAGCGAAGCGGAAAGCCAAGCCCAAGTCCGGCAAATGCTGGGGATGAAGGGGGCACAGGTGCAAGACTTGCCCAAGTGGCGCCTGCGTTTACAACTGATGAAACCCATCACTTGGATTCCGCTGATTTGGGGGGTGTTGTGTGGCAGTGCTTCCTCGGGAGGATTTGAATGGACATTAGAAGATATTCTCAAGGTGCTGACCTGTATGTTGTTATCGGGGCCGTTGATGACGGGTTACACCCAAACCTTAAATGATTTTTATGACCGGGATATTGATGCGATTAATGAACCCTATCGCCCGATTCCTTCCGGGGCGATTCCCTTGCCGGAAGTGATTGCCCAAATTTGGTTTTTACTCCTGAGCGGTTTGGGATTGGCATTGCTTTTAGATACTTGGTCGGGACAAGATTGGCCGGTGATCACTACGATTGCTCTGATCGGGACATTGTTGGCTTTTATTTATTCGGCACCGCCCTTGAAGTTAAAGCAGAATGGCTGGCTGGGTAATTATGCTTTGGGAGCCAGTTATATTACGCTCCCTTGGTGTGCGGGTCATGCTCTGTTCGGCACCTTGAATCTGACGATTGTGCTGCTCACGTTGTTTTATAGTTTGGCGGGGTTGGGGATTGCGGTGGTGAATGATTTTAAGAGTATGGAAGGGGATCGGGAGTTGGGTTTGGCTTCTCTACCGGTGCAGTTTGGGGTGCAAACGGCGGCTTGGATTAGTGTGGGGATGATTGATTTGTTTCAAATGGGGGTGGCCGTTTATTTGATTACCATTGGGCAACAGCTGTATGCGACGATTCTGTTGCTTTTGGTGATTCCCCAAATTACTTTTCAGGATATGTACTTTTTGCGTGACCCGCTGGCTAATGATGTGAAGTATCAGGCGAGTGCCCAACCCTTTTTTGTCTTGGGGATGTTGGTGGTGGGTTTGGCCTTGGGGCGGGTTTAACCCCCTGGTCAAAGGGCGGGGTACCGCTTAGGATTTGAAGGGGATGGGTTCACGGATTAATTGCTCCTGACACTGATGCTTGGGTCACTCACTCGGTGGAACAATGAATGCGTCGTTGCAGGTGAGATGGTTGGTGGGGGGATTGGTGCTGGTGCTGGCGGCTTGTAGCCCCAATCCAGATTTGCAAAGGTTGCAAACGACGAGCCGGTGTACCAAGTGCCGTCTCCGGGGGGTCAATGTGGCAGGCCAGACTTTTCAGCAGGCGATCCTGACGGGGACGGATTTGAGCGGAGCCAATTTAAGCCAAGCGGTCCTGACCGGGGCGGATTTGCGCGGGGTCAATCTCCGTAATGCCAATTTGCAGGGAGCCAATCTGGAGGGAGCCAATCTGGGGGAGGCGGATTTGACCGGTGCCGATCTGGCGGGAGCGAACCTGCGGCAGGCCAATCTCTTCAAGGTGCAGTTGCGGGGAGCCAATCTGACGAAAACGGATTTGCGGCAGGCGGTGTTGTTTGGCGCCAATTTGACCGATACCCAACTGACGCAGGCGGATTTGGTGGGAGCCAACTACAGCGACTCGACCCGATTTCCGCCGGGGTTTGATCCGGTCAGTCAACTGATGGAACGGCTCAAATAGGGAGGTTGCCCCGGACTTGCTGACTGGCGGGGGATTGGGCATGATAGTAAATAAATAATTCATAAGAAATCTGTTTAAGCTGGGATTTTAATGAAGATGGGGCAAGTTCCAGAACTGACCGAGCGCCAGCAACAGGTACTTCAGGCTACGGTAACTCATTATGTGGCGACCGGTGAGCCGGTGGGTTCCCGGACTTTGATGACCCAGTATCGGATTCCCGCCAGTCCGGCGACGATTCGCCAGACGATGGGACGGCTGGAGCAGGCGGGTTTGTTATACCAACCCCACACCTCGGCAGGACGGATTCCCTCGGATTTGGGCTACCGGTATTACGTGGATTGGCTGCTGCATCGGGGGAAAACGGTCAGCCCCCCCTGGGTGGCACCGGCTTTGCCGAAGGGAACGGTGCATCTGGAGGGGGTGCTTCGCCAGGCGGCACAATTGCTGGCGCAACTGAGCGGTTCGATTATTGTGGTGACCCGCCCCCAACCCCGCAGTGCCCGGCTCCAACATCTGCGCTTGGTGGCGGTGGGGGAACGGGTGGCTTTGATGGTGGTGCTGGAGGGCGAACGGATAGAATCCACCCTGCTGGATTGGGTACCCCCGACGCAGGTGGAGTTGGAGGCAGCCTTGGAGATGCTGGGACAATTTTTGAACTACCACCTGCACGGTCGGTCGCTGCGGGACATTGCCAGCCTGAATTGGCAACTGTTGGAGCAGGAGTTTGCCTCCTACGGGGACTGGCTCCGCACCCTCATGCCCCCCTTGACGGAGCAGTTACGCACCTGGGGACGGGCAACGACCCCTACCCCCTTGGTGATCAGCGGGGTGGCAGCGGCCTTGCGACAACCGGAGTTTCAACAGGCGGAGCAGGTGCAGCCGGTCATGCAGGTCTTGGAAACCCAGCAGGAACGCTTGGGGGCACTCCTGTGGGATGAAGAGGCACCGGTGCAGGTGATTATCGGTCAAGAAAACCCCCTGGAACCGATGCACATCTGTAGTTTGGTTTCAACCATGTATTCCCAAAATGGGGTGCCGGTGGGTTCGGTGGCGATCTTGGGTCCCAAACGGATGCCCTATGAGCGTATGATCAGTCTAGTGCAGGCCGGGGCACGCTACGTCTCGCAATCCCTGGTGCGTTGTTAGCATGGAACGGGGCAAGATTACGGCGATTCTCACCGGCGCAGTGGCCATTCTCTTGGGGATGGCGTACCTACTCATCACCCTGATTTTGGATAGTCGGGGCCTGATGCAACCCGCTCCCACCGGGGACATGGGTTGGCTCTTGGGCAATTTCATGGGATTTTAGAGGCTGTAGCTCACTCAGGAATTGCCCATGACCCCCGCCGAAATTCAAGCCTTCTTGGAACAGGTCATGCAAGACCCGGAACGCCAGGAGCGGTTTCGGGAAGCCAACGACCCCGATACCCTGGTGCAAGTCGTGGTGACTTTAGCCGGTGAAGCCGGGCTGGCAGTCACCTCCGCCGAGGTGGCAGCGGCGCTGTTGGGAACCGCACCCCCCCCGGACCGCAGCCAGATGACCGTAGAGCAACTGTTGCAGGAATGTCGCACCGAGCAGACCATGACCCTCTGGACGGAAGAAGCAGAGGGACGGGTAACCGGCTTGGTC
>CALHCP010000156.1 GCA_937936705.1 uncultured cyanobacterium | reverse complement strand
GAAATTCCCTGTAGCTGTGCCATCCTTATTAGCGTTGAAAACAATCGCATCAAATCCTGTGGTAGTGCTGGTATTTTTTATTACTGCACCACTGTTCATCACGATATTGCGCCCGGCGTTAAGCGTAAAAGTAGTTGCAGCATTCCAAGTAATATCTACATCCCCATTGATGGTAATTGTCTCAGCACCGCCATTGGTCGAAGCAGAAGTAGCAATGGTCAGGTTTGCAATTCCTAGTTGAGCGGCTATCCAAGCATCATTAAAAACATCTAAACTTGCAGGCGGTGCGGTGTCTGCGCCATCTTGAATAGTGACACTACCGGGGTCGAGCAAAAGTGTGCCAAATTTGCCATTAGTTGCACTTAAATCCGCAAATCCCGTCATCAGCAAATGGTCTTTCCCCGACACCTCCACAAAGCCGCCATCGCCAGCAATGATGCCACCCTTGGCACTAATAAACCCCTCAAACTTGGTCGTGCCATCCGCCCAAACAATCACTTCCCCACCATTGCCCGCGGTGAGGGCATCCGCTTTGATTTGCACATCCTTGGCAACGGTGGTTTCTAGGGCATTCGGGAGCGTTCCCTTCCCTTGGAAACTACCGCCAATGTTGACAATCCCACCGCCTGTACCACCCGAAGCATCAATCACGGTGCCATTATTTAACGCAATTTTTTCCCCCGTAATCTCAACTTTGCCGCCCCGTTCTCCCGACACATCCAACGTGCCGTTCACCGCCACCGTTCCCTTTGAACCCCCGGACAAAACAATGACCCCGTTGCGGTTTTCGGCATATTTCGCCTCAACGATGCCGCCCACGTTAATCACCCGATCCACAATTTGTCCGGCGGCCTGAGCCGTGAGGGTAACGATTCCCCCCGGCGCAGTGATGGTGCCTTGATTATCAATCAGTGAACTGAGTTTATTCCCGTAAATATCGGTAATTTGTCCGGCTAATTGCGGGTCAACCGTGACACTTAATAAGCCATCGCCATAAAAATCTAAGCTCACCGTGGTTCCCGAAGCCAGCACCACCTTACCCAAGCGGGCGGAAATCACGCCGCTATTTTGCACCGCCGGCGCCACCAGAGCGGCAAATCCCGCATCTTTGACCGTAATTAAACCCTGATTGACCACACTGGCGGGCGGTTTCCCCGGCATCTGCTCAAACCGGAGCATCCCCTGCATGAAATCACTATCTTTGATATTCAGCGTGCTGGCGACCAAGCCCGCCACATCCACCTGAGCCGTGGGCAAAAAGGCAATACCGTTGGGATTGATGAGAAATACTTGCCCGTTGGCGGTCAATCTGCCCGCAATGCTGGATGGGGTACTGCCCGTGACCCGGTTCAGCGTGGCCGATGTGCTGCTAGGTTGTTGGAAATTCACCCACTCCTGGGGCGCAATGCTAAAGCTGTTCCAGTTAATGACGGCGCGGTCGGAGGATTGGTTAATGTTTAATTTCGTATCCCCCACCTGCTGAATGGTGGCCGACCCGTGGGTCACCTGGCCGCCTTGGGGTAAGGCTAAAACTAAGGGCTGATAGAGCCCGATTGCCAACAGCAACTTGACCGGCAGTACGAGCAGATGACGAACGCGCAGCATTAAACTCATAACCTAATCCTTGAGTGAACATTTACAATTTACCCAAATTTAGGTTAGAACCAAATTTAGGTTAGAACATTGCACCAAAGTGGAAGGCAAGCCGAATGATGTATAAATTTTTTGATTTTATCTTGGTTTTGTTTACAGGAATCTGTATTAATTCAGAATTTCAGAATGAGCGGTCGCCGGGGCGCCGCCCCCGACTTGGGTTCTCCATCAATTCGGTATTGTAACGATCTCGTTAAAACACCCAGATTCCGGGGAACCCAGCTACACCATCTGTTCCTGCCGTCGGCCAACCGGACTGCCCGGCTCTGTGCCTACCGTCAAGGTAATGACTGTCACCTCCGGCGGGCAAAACAACCGCCCCGGTAAATAGGTGCCCAATCCCCGGTTGACGTAAAGCTGGTTGGCTCCCACCCGGTGCAATCCTTCGCTCCATTCCCAATGCAGAATCGCCCGGTCGCAGTTTTGGTTAAATAAAGGCGAAGGAATCCGCCGCCGCAACCATCGCGGTATCTGTTGCAACCAAGTGCGGGTGCGCGCAGGTAAAGGCCCAAAACCGGGAATCACCACCTGCCCCCCGTGGGTGTGCCCAGAGAGCTGCAAATCCACCCGCCAGCGTTGCAACACCTCGGCACTGTCGGGATTGTGGGATAAGACCAGCCGGGGCACATCCGCCGGTAACGATTGGAATACGGGTGCAGGCCGAAATTCTTTCGACCAAAAATCCGCCAGCCCTACCACCGCCAACCCCCGTCCCACCGGATAGGCCACCTGATTCCACAAGACTTGAATCCCGGCCTCGGTCAACGCCTGGGTCACCACCTGACGGGATTCCGGCCATTCGATATCATGGTTGCCCAACACCGCCCAGAGGCCGTAGGTCGCCCGCAACTGCCCTAAATAACCGCACAATTCGCCAATCGGGCTGGGGTCATCGGTGATGTAATCCCCCGTGAGGACGATTAAATCCGGCTGGGCGGCCTGGGTGGCATCCAAAGCCGCTTGCAAAAGGGATGTGCTCAAGCGCAGACCGTCAAAATGCAAGTCCGACAGTTGCACCAAACGTAGGCCGGCTAGAGCCGGCGGCAACCCGGCAATGGCTACCGTGACCCGTTCGACCTTCAGAGAACCCGCCAGAAACCGACGCATGGGCAACCCTAAGTATGCTTACCTATTGTTAACCCAATTTTCGACGGCTCCAAATTAAGAAAGCTTTAACAATCGGTTATTTTGCGTTAAACTTGCGCCTGACCGAAGCGGCTGATTCTGCCCCCGACACAGATGCGATTTGGCTTGAGTGCGGTTAATGTCTGTACATTTTACCGGAATTAAGATTAAATACATGGATGAGGATTGCGACGAGGATTGCCCTGGGAGTCATGGATTTTCGCCAACGGCGGCAAAAAATACGTCGGCAAAACCAATACCGGTTTTGGTTCAATCTCTGGCGAACCGGCGCCAGTGCGGGGACAACGGTAGGGTTGGTCTGGGTCTTGGTGCATCCGATTTGGTGGGTCAGGGAACCGACGCAAATTACCATCCGCACCGAAGGGTTGTTGAGCGAAGCGCGGGTGCGGGAGTTATTATCCCTGAAGCAGCCGCAGCCCCTGTGGCAACTGTCTCCTCCGGCGTTGACCCAAGCATTACAACAGCAGGCGATTGTAGCGCAGGTGCAGGTGCGGCGGCAGGCCTTTCCCAGTCGGGTCGAGGTCTGGGTGCAGGAACGCTATCCGGTGGCGGTGCTGGTGCCGGAGCAGCAGGGGTTTCTCGACCGCGAGGGCAATCAACTGAGCGGGGAATATGCCTCGATCCTGCGGCAGTTGAAACGCTACCCGGAATTGCGGGTGCAGGGTTGGCATCCCACCCAAAAATCCCTCTGGCCGCAGGTGTATCAGGCGGTGATGGCCAGTCCGGTGCGGGTAACGGGCATTAATTGGGAAAACCCGGGGGATATTCGCCTGCAGACGGAGTTGGGCTGGATTCGCTTGGGGGGAAATTTGCAGCAACTCCCGGAGCAGTTGGCCACCTTAGACCGGCTGCGCCATTTGCCCCGGCAAGTGCCCCTGAACCGCATCGCCGCCATTGACCTCAGCGACCCGCAAGCCCCCTTGGTGGAATTGCGGCAGGAACCGCCCAAAACCGACCGGCAGTGACCCCGGCTGCTGCTCTAAGTCTTCTTGCGGCGGCTGGTGGTCTTTTTGCGGGGGGTTTGACTCCGGGCGGCCAGCAATGCCACCGCCTGCTCTAGGGTCACGGTTTCCGGGGTGGTGCCCTCCGGCAACCCGGCGTTGACCTTGCCGTGTTTGACGTAGTAGCCGTAGGGGCCTTGATAGACATGCACCGGCTCTTGATCCTTCGGATGGGATCCCAATTCCCGTAAAGGCGTACTACTGCTGCGCCCCCGCCCGCCTTTGGGCTGCGCTAATAACTCTAAGGCTCGTTCTAAGGTGATGGTGAGTACGTCATCTTCGGGTTTCAGGGAGCGAAAGTCCTGGCCGTCTTTACCGCGGTCATGCACCACGTAGGGGCCAAACCGCCCCAGACCGGCTTTGACCACGCCGCCGTCGGGATGGTTCCCCAAGGTGCGGGGCAAAGCCAGCAGTCCCACCGCCATCTCCAAGGTCACCTGCTCCGGGGTGATGCCCTTGGGCAGGGAGGCGCGCTTGGGTTTGGAGTTGGCGGCGGTGGCTTCGCCTAACTGCACGTAGGGGCCGTAGGTGCCGGTGAGGACAAAAATCGGCTCGCCGGTTTCCGGGTGGATGCCCAGCTTGGTGGGGCCTTCGGTTTTTTGGCGCAGGAGTTCTTCGATCACCTCGGGGGTAAGTTGCGCCGGGGTGAGGTCTTTGGGCAGAGAAACCGTCACCACTTCACCGTTTTGGGGAATTTCTACATAAGGACCGTAGCGGGTACTGATGTGGACTTTGGCTGCACCAATACCCTCCAAATCCAGGGTACGGGCGGCGGTGGGATTGATGTTCTCCGCCTGGGTTTTCACCTGGCTGGCCAGCCCCTGTTCTCCCAGATAAAATTCCTGCAAATAGGGCAACCACTGAACCCGGCCTTCGGCAATCTCATCCAGGGTTTGCTCCATCTTGGCGGTGAAACCCGTATCCACCAAGTGGGGAAAATTACGCTCCAAGAGCGCAGTAACGGCAAAGGCGGTAAAGGTCGGCACCAGGGCATTGCCTTCGGTTTGCACATACCCCCGGTCTTGAATGGTGCTGATGATGCTGGCATAGGTGCTGGGGCGGCCAATGCCTTCAGCTTCCAGAGTTTTCACCAGGGACGCTTCCGTGTAGCGGTCCGGGGGCTGGGTTTCGTGACGGAGGGCTTCCAACTGCTGGCATTGAAGGGTATCCCCCACCGCCAGCGGCGGTAGGTTAATTTCCTGGTCGTCGAGGGCGGCCTGCGGGTCGTCGGAACCCTCCACATAGGCGCGGAAAAACCCCGGAAAATCAATCCGTTTGCCGGTGGTGCGAAATTCGGCCGCCCCGGCCTGGATCGTCACCGTCAGGTGGGTCAAACGGGCTTCTGCCATCTGGGTGGCCACCGTGCGTTTCCAAATCAAGTCGTAGAGCGCCAATTCCCGCCCGGTTAAACCGGTTTCCTGGGGGGTGCGAAAAGTGCTGCCCGCCGGCCGGATGGCTTCGTGGGCTTCTTGGGCACCCTTACTTTTGGTGTCGTATTGGCGGGGTTTGGGGCTGAGGTAATTCTCACCGTACATTTGCTGGACACAGGCGCGGGCGGCGGTAATCGCCTGTTGGGACAAATGCACCGAATCCGTCCGCATGTAGGTAATGTAGCCTTGTTCGTACAGGTTCTGGGCAATCCGCATGGTGTCCCGAGTGGAGAGCCGCAGTTTCCGGTTGGCTTCCTGTTGCAAGGTCGAGGTTGTAAAGGGGGGAGCCGGTTTGCGCTGCACTTGCCGGGACTCCACCTCCTGCACCCGCCAGGTTTCCCCCTGGAGCTGCTGCCGCAGGGTTTCCGCTTGGGCTTGGTCGAGCACACAGACCCGCCGCCGGGGGAGCAACTGGCCGGTCTGGGGGTCAAAATCCTGACCGGTGGCCAGCTTGATCCCTGCCAAGGCCACCAGGCGGGATTCAAAGGGGGTTTGGTGGGCGGTCAACTGTGCCTTCAAATCCCAGTACTCCGCCGCCCGAAACGCCCGCCGCTGCCGCTCCCGTTGCACCAGTAACCGCACCGCCACCGATTGCACCCGTCCCGCCGACAGCCCCGGCCCCACTTTTTGCCAGAGCAAAGGCGAAAGGGTGTACCCCACCAACCGGTCTAAAATGCGGCGGGTTTCCTGCGCCCGCACCAAACCCTCATCCACCTGGCGGCAATGTTGCAGCGCCTCCTGGATCGCCTCGCGGGTGATTTCGTGGAAGACCATGCGCTTCACCGGCACCCGCGGTTGCAGCACTTGCGCCAAATGCCAGCTAATGCTTTCCCCTTCGCGGTCTTCGTCCGTAGCCAGGATCAGTTCTTTGGCTTCTTTCAAGGCGGCTTTGAGGGTGCTGACCACCTTTTTTTTCTCCCCCGGCACAATGTAGAGCGGCTCAAAGCCCTGTTGCACATTCACCCCCAAGGTCGCCCAGTCCTGACCCTTGAACTCCGGGGGAATATCACTGGCGGACTGGGGCAAATCCCGCACATGACCCATCGAGGCTTCCACCCGGTAATTCTCCGGCAGATATTGGCGAATGGTGCGGGCTTTGGTCGGCGATTCCACAATCACCAACGTCGGTTGGCCGTTAACCGGCGGGGCAGAGGCAGGACGAGAACGGGGCATAGGTCAGACAAGAACGTCAATAAACAGCCAAATTAACTTGCTACCCATTATGGGTTAGTTTCCAGGGTTTCTTTTTTGGGATAACAAAGTTCCGACTCAGGCGACAAGTCATTGACCGAGGGATGCGCCACCTTCTGCCACGTCATTTTCCGCCCGAAATAGGTGCCCAACCGCGCTCCATAGATTTGCCCCTGCGCCCCCCCGATGAACCGCCCCAAGGTTGTACCTAGCAATTCACTAGCGGTTTCCCCCGCATGGTCAATCGCCCAGAGTTCATCCGCAGGTGCCTGTCCCTGTTTAACCATTTGATAGACATTGGTACCCACCTGCCCGCCTACGGCATCCCCCAGCAACTGCCCCAGCCATGCCCCCACCGGGCCGAAGGTCACCTGTCCCACGACCATACCCACCGTTGCCCCCCAACTGCTGCCCATGTAATCCGCAGCCAACCGTTGCATGCGGGCGTCAATGGTCTCCAGGGGCTGTCCTCCGGCCAACGTCTCCCCCAAATGCGCCCCCAGCACTCGGCCGGTAAAGCCGCCCACCTGCGTGCCCAGCACCGCCCCTACCGGCCCCAAGGTCACCGCCCCCGCCGCCCCACCCAGGGTAGAACCCACCACATGACCGCCCATCAAGCCCACCATGCCACCCCCAATCGCTTGTAACTGCTGAGGTTCCGGCACAACGGCTTGCAGGCGAACCGTCACCTGTTGGGTCACGGCCGGCCGGCCCTGCTCCCACTGCAGCCACCATTTCTGCACCTCCGTCATTGACAACTCAGCCCTATCCTGAGCTTGGTGTAGCCACTGATTGACCAACACTTGATGGGTGGCCACGGCGGCCGGCACCTCCGGCGGTAGTCCCTTGGCGACGGCGGCTTGGATATGCTCTTGGACTTGGGTCACCGTATCCTGCCAGGTCGTTACCGCCTCATCAAGCCGGCTTTTCATCTGCCCGGCCAACTGGTCTAAACCCGCCAAGGTCTGTTCTAACCACGGGAAGCTGGGTTGCGGGAACATCATGGCCGTTACCGGAAAAGACACTGATACATGGGCACCTCTACTTATTATTTTTTATTGATTGCAACCGACAGCAAACGATCTCGCTAGAACACCAAATTGAGGGAGAACCCAAGTCGGAGGCGGCGCCCCGGCGACCGCTGATCCGTAATTGATAGAGGTTCCCTTAAGGGCACCCCTCGATCATCTATGCTAAAGCAGTCCCCGATCGGATGCCTGGCAATCCCTCAACGGAACCTTCAATTCGGGAGCAACGGTCGCAGGCATTCTGGGTTCCCCGGAGCCGCCATTCCCCATGTTACGTCACTTAACGCCCCAGGATTTAGCAGCCGTTATTGCCTTAGACCGCCTAGCCTTGGGGGGGTGGTGGTCCGCAGGGCAATATCAAGAAGAACTACACAAAACCAACACCCTACTGGTGGGATTGGAACTGGAGTGTCATCTCATTGCCATAGGAGCGGCATGGCTCATTTTAGACGAAGCACACATTGTCCTTTTAGCCGTTCATCCCCAATACCGTGGCCAGGGATGGGGACGGCGGACACTAACTTATTTACTAGCAGAAATACCCCCCCACATCCGCCATGCCACCTTAGAGGTGCGTTCCCAAAATCAGATCGCCCTGAATTTGTACCAATCCTTAGGATTTCAGATTCTGGGGCGGCGGCCTCACTACTATCAAAACCCCCCCGACGATGCCTTAATCCTTTGGCGTCGAGAGCCGGACATCTCACTCCATGAGAGAACACCCCCCATTCAGTAACAGCCGGTCTCAGCGGCGCCCGGAAAATCCTAAAAATTCAATAATTCAATACTAATACCTCACTCACGTAGCCCCGTTGATCCGCCTTGGAATTGATCATACGAGTCGCTTTTAATTCCAAACAGCGAAACCCGCGATACAAATCCAGCACAGTTTCCGACCAAGAATTACTGAGTATGACATAACATCCCCGCTGATCCAGTTGACGATAAACCTTGGCCAATCGGACTTGCGCCTGCATATCAAACTCCTGGTGGGTATAGCCGGTAAAATTTGCCGTGGGGGAGCGGGGAACATAAGGGGGATCCAAATAGATCAAATCCCCCGCTTTTGCCCAGCCTAAAACATGGGAAAATTCCGCCACCTCCAGCACCACATTCTGTAATGCCAAACTCACCGCCTGTAACTGCGCCGCATCAAAAATACGCGGATTGCGGTAACGCCCGATGGGCACATTGAACTTCCCGGCGCGATTGACGCGGTAGAGGCCGTTGTAACAGGTTTTATTCAGATAAATAAGCCGGGCAGCTCGCTCGACGGGATCTAATTCCTCCGGTTGCCAATTCCGAATTGAGTAGTAATAGTCCCGGCTGTGATGCTGACGATGCAGCGTGAGTAGAGCCACTAATTCCTGTAGCCGATCCCGCACCACCTGATAACAATTCACCAGCTCGGCATTCATATCACTCAACCGGCTCAACGGCCAGTCAGTTTCCCCCCGTTTTTGCCGATAACATAAATGAAAATACAGAGCGGCACTCCCCATAAAGGGTTCCCCGTAGGTATTAAATTGACGGGGTAAATGGGGACTGATCTGCGGTAATAATTGCGATTTTCCCCCCGCCCACTTGAGAAAGGGTTTCGCTTCCCCAAACACCTAACCGCGCAGCAGTTGAATCGGCATGACCAAATAGGTCATTTTCACATCCCCCAAGGGGGAAAAAATCACCGGCGCCGTGGCCGAATTCAGTTGCATTTGCACCTGCGAGGAGTGCATCGCCTTTAAGCCTTCCAAGACATATTTCACATTAAACGCCACATCAAGGGCGTCCCCTTCGATTTCCGCCGGAATTTGCTCCTGCCCCTGCCCCAATTCCCCACCGTCCGTGGCCAGCAGCACATGATCCAAATCCAGGGAAAATTTCACCACATTGCGACTGCCCGCCAACACCGCCAACCGTTCCAACGCATGGATCAAATCCTCCCGCTCCATCACCACCCGGCGGGCAAACTCCTTGGGCAACAACTGCCGATAGTTGGGGTACATCCCATCCAACAACCGGGTGACCAACCGTTGCTCAAACCCATCCCCCCGCTCGCTCGGCAGTTGAAAATCCGCCTGATGGGGTTCGAGACGAAACCGCACCGCCTCCCCCTCGTACCTAGACAACAAGCGCTCCACCTCCCGGAGCGCCCGGGCGGGAATCGTCGCCTGCACCGGTTCCCCCGCCCCCGTCAAGGCCGTTTCCACAATCGCCAACCGGTGCCCATCCGTAGCCGCAAATTCCAGGGTTTCCCCCCGCGTTTGCAAATGCACCCCCGTCAAAATTTGCTTGGTTTCGTCGCTACTGGCAGCAAATAACACCCCCCGCAATCCCTCGACAAACGCCTCCCGGTTGAGGGGAACCGCCGTCGCCGTCACCTCGGGCAAGGCCGGGAAATCCTCCCCAGCCAACCCCGAAATTTGATAAGGACCCGCTAGAGTATCTTTTTTACCTTCCCGCTCCAGACGGGCCCGTACCGTCGCCTGCACCTCGCTAACTTGCAATTCCACCATGGCATCCGGCAGGCGCGCAACCAAGTCTCCCAAAGTGCGAGCCGGTAGCGTAATGGTACCCGGTTCGTAAACCGTTGCCGGCATCCGACTTTGTAAACAGAGAGTTTGGTCAAAGGCACTGAAAGTGACCTGGCAATGCGCATCGTCCACTTCAATCAACACATTCGCCAAAATCGGATGGGTGGGTCGGCTGGCTACGGCACGACTGACCAGGCTCAAATGGTGGCTCAAATCTTTTTGGGAACAGGTCACATGCATACCGGCAATGTACCCCACCGTAATGCCATCCTACCACCCCCGCTTGGGGTCATGCGCCTCTACTCCGGTCTAAAAGATTAAATATTTTTCTTTAGTCGATAGTAGTAGAGCCTGTGGATATGTGGATAACTTCTGTGGATAGCTGACGGCGACGGGGTTTGCCGCCCCACCCCCTGTGGATAACCTGTGGATAACCTGTGGATAAAATCCCAAGTTATCCACAGCCCCCTTTTTTTATCCACAGCCTCCCCCGATTTATCCCCAAATAATCCACAGGCAAATGCCTAGTTATCCACAGATTGGGGCGACTTATCCACAACTTATCCACAGGTTTTGACCCCAAAATTGTAATAATTTTTAACATAACTGTTTGGGGCGGACAACTGCCCCCAGACTGCCGATGTGCTGACTATATTGATACTTTATACTAATACTTTTAATACTATATTAATGCTTTATTGATATGATGTCAGATGGAATTGTCCAGTAAATGACTGGATTATGACCTCAAGAATTACCACAGCTCTAAGTTGCCAGAGAATCGTTCCCATCGACAAAAGCTCAGTTCTTGAGGCCAGGGGTGACCGTTCAAATAATTGCTAATCAGTTCGGCAGTGATAGGTGCGAGTAAAATCCCATTGCGGTAGTGGCCGGTCGCCAGGGTAAGATTCTCCCAGGGGCTTGGCCCCAGAATCGGGAGTTCATCGGGGGTCACCGGGCGGTATCCCCACCAGGTTTCTATCACCGGCCAAGCTGCCAAAGCTGGGTAGGTGGCGATGGCTCGCTGTAAAAGCGAAAGCAGTCCGTCCGCGGTTACGCCCTCTTGAAAACCGACATCTTCGCTGGTTGCCCCCACCACCAAGCGCCCATCCCGGCGGGGCACCAGGTAAGCATCGGCGAAAATGACCTGATTCAAGCCAAGGCCGGGGGGTGCCTGCAGGGCTAACATTTGGCCTTTGCGGGGATAGACGGGCAGCGACAGTAACTTATGCGTCCAAGCGCCGGTGGCCAGAATGTAATGCTCTGCCTGATGGGAAGTCTGATGGGTGATGACCTGGGTAATTTGGCCGTGGGCTTGTTCGATGCGTACCACGTTTTCGTGGGAAAAGAATGAAACACCAAGCGACTGAGCGGCTTGGCGGAGCGCTTGGGTGAGCAAACGATTATCCACCTGCCCGTTGTCCGGGTACCACCAACCGCCGCTGAATTGCTTAGAGAGGCCGGGTTGGTGTTGGTCGAGTTCGGGGCGGTTTAACCATATGCCCGTGTGATGACCTGGAGTTTGCGCCGTCGCCGGTGACAGAATCCCGCAGAGCCAGTAGCCGGTTGACCGACCGGTGGCGGCTTCTAATTCTGCAATCCAATCCGGGTAGCGTTGCAAACTCGCCTGACACAGATCTCGCATCCCGCCTGGGGGTAATTGCTCCGCGCCGGGAGCCAGCATCCCGGCGGCAGCGTGGGCGGCAGTGCCCGGGAAATCTCCCGTGACGATTCCCACGCGGTGTTGGGTTTTGGCCAAAGCGACGGCAACACTTAACCCGATGATGCCCCCGCCAATGATTAAAATGTCCATCCCAACGATGAATGATGGAACTCTACATTATTATTCATGATTATTCATGCTAACGAAACCACACAAATGGGCTTGCTATAATAGTTTTAGTTGAATTTGGAACAGCAGTTGCAGGGGCGCAGTCCCCGACGGTGGTTCTCCAAAATCTTTGTTCGCCAATCAGGTTACATTAACGGGCAGAAGCGGAGCGGCGGCGGGCGGAGCGATTAGCCGAGTATTTACGCAGTCAAGGGGTCAATCCCGATGAGATTGGAGGTTAAAGGCGATGACGGTCACTCCGAAAAAGATGATTTACCCGGATAGCGATGGGCAGCCAATGGCCGACAATACCTTGCAGTTTCGCTGGATTGTGTTGATTAAAGAGAATTTAGAGTGTTTATTTGCGCATGATGGGAATGTATTTGTAGCCGGGGATTTGTTGTGGTATCCGGTGGAGGGACATCCTGAGATTCGGGTGGCACCGGATGTGATGGTGGTGTTTGGGCGGCCGAAAGGGGAACGGGGTTCCTACCGCCAATGGGAGGAAGATAACCTGCCGCCGCAAGTGGTATTTGAGATTCTCTCGCCGGGGAATCGTTTGATGGAGATGGTGAAGAAATTGCGTTTTTATGAACAATACGGGGTGGAGGAATACTACATTTACGACCCGGAGCAGAACAAATTGGATGTTTTTTTGCGAAGAGATAGGCAACTGCAGGAGATAGGGGAGACGGATGGATGGGAGAGTCCGCGGTTGGGGATTCGGTTTGAGTTAAACGCTGATGAACTGGCGGTGTATTACCCGAATGGGGAACGGTTCAAAACCACGGTGGAATTGGCACAAGAATTGCAGCGAAAGGAGCGGCAGTTAATCCAGACCCAAAGTGAACTATCCCAAGAACGACAACGGGCAGAAGCGGAACGGCAACGGGCGGAACAGGAGCATCAACGAGCGATTCAAGAGGCGCAACGGGCAGAAGCGGAACGGCGGCGGGCGGAGCGATTAGCCGAATATTTGCGGAGTCAAGGGGTCAATCCCGATGAGATTGGAGGTTAAAGGCGATGACGGTCACTCCGAAAAAGATGATTTACCCGGATAGCGATGGGCAGCCAATGGCCGATAATACCTTGCAGTTTCGCTGGATTGTGTTGATTAAAGAGAATTTAGAGTGTTTATTTGCGCATGATAGGAATGTATTTGTGGCCGGGGATTTGTTGTGGTATCCGGTGGAGGGACATCCTGAGATTCGGGTGGCGCCGGATGTGATGGTGGTGTTTGGGCGACCGAAAGGGGAACGGGGTTCCTATCGGCAGTGGGAGGAGGATAACATAGCGCCGCAAGTGGTATTTGAGATTCTCTCGCCGGGGAATCGTTTGAGGGAGATGGTAAAGAAATTGCGTTTTTATGAACAATACGGGGTAGAGGAATACTACGTGTACGACCCGGAGCAGAACAAATTGGATGTTTTTTTACGAAGAGATAGGCAACTGCAGGAGATAGGGGAAACGGATGGATGGGAGAGTCCGCGGTTGGGGATTCGGTTTGAGTTAAACGCTGATGAACTGGCGGTGTATTACCCGAATGGGGAACGGTTCAAAACCACGGTGGAATTGGCGAACGAATTACAAACTGAACGTCAACGGGCAATGCAGGCAATGCAACGGGCAGAAGCGGAACGGCAACGGGCGGAACAGGAGCATCAGCGAGCCATTCAGGAGGGGCAACGGGCGGAAGTAGAACGGCAACGGGCGGAACAGGAGCGTCAACGAGCGATTCAAGAGGCGCAACGGGCAGAACAAGAACGGCAACGGGCGGAGCGGTTAGCGGCGTATTTGAGGAGTCAAGGGGTCAATCCTGATGCAATTGGAGGTTAAAGGTGATGACGGTAACGCCACAAAAAATCATTTACCCGGATAGCGATGGGCAACCGATGGCGGATAACACCTTGCAGTTTCGCTGGA
>CALHCP010000155.1 GCA_937936705.1 uncultured cyanobacterium | reverse complement strand
CCCGCTGAATTTGCCCAGGCGATTGCCCAATTCAATCAAGGGGAATACTACGCCTGCCACGACACCCTCGAAGCCCTGTGGATGGAAGCCATGGAGCCAGAACGCACCCTGTATCAAGGGCTGTTGCAAATCGCGGTGGCCGGTTATCACCTCGGCAACGGCAATCACCGGGGAGCAATTTTACTATTGGCAGAAGGACTCAGTCGCTTACGGCGCTGTCCTGAACTGCCGCCGCATTGGAATTTTGCGCAACTAATCACCCAAGCGCAAACGCTACTAGAGCAATTGCAATCGCAACACAATCCGCCATTTAACCTGCAATTATTGCCCTTATAAGACACCTCTATTGATTGGAGCCAGCCGAAAATCATCTCACTGGAATACTGAGCTTATGGAAAACCAAAGTCGGGGGCGGCGCCCCGGCGACCGCTGATCCGTAATTTATAGAGGTTCCCTTATAATAAAAAACACGTGCGGACGTGGCGGAATTGGTAGACGCGCTGGATTTAGGTTCCAGTCCTTATGGGTCAGAGTTCGAGTCTCTGCGTCCGCATACTCCAGTATTGATTCATTTTCACGATAACGTTTTCCCACCGAACCAACGCTGGGAACCCCCTAATTTAATTCATGATTTATTTAATTATTAGAACCAGTAAAAACCAGTAAAAAATGATCGTGCTGAAGTACCGAGTTTGTGGAGAACCAGAACGGGGGCTGCGCCCCTGCGACCGCTGATCTGTCTATTGCTAGAGGTTCCCTGCTGTCATTACGCATCGGGATTCAATCGGCAATTATCCTCAATTGAGGGGGAATCCCGTCCGTTCTCCGCATCCTGAACCACTTCGATTAATTCAATCGGTAAACCATCGTAGTCTTGAATAAACGCCACCCGGTATTTTTTCTGGCCAATGAATTGGTCAGTCGGTGGTAATAAAACCAGCGGAGTTTCCGATAATTGTTCCCTTAATTCTTCTAAGCATTCAGCCACATTGTTTACCCATAAAGAAAGATGATAATAACCGACATAATGTTCATCACCAAAAGCATCGGCAGCCGGTCGGGGCACCGGTACTTGGAGCAATTCCAAACGAGTGCCTAACCCCTCTAACCAACAAGCCAGAGTGACCCCCGCCGTAAATCGCTCCGTCACCCGAAATCCCAAAACTTCATAAAAGGCAATCGCCCGCTGAATATTGCCGGTGCGAATGGCAAAGTGATGATATTGTCCTAAAATTGACATCGGTTCATGCTGGACGGTCTGCAAAAGTTATCCTGGTACACCAGTTTACCGTCCTATGCGCTAGGGTGGATGAGACACTGATGGACGAACCGCATGACCGCTGCTTTTTCGACCCGTCATTTAGGAATATTGCCCCGTGACCAAGAGGCCATGTTGCGCCTGTTGGGCTGTGAAAGTTTAGCCGAATTAATCGCCCAAGTCGTACCCAAGCATCTGCGAACCGGCACGCCCCTCCATACCCCGCCGGCCCAGAGTGAGCATCAAGCCCTGGCCGCCTTGCAACAATTGGCGCAACGCAATCAGGTATGGAAAACGTATCAGGGAATGGGTTATTACCCTTGCATTACACCTGCTGTCATTCAGCGTAACATCTTAGAAAATCCCGGTTGGTACAGTGCCTATACACCCTACCAAGCAGAAATTGCGCAAGGACGTTTAGAAGCTCTTTTTAATTTTCAAACCCTTATTACGGAATTAACGAGACTGGAAATTGCCAATGCCTCTTTATTAGATGAGGCAACGGCGGCGGCAGAAGCGATGATTTTGAGCTATCAAATCCATCAACAAAAACGTAAAAAATTCTGGGTTGATTGCCATATCTGGCCGCAAACTTTAGCCGTATTGCAAACCCGCGCGGAAGCCTTGGGAATTGATTTGGAGATTGCCGAAATTCCAGCCTTTCATTTAGATGAAAATACCTGTGGCTGCTTGGTGCAAATCCCCAATGCCTATGGAGTTTTGGTTGATCCCCAAGCGGTTTTTGCCCAGGCTCAGGCAGTGGGTGCCTTGGGAATCATGGCCGCCGATGTGTTGAGTTTAACCCTGCTCAAACCGCCGGGTATGTGGGGGGCTGATATGGCCATCGGCAGTACGCAACGGTTAGGCGTACCGCTGGGATATGGGGGGCCTCATGCTGCTTACTTCGCCACCCGTTCTGCCTACAAACGCTATGTACCGGGGCGGGTGGTGGGTTTGTCCAAAGATCGTCAGGGACGCCCCGCCCTGCGTTTAGCCTTACAAACCCGCGAGCAACATATCCGTCGAGAGCGAGCCACCAGCAATATCTGTACGGCCCAAGTCCTGTTGGCCGTCATCGCCAGTATGGTTGCGGTCTATCATGGGGCAGAAGGGTTACGCGCCATTGCTCAAGAAATTCACCATAAAGCCAAAGTTTTGGCAGCGGGATGTGGTCAGCTCGGTTACCCGCTTTTAGCGGAGGCGTTTTTTGATACAATCTTTTTGGTGTTAAACGATGCGCAAAGGCAAGAATTATCCCGGCGATTTGCCGAGGCGAAAATTAACTTGAATTGGTTTTACCCAGAGGGGGTAGGCATTAGTTTAGATGAAACCACCACCTGGGCGGATGTGGAGCAGTTACTCACTTTGTTCCATGGGGGGACATCCCTACCCTTTACCATGCAGGAATTGATTGCCCAAACGGAATCGGATTACCCGGAAGCCTGGGCAAGAACGGATGATTTTCTCACCCAAGATGTGTTTAAGAAATATCATTCGGAAACGGAATTTTTGCGATATATTTATCGTTTACAGAGCCGGGATTTATCTTTGACGACGGCGATGATGCCCCTGGGTTCTTGTACGATGAAATTGAATGCCACCAGTGAGATGATCCCGATTTCCTGGCCGGAATTTAATCAAATTCATCCCTTTGCTCCCCTAGAACAAACGCAAGGGTATCGGCAACTCTTTGCAGATTTGACCCATTGGTTGGCCGATATTACGGGTTTACCGGGGATTTCCTTGCAGCCGAATGCCGGTTCGCAAGGGGAATTGGCGGGTTTATTGGTGATCAGAAAATACCACCGTCATCGGGGCGAATCTCAGCGTAATGTCTGCTTGATTCCCCAATCGGCACACGGAACGAATCCGGCCAGTGCGGTGATGGCCGGGCTGCAAGTCGTACCGGTGGCCTGCGACCAACAAGGAAATGTGGATATAGACGATTTACGCACAAAAGCCGGCCAATATACTGACCGCTTGGCCGCCCTGATGCTGACTTATCCTTCGACTCACGGGGTATTTGAAACGGGGGTGCGGGAATTGTGCCAGATTGTGCATGAACACGGGGGGCAGGTGTACCTCGATGGGGCGAATCTGAATGCGTTGGTGGGTTTGTGTCGTCCGGGAGAGTTGGGCTTTGATGTCTGTCATGTCAATTTACATAAAACGTTCTGCATTCCCCACGGGGGCGGCGGGCCGGGGATGGGGCCGATTGCGGTAGCGGAGCATTTGCAAGAGTTTTTGCCGACTCATCCGGTGATTCCGATGGGTGGCCGGTATAGCATCGGTACGGTTGCGGCGGCGCCCTGGAGTAGTGCCAGTATTTTGCCCATCTCTTGGATGTACATGGTGATGATGGGGTCTGAGGGTTTGACCCAGGCGACTTGTGTGGCGATTTTGAATGCGAATTACATTGCCCGGCGGCTTGACCCCTACTTCCCGGTGTTGTATCGGGGTCAACACGGGTGGGTGGCGCATGAATGTATTTTGGATCTACGGCCGCTCAAGGGGCAAACCGGCGTGGAAGTGGAAGATGTGGCGAAACGGTTGATGGATTACGGGTTTCATGCGCCGACGGTGTCCTGGCCGGTGGCGGGGACGATGATGGTGGAGCCGACCGAGAGCGAGTCTTTGGCGGAGTTAGACCGGTTTTGTGAGGCGATGATCGGGATTTATCACGAAGCTAAGGCCATGACCGATCCCCAGGATAATCTGCTCAAAAATGCCCCCCACCCCGCGGAAGTTGTCATTACAGACGCATGGCATCATCCCTACAGTCGGGAGCAGGCTGCTTACCCGGTTCCCGGATTGCGGGAATATAAATTTTGGCCGCCGGTGGCTCGGATTGACAATGCCTACGGGGATCGTAACTTGGTCTGTAGCTGTCCGCCTCTGACGGATTACTCGGAATAAACATGACCGCCGCCTGGGTCGAGGTGCTGGTGGATGTCCCCGACGCAACGGCAGTCTTTACCTATCAGGCTGTGGCCGGGGTCGCACCGGGGGATGTCGTCCAAGTGCCGTTGGGTCGTCGCACCGTGACGGGCATTGTGTTGCATGAGCTGAGGGAATTAACCCCGGGAATCACCCCGGAACAGGTTAAGCCGATTACAGCCATCATTCATACAAAGTTATTCCCTAGCGACTACTGGCCGTTATTACAAAAAGTGGCGGATTATTACCAAAGTTCTTTGGCTTCGGTACTGCGATTAGCCTTACCGCCCGGTGTCTTTCGCCGCAGTCAAACCCGGATTCAATGCAATCCCAAAATCAATGCCAAAGCGCCGGGGGTTCATTTATCCAGCCAAGCGCAACAATTGTGGGAAATCTTGAGTACCGGCAGTGGGGACTACAGCCGCCGTTACCTGGAGCAAAAGGTGCCCGGCTGTAGCGCGGCGCTGCGAGAATTGTCTAAGCATGATCTCATTACTTCTTACGGTTATTTTCCCGGTGCGCCCCAAGCCCAATATCGCAAGGTGGTAACCCTCTGTGGGGAGGGTGACGTGGCCTTAACTCCGGCGCAAAAACGGGTGGTGGAATGGTTGCGGCACCGAGGGGGGGAGGAGTGGCTGGCCGATTTACAAAAGCAGGTGAAAGTTAGTGCAACTACTTTACAAAAATTAGAGGCATTAGGGGTGATAACGGTGCAGCAACGGCAGCGGCTGCGCCGGGAAATGCAGGCATCGACTCCTGATCAACCCCGCTGTTTAACCCCGGCACAAGAGGCGGCGGTGCAGCAAATGGGACAGGCAATTGCAGCCCGGCGTTATACAGAAATTTTACTGCACGGGATTACCGGGTCGGGGAAAACGGAGGTGTATTTACAAGTGATGGCGCCACTGCTGCGCCAAGGTAAGCAAGTGCTGGTGCTGGTGCCGGAAATTGGCCTCACCCCGCAATTGACGGAGCGATTCCGGGCACGGTTTGGCTCCCAGGTGTGGGTCTATCACAGCGGTCTATCGGCGGGGGAGCGTTACGATACCTGGCGGGCGGTGTGGCAGGGGGAAGCGGGGGTGCTGATCGGCACGCGTTCGGCGGTGTTGGTGCCGCTGCCCCGGTTGGGGCTGATTATTCTGGATGAGGAACACGACAGTAGTTTCAAACAAAGCCAGATGGCTCCCTGCTACCATGCCCGGACGGTGGCGCAGTGGCGGGCTGAGGCTTGCCATTGTCCGGTGGTTTTGGGTTCGGCCACTCCCAGTGCGGAAACATGGCATGGTCTCAGGGGCGGGGAGACGTATATATCCCTACCGGAGCGGATTTCCCCCGGACCGCTGCCGCCGATTCGACTGGTGGATATGCGGCTGGAATTGGCGAAAAAAAATTTTTCCTTGTTCAGCCAAAGGGTTCAGCAAAAATTGGCGCAACTGAGGGACAAGGGGGAGCAGGCGATTCTGTTTGTCCCCCGGCGCGGGCACAGTACGTTTGTTTCTTGTCGGGCTTGTGGCTATGTGTTGCCTTGCCCCCGCTGTGATGTTTCCCTGACCTATCATCAACCGGAAGCAGGACAAGAGCCGTTATTATATTGTCATTACTGCAACTGGCGGCAGGTGCAACCCCAGCGGTGTCCGGCCTGTGGTTCGGCGTTTTTGAAGCATTTTGGCTGTGGCACGCAGCGGGTGGTGCAGGAATTGGGGCGATTTTGGCCGCAGTTGCGGGTGCTGCGTTATGACCGGGATAGTACGGCAACCAAGGGGGCGCACCGGGAGATTGTGCAGGCGTTTGCCGAGGGGGCGGCGGATGTGCTGGTGGGGACGCAGATGCTGACCAAGGGGCTGGACCTGCCGAAGGTGACGCTGGTGGTGGTGTTGGCTGCCGATGGGTTGCTGCATTTGGGGGATTATCGGGCGCAGGAACGGGCGGCGCAAACCCTGTTGCAGGTGGCGGGGCGGGCGGGACGGGGGACGCAGCCGGGAGAGGTGATTATCCAAACTTACAGTTATGAACACCCGGTTTTAGAGGCAGTCCGTGGTTATGACTATGCCGGTTTGATGGCGCAGGAGTTGCAGCAACGGCGGGAATTGGGCTACCCGCCCTGGGGCAAATTAATTTTATTACGCCTGAGCGGGCTGAATCCCGAATCGGTGGAACAAACGGCGCAAAAATTGGCAGCCCAATTACAGGATGGCGATTGGGAGTGCATTGGGCCGGCGCCGGCGTTTATTCCCCGTTTGGCCAACCGCTATCGCTGGCAGTTGTTATTAAAAAGTACGAATGAACAGGCTTGGCCGGATTGGCGTTGGCTGCACCGGCTCTGTCCGCCGGGGGTGCAGTTACTCATTGATGTCGATCCGCTGGAGTTGCTCTAGGGAAGGGGACGGGCGGTCGCCGGGGGTGAGCGTCTGCCCGCGTGACCGGGGCGGACGGGGGGTCAGTCCCAGTTGGGCGAGCAGGGCTTGGTCCTGTTGGTAACTCGGACAGGGGGTGGTGCGGGTGAGCATCTGGCCGTCGTCACTGGAAAAAATCGAATTGACCCCCGCCAAGAAACATAAGGCCTGTTCGCTGGGGCTGAGTTGGGCGCGTCCGGCAGCCAGGCGAATATCACTCTTGGGCATGAGGAGGCGAGCGGTGGCGATCACCCGCAAGGCTTCCCAGATGGGCACCGGCGCTTGCTCGGCTAGAGGCGTACCGGGGACACGGGAAAGGAGGTTAATCGGCACCGATTCCGGGTGGGGGCGCAAATTGGCCAGGGTGGTGAGTAGTTCGACCCGGTCGCGGTGGCTTTCCCCTAGACCCAAAATCCCGCCGCAGCAGAGGGTTATCGGTGTTTGCCGCACCTGCGCCAGGGTGTTCAGACGGTCATCGTAACTGCGGGTGGTGATCACCTGGGGATAATAACGGCGGGAGGTATCCAGGTTATGGTTATAGGCGTATAAACCGGCTTCGCTCAGCCGTTGCGCCTGTTCGGGGGTGAGCATTCCCAGGGTACAGCAGACTTCTAAGCCGAGGGCGGTAATCTGCCGAATCATGTCTAAAACTTGGTCAAACTGTTTCCCCGGGCGAGCTTCCCGCCAGGCGGCTCCCAAGCAGACCCGGCTGACCCCTTGGGCTTTGGCTCGTTGGGCAATGGCGACTACTTCCGCCACCGGCATCAGGGGTTGGGGCGCAATACCGGTGTCATAGTGGGCAGACTGGGCGCAATAGCCGCAATCTTCGGGACAACCCCCGGTTTTGATGGAAACCAATTTACACACCTGGATTTCCGGTTGCGGATGGTACTGCCGATGGACGGTGGCGGCCTGGTGGAGCAAATCCAGCAAGGGTTGTGCGTAAATCGCCTGCACCTCGGCAATTTGCCAGTCCCACCGACACGTCCCTACCTGATTTGTCATATAACTTGACCCGAAAATGCTGGTTAATACTTTGCCTGGAATTGTCCCCTAACGCAACCAATCCGTAAGGGGGTACAGGGCTTCGAGCACCTCTCCGACGGTGCGATAACGGTGCAGCCAATCCCGCCGCACCATTTTGGTCAAAATGGCCGCCAAGGGGGCACTCACCCAGCCGGGCTGCCACTGCCATTCCCCCGTCGTGCTGTCTGCGGTGAGCATTTGCGGGTTCTTGCCGGTGAGAGCCTGAATCGCCACCATCCCCAGGGCGTAGAGGTCACTCCCCCAAACCGGTTGTCCCAAATACTGTTCCAATCAAAATAGGCCAATAAACGGGGAATTTGGGGATGTTGCCCCAATTTTTCCAGGGTCTCGGCCTCGGCGCAGAATAACCGGCGGGCAATCGCCAGGTGTTGGGCATGCTTATGGCTGGGGCGCAGTTGTTTGACCACGCACCGGGGATGACCCGGGCGTTGCCTATCCATGGCCAACAGGGTTTGACAAAATCCTCCCACCCCCAAAGGATACATAATTTGGTAGCGCCCCCCCAGTAAATTCCGGGGTTTGGGCGGCGGCGGCTTCAAGACATCGGCTTGAGATGGTATGGAGACGGCGGCCATCTCCCCCTCTTGAGGCTGCTCTGGTGCCCGCGCTGGAGGCGGAGTAATCTTCACCCCCCGATAACGCCGCTCCGCCTGGGCCGGCGGCGGGGAAGGGTCAGGAACGGCAGTAATTTCCGCGCCCCGATAACGCCGCACGCCCCTGGGGACGGGTTGCACCGGTTGCGCGGGGGGCGGCGCCATCCTCAGTCAGTTGGGGCAGAGAAACCAGCACCGGCACCAGCCGGGCTTTATCTAAATCCCCTGCCCCTAACCAGGTCAGCACTTGCCGGAGATTGGCCGCCACCGAACGGGTGAGGTGTTCCCGGTCAAACCCCGGCAGTAGTCCCAAGACCCCCCACTGTTGGACTTGGAACTGTTGCGCCTCTGACACCCGCTTTTGCCGGGAATCAATCAACCCCAAGGGCACCCCAGGCTCGTGGTTGCGCCACCATTCACAATAGGTGCATACATCCGCATCGCTGACCGCCACATCGAGTAACCACAGGCGGGGGGCGTTGACCAAGACCGTTGCCAATCGCCTGTGGATTGCCACTGCACCGCTAGATTTTGGGAAGCGAAAATCTTTTGCCACACCGCTGCCTGCCAGGGGCAAACCTGGGTTAACCAAACGGGTGCATCAGCTGCCATGAGGAACCCCTACCTTGACCGAAAATATGCCCCAGAATTAGGCAGATAAGTTTAAGATAATCCCAAAATGTTTGTAAAAACCGCTACCAAATATACCGTTTCTCTCAAGCCGGGACTTGTGCGACTCAAACATTTCCCCATGGCTCCATCTTGGCTCTGCCCAGGGGGGTCGCATGGCTCCGACCCAACCATCCCCTGCGCGGCTAAACCAAGGGTAAACGGGTGGGACGCTTCGCCCGCACCACTTCCACAAACTCTAAAGTCTGTCCCCCACTCCCCCGCACCAGATAGCGCAAAGGGTGTTCCTGGAGGACTTTGCAGGGGACGGCGGCCATCTGCACCCGCAGCAATAGCCAATCTAAACAATCCCGGTCAAAACAAACCAACCGCACCCACCCCTGCTTGGCCGGTCTTGCCCCGGCAATTAGATGCAACTGCGTATTTTTGCGGAGTTGGTACCAAAACCCCGCCGGGGGGACAGCCCCCGGTCGTTGGGGCGAAATTAGCGGGTCATTCAATCCCAATGCCTGTTCATAGCTGTAATAATAATGTAAAGGTACTTCTGCCCGTTGTAAGCCCAGGTCTTCTTCGTACAGGGAACGGGCAACCTCCACATCGGAGGCCATGACGGTGTAGATTTTGGGGGCACCCCGCAAAAACAGCCAC
Source organism: uncultured cyanobacterium (assembly GCA_937936705.1). Classification (GTDB taxonomy): domain Bacteria; phylum Cyanobacteriota; class Cyanobacteriia; order Gloeomargaritales; family Gloeomargaritaceae; genus Gloeomargarita. The sequence goes on along the minus strand of CALHCP010000155.1, from coordinate 44 downwards.
AACGCGGTGCCGTAACCCACCAAGAGCAGTACCATCACCCCCTG
>CALHCP010000154.1 GCA_937936705.1 uncultured cyanobacterium | reverse complement strand
CCGCCCAATGTCACCGGCAGTCTGCACATGGGGCACGCCTTTGAACACGCCCTGATCGATGTGCTGGTGCGCTACCACCGCATGCGGGGGTTTAATACCTTGTGGCTACCCGGTACCGACCACGCCAGCATTGCCGTCAGTACCTTACTCGAAAAAGAACTGCAATCCCAAGGGAAAACCCGTCAGGACTTAGGGCGGACGGCCTACCTGGAACGAGCCTGGCAATGGAAGGAAGCCTCCGGCAGCACGATTGTGGCACAAATTCGCCGCTTGGGTCTATCGGTGGATTGGTCGCGGGAACGCTTCACCATGGATGCGGGTTTATCGCGGGCGGTCATTCATGCGTTTGTGGCGCTTTACCGGGCGGGGTTGATTTACCGGGGCAAATATCTGGTGAATTGGTGTCCGGCCACCCAGTCGGCGGTGTCGGATTTGGAAGTCGAACCCCAGGAAGTGGACGGCCAGCTTTGGCATTTGCGTTACCCGCTCGCCGATGGGGATGGCTTTATCGAAGTGGCCACCACCCGCCCGGAAACCATGTTAGGGGATACGGCGGTGGCGGTGCATCCTGATGACCCCCGTTATCAGCATTTGCTCGGCAAAAAGGTCATTTTACCTCTGCTGGAACGGGCAATCCCGGTGATTGGCGATGAGTGGGTTGACCCAGAATTCGGTACCGGTTGTGTCAAAGTCACCCCCGCCCATGACCCGAACGATTTTGCCATCGGCCAACGGCACCATTTACCGATGATTAATATCCTCAATCCCGACGGTTCTTTGAATGAAAATGCCGGGGAATTTGCCGGTCAAGACCGATTTGTAGCGCGGCAAAATATCGTCAAAGCCTTAGCAGCTCAAGGTTATCTCATCAAAGTCGAATCCTATCGCCATACGGTGCCCTACAGTGACCGGGGGAAAGTGCCCATCGAACCCCTTTTATCCACCCAATGGTTTGTGAAAATTGCCCCTTTAGCCCAGCAAGCCCTCGCCGATTTTGATACCGAACATTCCCCCCGATTTATCCCGGAACGGTGGGGCAAAGTCTATCGCGATTGGTTGGTCAAATTAAACGACTGGTGTATTTCCCGCCAGTTGTGGTGGGGGCATCGCATTCCCGCCTGGTACGTGGTGAATCAAACGGGGGGAGTGATTACCGATACGACGCCGTTTGTGGTCGCCGAAAATGCAACAGCAGCCCATGAACTAGCCCAGGCGCAATTCGGGGACGAGGTGGTTTTAGAACAAGACCCGGATGTGTTGGATACCTGGTTTTCTTCCGGTTTATGGCCGTTTTCCACCTTGGGTTGGCCGGAGGACACCCCGGACTTCCGCCGTTATTATCCCACCACCACCTTGGTGACCGGGTTTGATATTATCTTTTTCTGGGTGGCTCGCATGACCATGCTGGGGCGATATTTCACCGGGAAAATGCCCTTTCATTCGGTGTATATTCACGGGCTGGTGCGGGACGAGAACAATAAAAAAATGTCCAAATCCGCAGGCAACGGCATTGACCCTTTGGTGTTAATTGATCGATACGGGGTGGATGCCCTGCGGTTTGCTTTAGTCAAAGAAGTGGTGGGCGCCGGCCAAGATATTCGCTTAGATTACAACCGCAAAACCGATGAATCGGCCACGGTGGAAGCGGCGCGCAATTTTGCCAACAAAATTTGGAATGCCGCCCGCTTTGTATTGATGAATTTGGACGGGAAAACTCCCCGGGATTTACTGCCGATCGATCCGGTTTTGACCGAATTTTGTGACCGGTGGATTTTATCCCGTCATCACCGCACCATTGGGCAAATCAATCAGGAACTCCAGGGGTTTAATTTAGGGGAAGCGGCCAAACTTTTATACGAATATATCTGGGGAGATTTCTGCGACTGGTATATCGAACTGGCGAAGGCCCGGCTGCAGGATGCCAACCACCCCAGCCGCCCGCTGGTGCAGGGAATTTTAGCGCAGATTTTAGAGGATTTGACGAAATTGCTCCATCCCTTTATGCCCCACCTGAGCGAAACCCTTTGGCATAGCCTTGTCCGGCCTGCCGCGGGTGCCAGTTTGGCTTTGCAACCCTATCCCCAGGCGCAGGCTGAACCCATTGACCCGGATTTAGAAACCGATTTCAACCTGGTGATTCAGATCATTCGCACCATCCGCCATCTGCGCGCCATTGCCGAGATTAAACCCGGGATGGCGGTGCCGATTATTTTACAAACCCCCTCGCCCCGGGAGGCAGCCCTGATTGAGGCGGGTGAACCCTACATTCGGGACTTGGCCAAGGTGCAAACCCTCACCTGGGGCAAAGAAATTACGGCGCAACGACAGACCCTGGTGGGGATTACGGGCACGGTGCAGGTATTGTTGCCGTTGGTGGGGTTGGTGGATGTGGCCACCCTGCGTGCCAAGATGGAGCGGGACATCCAAAAAATTCAAGCCCAGGCAACGGGGTTATCCGCCCGCTTAAATAATGCTAACTTCCTCGCTAAAGCTCCCCCGGACGTGGTGCAGACCCACCAAGCCCAGTTGGCTGAACTCACCCAACAAATGGAACTCCTCCAGGCTCGTTTGCAACAACTGCAATAACCGGAGCCGCTGGGGACAGGAATTGTGGTAATCAACCAAGGGCTTTGCGATATTATCTCTGCTATAGTATGAAGCGGCACTAAATGGGGAACTCAGCCTTGCCTTCTACGTTTGACCCACCGAAAATTGACGAGTTTTTGGCAGAACTTGCCGCCATCCAACAAACCGGCTCCAAACGCATTGCCCTGCTCGGTTCCCGGCACGTTCCCATTACCCATCAGTACCTGATTGAACTATTGGCCTATGCGCTGGTATTGGCGGGCAATCGCGTCTTAACTTCGGGGGCAACGGGAGTGAATGCGGCAGTCATTCGCGGGGCGATGCGGGCCGACCCGAATTTATTAACGGTGATTTTGCCCCAAAGTTTGCAGAAGCAGCCCCCGGAGTCCCAGGAGCAACTGAAACAGGTCATGCACCTGGTGGAAAAGCCGGAATACGATGATTTATCCCTCGCCGAAGCCAGCACCCTTTGCAATCATGAAATCGTTTCCCGCTGTCAACAGTTGGTGTGTTTTGCGTTTCACGATAGCCATACCTTGATGTTGACCTGTCGGGAAGCGGAAGAACAGCGAAAAATTGTGACTTTATTTTACTTTGATTGATGATTTTGATGGCTGGGCACCTCCCCAAGCGGAAATTCTCTGGCCAGAACGCCCCAATGACGGAGAACCCAAGCGGGGGGTGTCCCCCGGCGACCTCTGTTCTAAACCCATGTAGGACTCTTATCGCAATCTGACCGGATTGGCGAACCAAGGTCGGGGGCGGCGCCCCGGCGACCGCTCATTCTGAATGAATAGAGGTGCCCTTATGAATATATGAATACATGAATAGTTTATGAATCCATCAACGATTGACAATGGGCAGGAAAACCCCCTTGGGTTAGTGCTTGAGCCGTTTCTGAACCCTTTTGGACGCGAAATTGCAAACCCAAACGCACCCGGATTGGCCGCAAAGGATGGCTAACCGTTGCCACCACCGGCACCTTGGCGGTTTCCCCGCACCAGGGTTTGAGCAGTTCCCGCAGTTGCACCTGGGTTTGTAAATCCCCGGCTTGCTCCACGGTTAAATTCACATTGAGAATCTGCATGGCCTGAGCCAATTGCGCATCTTCAAGGATCAGTTGCATCTGTTCGTCCCGTTGATCCAGTCGCCCCCACAACACCAGGGGTTGCTCTGGAACCAGCACACCCTCAAGCTGAGCAAACACATTCGGGAAAGCCACCGCTTCACAGCTACCACTCAAATCCTCTAAAGTCACCACCGCCATCCGGTCGCCTTTCTTGGTGGTAATGGGTTTCATCTGCGCAATCAGCGCCAGGGCAGTCACAGAGCGATGATCGGCCACCCGTTCCAGGTTTCCCAAACTAATGGGAGCTAAAACTTGCGCCCGGTTGACCAGCGGTTTGAGGGGGTGGTCAGAAATATAAAAACCCAGTAATTCTTTCTCTAGTTTTAACTTTTCCGGCGAGGAATAATCATCCACCGGCGGAGCTTTGGGTGCGGCGGTCAAAGGGGTTTCGTTCAGACTGCCGCCCAGTAAACTAAAAATATCTGTCTGTCCGATTTCTCGGTCTTTGGCGCGGCTATTGGCCCAGTCTAAAAGCAGTTCTAAATCCATCATCATCTGGCGGCGGTTCCCGTGCAATTTGTCCAGTGCGCCCGATTGAATCAGGGCTTCCAAAGCCCGCCGGTTCACAACACCCGTATCAACCCGGTCACAGACATCGGCTAGAGATTGAAACTGACCCGTTTGCCGCACTTGCAAAATATGCTCCACAGCCCCCTGTCCCACATTGCGAACCGCCATCAAACCAAAGAGGATTTTCTTAGTATCTTTAAGCGGTGTAAAATCCATATCGGAGCGGTTAATATCCGGGGGTTCAACTTCAATCCCCATGCTTTGACAGGTGGCAATATAACGTTGAATTTTATCCTGATTACCGATTTGTGAAGACAACAGTGCCGCCATATATTCTACAGGGAAATTAGCTTTCAAATAGGCGGTCTGATAGGTGACATAAGCATAGGCGGTGGAATGGGATTTATTAAAGCAATATTCGGCAAATTGCACCATTTGGTTGAATAGTTCCTCAGATATTTCTTTGGCAATTCCATTTTTGGCAGAACCATCCAAAAAAACTTGCCGTTGCTTTTCCATTTCTTCGGGTTTCTTTTTCCCCATCGCCCGTCGCAACAAATCCGCCTGTCCCAAGGAATAACCGGCCATATCCTGGGCAATTTTCATAATTTGTTCTTGGTAGATAATTAACCCATAAGTTTCCTGGAGAATTTGCTCCAACATGGGATGGGCATACTCAACCCGCTCCCGCCCGTGTTTACGGTCAATAAATTTGGGAATTAATCCGGCATCCAAAGGCCCCGGGCGATACAGGGCCAATATCGAAGAAATATCCTCGATATTCGAGGGTTTCAAATCTCGCACGATTTGCCGCATCCCGGCAGATTCTAATTGAAAAATACCTTCCAATTCCCCCTGGGATAATAGGGCATAGGTTTTGGGGTCATCGAGGGGTAAACGATCCAGATCGATGCGAATGCCATGATTTTTTTCAATGAGTTTAATTGCCTGTTGCAGCAGGGTAAGATTTCTCAATCCCAAAAAGTCCATTTTTAATAACCCCAAAGATTCAATATCTTCCATGGGGTATTGGGTGATAATGGCTCCGTCATTATTGCGTTGCAAAGGCACTAATTCATCCAGGGGTTGGGGGGCGATCACCACCCCGGCGGCATGAACGCCGAAGGTTTTGTTCACTCCTTCGATCCGCATGGCTAAATCCAGCCAGTGATGCACTTTTTCATCCTGTTCATACTTGGCTTTGAACTCAGGCGCCGGGGTTTCTTCCCCGATCATTTCCTGTAAACGTGCCGGTTTGCCGCGAAACACCGGGATATACTTGGCCATTTGATCCGCTTCCCGATGGGTAATCCCCTCTAAAACCCTGGCCACATCTTTCAGAACCGCTTTAGAAGTCATGCGGTTGAAGGTAATAATTTGCGCCACCCGGTCTTGGCCGTAATGTTGCGTGACGTATTCGATTAAACGGTCGCGATTATCAATGCAAAAATCCGTATCAATATCGGGCATGGATTTGCGTTCAGGGTTCAAAAAACGTTCAAACAAAAGCCCATGATGCACCGGGTCAATATTGGTAATTTTCAAGGCATAAGCCACCAGAGAACCTGCTGCCGAACCCCGTCCCGGCCCCACAGGAATCTGATGGTCGCGGGCATATTTTACATAATCCCAAACCACTAAAAAATAACCGGAAAATCCCCGTTGTTGGATGATTTTTAATTCGTAGATTAAGCGTTCTCGATAGGGCTTGGGAATTTGGTCGCGTTTGCTGCCTAATCGTTCCGCCAACCCCTGCCAGGCCAAATGTTCTAAATAGGTATCAACCGTATGACCGACGGGCACATCGTATTCAGGTAAACGGACTTCGCCCAAGATATGATAAGATTCGATTTTTTGCGCTACTTCCAGAGTGGTTTTAAGCGCCGTTTCAATGACCTCATCCTCTAGGTGGTCGCGGAATAATGCCCCCATTTCCTGCACGGATTTGAGATATTCTGTCCCACTGTAGCGAAGCCGTTTGGATTCGGTGATGAGTTTGCCGGTTTGAATACAGAGCAGGGCATCATGAGCTTCGACATCGAAGCAGGAGATGTAGTGAGAATCGTTGGTAGCAATGTACTTAATTCCCAACTCTTGGGCAATGTTGATTATTTCCACATTGACAATCCGGTCTTCTGGGGAGCCGTGGTCTTGAATTTCCAAATAAAAATCATCCCCAAAGGTTTTCTGATACCAGCGAGCCACCTCCCGGGCTTCTTGGTATTTCCCCTGGAGAATTTGTTGGGGAATTTCGCCCCCTAAACAGGCGCTGGTGACGATTAACCCCTGTCGATACTGCTCTAATAATTCTTTGTTGATACAGGGACGCGCAAAAATACCTTTCCCCTGCACCCCTTGTAAATGGGAAATGGTGGTGAGTTTGACTAAATTTTTGTAACCCTCCGTATTTTTTGCCAGGACAATTTGATGATATTTGGGGCGGCGTTCCTGCTTGGTAATATCGCCGTTAATCACATACATTTCATTGCCGATAATGGGTTTAATGCCCCGTTCGCGACATTGTTTAATCAGTTCAATGGCTCCGTACATGACCCCGTGATCGGTAATGGCAATGGCGGGCATATTCAGTGCCACGGCTCGTTCGACCAATTGGGGAATCTGGCTGGCACCATCGAGGAGACTGTATTCGGTATGGATGTGCAAACCGACAAAGGACATAGGCGCACCCCGCAAGGGCATCGACTCGTAAAATGGCATTCTAAAACAGAATCCCGGAGTTGGTGATCCTGAAAATTTCCTGTACTTTTGGCGGCAATTCCCGTTGGCTTGTGTCACACTGAGTTATCAATTTTTTCGCAGGAGCGGGTTATGCGGCTGGCGGTACTCAAAGAACGTGAGGTGGGGGAATCCCGGGTGGCTTTGGTGCCCGAAACCGTGGGACGGCTGGTGCAAAAAGGGGTAACCGTCCTGGTGGAAAAGGATGCCGGGGGAGGAGCCTATTTCCCAGACTCAGCCTATGAGGAAGCGGGGGCGCAAATTATGGGTGACCCCTTGGCTTTGCTGGCGGAGGCGGACGTGGTCGTGAAGGTGGCTCCCCCCCAGGATGCCGAAGTCCATCTGTTGCGCAGCGGTGCGGTGCTGATCAGTTTTGTTGACCCGCTGGGGCGGCCGCTGCTGGTGAAGGATTTGGCCAAACAGGGGGTGACGACCTTCAGTATGGAGATGATTCCCCGTACCTCGCGGGCGCAGAGCATGGATGCCCTGTCCTCACAAGCCTCTCTGGCGGGGTACAAAGCTGTATTGATTGCTGCCGCCAATTTGCCCAAATTTTTCCCCATGTTGACCACGGCGGCGGGCACGATTCCTCCGGCCAAGGTGTTTATCATCGGGGCAGGGGTGGCCGGATTGCAGGCGATTGCCACGGCGCGGCGGTTGGGGGCGGTGGTGGAAGCCTTTGACATTCGCCCCCAGGTCAAAGAAGAAGTCCAAAGTCTGGGCGCCAAGTTCGTCGAAGTGGTTTTGGACGAATCGGTAGAAGCCGGTGGGGGATACGCCCGCGACGTTTCCGAAGCCAGTAAGGAAAAATCCCGGCAGTTAATCCGTGACCACGTGGCGCGGGCGGATGTGGTGATTACCACGGCGCAGGTACCGGGGAAACGGGCCCCCCTGTTGGTCACCGAGGAGATGATTGCCCAGATGAAACCCGGCAGTGTCATTATTGACTTGGCCGCCGCCCAAGGGGGCAACTGTGCCGGTACGGAAGCCGGACATCAGGTGGTCAAAGGCGGGGTTACCCTGATCGGGCCGGTCAACCTACCCGCTTCCATGCCCGTCCACGCCAGCCAAATGTACAGCAAAAATCTGTTCAGTTTGCTGAATTTACTCCTCTCTGGGCATCAGTTGCACCTGGATTTTACCGACGATATTATCCAGTCCGCCTGCGTCACCCACGACGGAGAAATCCGCTCCCAATGGGTCAAGGATGCCCTGGCGCAGGCGTTGGTCGTCTAGGGCGCCGGGCAAGGGCAAGCCGTCCGACTGTGCCATAGGATACTCTGGCTGAGTAAGGGGACTAAGGGGGTGGGTACGCCCGCCCGATTCAGTCCTTGAGCCGTCCAATGATTGCACGTGAATAAGAGGGAGTACCCCTGTTGCGCCTGGAAAAATTGCCCGGCGGGTTGGTAGCCCCGCCCCAAAGGTATCAGATTCCCCTGGGCATCGGCTCGAAAAGAGCCTTGAATATGCTCTACCAATTCCCGATATTGCGAAGCGCTCAGCCCGATACAGTGAGCATTTGGGGGAATTTCTCGCACCGGATTGACAAACACAATACTGGGATTAGCCCAGAATAAAGCCCGCAGACCATCCGGCCACCGCCACAGGAGTGAACCCGGTTCACCCATATAAAAATCCTGTTCTCCAAAGCCAAAACTTAGATAGGCGGCCTCGTCGGCACCGATCTTCCCCAACGGTAACAACCGACCCCAGTCAACCTGCTGATGGCGGCGGGGTAAAATCACATCCGTATGGATGGCTCCGCTCTGGAGATAAATCGGAATCGGGCAGTTTGTCCTGGGGGGGAGGTGCCAGCGTCGCGGTAAGACCGCCCCCAAGCCCACGGCCAACATCAGCCCCAAAATCCCGCCGCCTGCTACGATGTGCCAACGCATAGATTGCTACGGTTTGTCCCCTCTTCCATGTTTGTACAGGCAGAAAACAAACGCCACCATCCCCACCCAACAGTTCACCCATATCGCAATATGACTTGATTGGTGAACAGATATGCTGGAGAACCGAAGACGGCGGCGGCGGCTCTGCGGCCGCGTAATTTATAGAGGTTCCTACTATTTCCTACTATTGAATGAATATCAGTGAATATCACTTCACGCCGTGGGTGCTAAGCGCTTACGCAGGGAATTGGCGCGTTGCTTGGCGGTGGCATTATCCGGGGCAATGGTCAAAGCCTGCTCGTACATTTCTAGGGCTTGAGCCGTGAGTTTTTTCTTTTCGTAGGCATGACCCAAATTATTCAGAGCGGTCACATAATCGGGTTGGCACTTGAGCGCTTCTTTATAGTTGCGAATGGCCAAATCGTACTGTTCTTGGCTGAAATAGGCGTAGCCCAAGGCATTATAAACTTTGGCTAAACCCGCCGGGTCATCTTTGTCCCAGAGTTTAATGGCTTTTTGCAGTTGATTCATACATTGAACATAGAGTTTTTTCCGCAGATAAATACTGCCCAATTCGTAGTAGTCGGCCGGGGTCGCTTGACCGCCGTTGACTTGGGCTTGCAGTTGGGTTAAACGGGTTTCGGTAGTACGGGTGCGCCAAACCTGGCGGGCGACCAGGACGGCGGCAACCCCCAGCAGGGTTAACAGCCCCGCCAAATAGGAAGATTGCAAAACCAAATCCACCTATTCCACCCCTGCCGTCATCTGCATCACTTCGGTCGTTTCTGGCACGGTCAAATCCAGGACATAATCCGGGCTGGTGAAAAAGCCCCGCAGTTGGTTGGCCTGGTCATTGTAAAAAGAATAGGACTGCAGACCCCAGTGCCCGGTAAACCCGTTGGGGTCGCCGGTCAAGCTGCCGGCTCCCTCATCCACCAGCAGGGTCACGCAGTTGTCGCTGAAGGAATTGCTGTCGTTTAACCGCACCCGCACAATGTAGTCCGTATTAAAGACTTGGCTGCCCACCCGGATGAGTGCCATAGACCCTCTTTGAACCTAC
>CALHCP010000153.1 GCA_937936705.1 uncultured cyanobacterium | reverse complement strand
CAATCGGGTGATACCAGGATTTATAGGTTTAGTTGTACCTTGCCAAGCAGGTCTTATATCTACCCAGTAGCTCAGACCTTGTGTCCGGTGGGCAATAGTGCCATACTTGACTGAAGTAATTAATTATATCACATCCGCCGCTAACTAGCGAACGACGCTTCACTTTCATTCGTAGGATGCGCGGCGGCTTTGCTCAAAGCAAGGACAATTCCCCCTGCACCTCCAGGCGCAGATAATCCCCCAACTGGACAAATTGCTCCGCCAACTGTTCCCGCACCGTGGGCGAAATCCAGCCCAATTGATGCAGCAGGTGAATGGCCGTGGCATACTTGGCGCGTTTGGCTCCGTCCAGCACCCGAATCGCCAACCCCATACCCGTTTCCAAATTGGCCAGACATTGCACCCCTTCCGCGCCCGCTTTACTCACCAACGTCCCTTGGGTTAACTGCATCAACTCCGTATCAAACTGCCCCGCCCCCGCCACCAGCTCCGCCTGTTGGGTCATCGCCCGCGTAATCTGCGCCAGCCCCAGGTGTTGCCCCGCCGCCAGACGACCATAAAGAGCCGCCAGTTGGTGCAGTTGCAACAGATAGGTAGGCGCACCACAGTCGTCATGCACCGCAATAAATTCCGCCCCCGGCACCCCCAACAACTCCCCCACCTGCGTCAAGATCAGTTCCTGAACCGGATGCTGACGATGGAGATAGGTCGGGCGCGACCAGCCATATTTAGCGCACACCGCCAACATGCCCGCATGCTTACCCGAACAACCGTGCTCCAACGGGCTATGTTTCCCCGGAGGCACCGGGCACTGGAGTTCGCCGGGGTCAATATCCGCCTGCCAAAGGATGCGAAACACCTGCCGGGTGGCTGCCACCTGTCCCCGATGTGAACTACAAATCACCGCCAAATCCCGTTCCCCCAGCCCAAATTGCTCCAGCGTCCCGGTCATCGCCACCGCCAGCGCTTGAAAGGGTTTGAAACTACTGCGGGCAAAGGTAGTCGTCTCCCCATCCCCCGCCACCGCCAACAACCGTCCCCGTTCATCGCAGAGCGCCGCATGCACCTGGTGCCACGACTCCATAATCCCCTCCCGGAGCAGGCGTACCGTCAGGGGTTCCGACTGAGTCCGTTTGCCGCGGGCTAGAGACACAGCCACCCCAACCCGGCGACCGCGGCATACATCACTGCCAACCCCAGCAAACTGTAGCGCAATCGTCGCAATAAAGGTTCCACCTGATAGGCACTGACCAACTGCTCTTGTAATAACACCGTCGGGGGTTTTTCCCACGTCTGACCATCATACCAGCCCGACTCCTCGTAAACAATCACCCGACTGGCCAAACGGTGGCGCACATACCGCCAGCCCAGGTACAACCGCAGGAGCAACAACCCCGGCAGCAGCCCCAGGCCCGCCACCGCCGCCACAGCGAACCCCAGTAATTGGGTCTGCGGGTCAAAACTGGCCGCCGCCACCGGTAAAGCCACCACCGCCCCCACTCCGGTGACCAGGGCGAACCGTCGGCCATAGTCCCACCAGCCCAGAGCCGGCCAGCGGTAAAACCAGGAATTCCGCAGCGCCTCGTACTCATGCAAAGGTTGCTGTTCAGTCGGAACCGGGCAGGGGGACATCCAGGGTAACGATCCGCTCAGTAAAGGACCCACGCAAACCATCCTTTCGCATTTTAATCTTTCTGCTTGACCCCATGCACCCAAAGCTAAGATAAAAAAAAGCAGGGATTCTCTATTATGGTTCGGTGGTGGTGCCTATGGTTGTGCCTGAATTTGGTCGCCGTACCCGTCCTAGCTCAGGGGGGTGGCGGCGGCGGTAATCGCGCCGAACCCAGCCGCTCCCTGACCCCACCCGACACCCGCCCTTGGCAAGAATTCGTCCAAGCGGAAGTGGATCGCGCCTTTCGCCACACCACCATCCTCTTGAATCTGTTACTGCTGGTGTTAATCCTACTCCCCATCGCCACCGGGTTGGGACTCTGGTGGTTACGGCGGAGTCTCCTCACCCAACTGGTCCAAGCGGCGACCGCTCAAGCCCGGCAACCCATGCACGCCCAAGCCGAATCCATCCTGGCCGAGGTCTTGGCGCAACAGCTCACCCATTACCAACTCACCCTCGCCGCCCTCAGTACCCAGAGCCGCCAAAGCCTGGAGCAGGAATGGCAAAAACGGCTCAATACTCTCTGCGAAGCCACAGAACGCATTTCCCCGGCATCGCCGAGTCCGGCGCAGACACTCCAGCAACTCCGGCACTGGCTCAACCAACCCCAGACCGAACTCCCCTCGGAACTGTATCAATGTTTAGTGGATTGGTATCACCGGGACGGGGCGGCGTTGACGGGGGAGGATTGCCTCCTGCTGGGGCAGGTCTGGCAGCGATTGGGGCAATGGGAAAAAGCATTGCCTTACTATCAGCAAGCCAGCCGGCAAGCACCCACCTCCTGGGAAACTTGGTATCACCTCGGTCTGGCTCTCAACCACCTGCAGCGTTACGCCGAGGCGCTCAGCAGCTTTGAGCAAGCCCTGCAGCTCCATCCTGAAGCCAGCCAAATTCAACAGGACCGGGCAGCGGTCTTAGAAAAAGTCGCCGGGGCGCAGCCCGCGTCCTGAACGCTCCCATCGCGGCTGATTGCTATAGCAAGCCTACCTGAGTTTAGAATGGCGGTTGCAGAGGCGTAGCCCCCGACTTGGGTTCTCCAGCATCTTTGTTCGCCAATCAAGTCCCATTCCTCTCTGTCCTAAATATGATGCCGGGTATCCGCCGGGGCAAAGGAACGCCTTGAGGTCTCATGCGCTAAAAAAACGGTTAAGGGGGCGGGGGACGGCTCCCCATCACCCCCCAAGCACTTAGAGACGACCCGCCAGGGGTTCCTGAGCCACCTTATCCAGCCCTTCCATGCGCAGGAGCGATATCCAACCCTCCTGCCACATCGCGTTCCCCGGTTGCGCTTGCCGCAATTCGAACAAGGCAGCCAGGGTTTCGTGCCACAAACCGGCATTGGCATAGATATAAGGATGCTCACTGGCGGGAGCCTGTTGCAGTTGTCGCTTCAGGGTGTCCGGCATCTCTACCCGTTGCACCCACCCCTGCACGTACAGGTCGGCGGTACGGTCTTTCGGGTCACAAATGACGGACAGATACCACTGGTAAGTCTGCCCCACCACCAATTCGGGGGCATTGCTGGGCAAGTCCACCCGCACAATACCGGATTGGTTGATGCGGGTCGTGCTTTGGTAGAGTTCCGCACCCCGACTATCTTGCAGGACAAACTCAACACTGCGGCCTTCCGTAGGCGGCAGATAGAAGAACAAGCTGGGGCGAGCCGCCGCGGTCAATCCCAAGTTGGTACTCGGTAACAAGGCGGTTAACCGTTGATTACTGATCGGGCAAACGGCCCCCCGGGCGGCACCCCCTTCCCGGTTGGCGGGCAATCCCCCGGCGGGGGGCACAAACCCGCTAACGCTGGTGGTAGTCGGGGTGGATCGTTTTTGCCCCCACTCCAACAGACGACCAGCCCAGTTCTGCAACGGGTTGGCTTGGGCGGGAGCGGCTACCAAGGTGAGAGCGAGGGTGGCGGCGGTGAACAGAGATGGGAGGCGGGTCATAATCGGGATACTCCTAATGAGAAGAGAGATGCAACCGGAATCCTCGTACCTGCTGATGATACGAAGCTGGATACGGGACAGATGTTCCAAACTTTTGTTCTTGATCTTTAGATTAACCGAGTTTAGGGGAAGCAAAAGTGATGGGCCTCGGTCAAGGGCGGTGATTGGGCACACAAGCGGTCTAGGATAGAACTGCTGTGCTGGGGAAAAAAACTGTGATCGAACGCTATACCCTACCTGCCCTCGGAGAGTTATGGACGGATACCGCCAAGTTTCAAACCTGGCTGGCGGTGGAATTGGCGGTGTGTGAGGCGCAAACCACCCTGGGCAACATTCCCCCGGCGGTGATGACCCAGATTCGCCAAACGGCTCGCTTTGACCCGGTGCGGATTCAAGAAATTGAACAAACGGTGCGGCATGATGTGATTGCCTTTTTGACGAATCTAAATGAATCCCTGGGGGATGCGGGGCGGTATGTGCATCTGGGGCTGACCAGTTCCGATGTGCTGGACACGGGGCTGGCGTTGCAGTTGGTGGGCAGTTTAGAGGTGATTTTGGCGCAGTTGGAGCAGTTGATCCAGGTGGTGCGGACACAGGCGCAGAAGCACCGCGACACCTTGATGGTGGGGCGTTCCCACGGGATTCACGCCGAGCCGATCACCTTTGGGTTTAAGTTGGCGGGCTGGTTGGCGGAGTTATTGCGCCAGCGGGAGCGGTTGACCCGGTTGCGGACGCAGGTAGCGGTGGGGAAAATCTCCGGCGCGGTGGGCACCTACGCTCATCTGGATCCCCGGGTGGAGGCTTTGGCCTGTCAACAGTTGGGCTTGATCCCGGACTGCGCCTCAACCCAAGTGATCGGCCGGGACCGCCATGCGGAATACCTCCAGGGCTTGGCGCTGTTAGGGGCTTCCTTGGAGCGGTTTGCCGTGGAAATTCGCCATCTGCAACGGACGGAAGTCTTGGAGGTGGAGGAGTTTTTTGCGCCGGGGCAGAAGGGGTCGTCAGCGATGCCCCACAAACGCAATCCGATTCGTTCGGAGCGGTTAACGGGGTTGGCGCGCCTCTTGCGGGGATATGCGACGGCCGGGTTGGAAAATGTCGCCCTGTGGCATGAGCGGGACATTTCCCATAGTGCCGTGGAGCGGGTGGCGCTGGCCGATGCGAGTATTGTGGCGCATTTTATGTTGGTCGAATTAACGGATTTGGTGCAAACGTTGCAGGTTTATCCTGAAAATATGCGCCGGAATTTATATCGCTTTGGGGGGGTGATTTTCAGCCAGCAGGTGTTGTTGGTGTTGGTACAAAAAGGCATGAGTCGGGAGGATGCTTATGCGCTGGTGCAAGGGTTAGCACATCAAGCCTGGAATCGGGAGGGGGGGGATTTTCGGGCATTGGTGGAACAGGATGCGACGGTGCAAAATTATCTATCTCCAACAGAAATTGCCGCCTGCTTTGACCCCAAAAACCATTTGCAGCATTTGGAGGCAATTTATCAACGGTTGAATATTTGATGAATAGAGCAATCCTACCTGAGTTTAGAATGGCGGTCGCAGGGGCGAGGCACCCGTTTCTGGTTCTTGATAATACGGGCATTTCAGCAAGATGATTTTCTGTGGGTTTTGCCCTAATTTGCTTACCAGGGAATTTTTTAGATATCCGAGGAACTTTTGATGGCTCTGGCTCCTTTAGGCAAAACATGGGTGTCAATCATCGTGGTTTTTACATCCTGATGCCCCAATCATTCTTGGACAGTTCTAACATCGTAGCCATCCTCTGGATAGCTCTAATTTTGTCCAACCCCATTTCCCGGGGATGGCGTTGATTATAGAACAAAATAAAGTTTTTAATCTAATTAAGTCTCAGATTCTTCAGTGGAGATGGCCATCTATTTGAGTCGGATCACTTGGCGGACCCGGTCAAGGAGCTTCAGGGGTTCGGGTATGGGCCGGTCAGGTTTTCTGGTCATCGGGTACGCTATACCGAAAAAGTCCGATTCAGCTAAAAATTTTGTATCAGATGGGTTGCTGGGTGGAAAATGGTGGTGTAATACGTAGTTAGCCCGCTTTTGTTCCTAGTGCCAGAGTGCAATGTCATTCTACGAAGATTACGATCTAAGCGAAGAACAGGTATTGGCTAGAAGGCAGCCATTGTTTCCGAAAATAACGGGCTTGTATTTTCTGATAAAGGGTACAACTATTGTATATGTTGGTCAGTCAACAGATATTTACGCAAGAATTGCTCAGCACAGTCAAGATGTACTGAAGGAGTTTGATAGCTTTTCGGTATTGGAATGCCCTACTGAACACTTAGCATCCCCTGAAGCGCATTACATTTATAAATTCCGCCCTCCTCTCAATAGTTCTTTACCAAGAAATCAGAGATATAAATCATTCCTGCAAATTCAAAAAAAACTTCGAGTGCCTGCACGTGTACTAAAACTATGGATGAAGCACAAGGATATCGGATATAGCAGGGATGGGTATTATTTACTGAGCGATTTTAATGATTTCGCTGATTTTGTGGATTGGATGGCAAGACAATACCCACATATATCTGTGGAGCAATGTTCTATCCACTATCTCAAAGAATATCTCGGAGAGATAAAAAAGGACAAAGCGGGCTAACCAGCGCATGCACCCGACAGGCTTCGCCTCGCTGCGCTCGGCTCGCCTGCAGGTGAAGCGAACCGTTATGTTGCCAGCGTTAGGGTCACAATTGGTCAATGCTGTCGGTGAAGGGGCGCTGGAGGCTGCGGGGATTGATGGGCGATTGGTGGGAAATCTGCACAACATAACAAATCACTGCACCCGACCGTAGGCTAAACTTTCCGTATCATCCAAAGTCATTGACGGCGGGTGAGTTCAACCGTTAGCCCCTTGAGCAAACAGACAAAGGGCAATGGAAAAGCATGTAAAATCCAAACAACGCATCACGGACTACGGCGAGGTGCTCACCCCGTCGCACATCGTGGACGCTATGCTCGACCTGGTGAAGCACGAAACCGAGCGGATTGACTCACGCTTCCTCGAACCCGCTTGCGGCACGGGGAACTTTCTCGTGGAAATATTGCGGCGCAAGCTCAAGGTCGTAGAAAAACGCTACGCCAAAAGCCAACTGGACTATGAGCGCTATGCCGTGCTGGCTGTGTCTTCACTGTATGGTATTGACATTCTGGCAGACAATGCCGAGGAATGCCGCCGGCGGCTT
>CALHCP010000152.1 GCA_937936705.1 uncultured cyanobacterium | reverse complement strand
AACGCTCCCGTCAGCACGATGAGCGGGTTATCGGCTTCATCAAACTGCATCGAGCCCCGGTTCATATCGTTCATAACGCACCTCACCCAGCGTCTCTCGTCCTCTAAAGTACCCAAAAAGCATCGGTTGATTCGCAATTATTTCGATTTTTTTAACAGTTGCAGCGCCTGATATCCCCACTTTTGCATCCGTCGCTGCCAAATGCGTCGGGTTGTCAAAGGAGCAATGTCCCCAGGATGAGTTTGTTGATAGTCAAAAAATCGGTCTAAGGCTTGCCAAATCCGGAGTAGTTTATCCTGTACTTGGGGGGCGCGATATTCCTGGAGAAATTCCAGGGAAATCGGTGCAGCAGGAGAGTTTAACACCTGTAAGATTTTCGCTATATCATACCCGGAATCATAACCGCCGATTTGTTCACAATTCACACCCGGATCAAGATAGTCGGATAGCCCCCCATTCACACTCGAAAATACCCGACAGCCACAGGCCATAGCCTCGAGCGGTTGCAGACCGAAGCCCTCACTGACCCCCTGCACCGCCCAGTATTCTGCCGAATCGTACAGGTACACCCGACTGCGGTTGAATAAATCCGCCAGACTGGGGACAAAATAATTCACCACTTCCAAGCGGCAATGTTTTTGCAATTGGGGCGCTAAATGATGGAGTAAATAGGGAGAGGATTTGCGGGCTATAATTAATACATCAATATCCCGTTTTTGCCCGCGGTTATAAAATTCATCACTGATCACATTGGGTAAATAATAAATGGGGACATAGGGAGCTTTTTGTCCCCAATAGCCCATGCTATTTCGGCTCACCGCAATAATGGGAACCCCGGCGGGAACCGAAAACCCATACCCCGTACTATGGGCGTGATAAACGACCGGATATTGGCGTAATTTTTTGATTAGTTTCGGCACATGAAAACCCCAACTGACTACAAAAATACCTGGGGTTACGGGTTGGCTAAGGACATCTGCTAAAAATAAATGGTCGGGTTGCCGTTGTTGATAGGTGACGAGTCTTGCCTCACCCAAGGATTTTGCCAATTCCAGTACCTTCAATTCCGCCCACAGGCCGCCGCAGTGGTAGGCTGGCGTGGTTCCCGGCACCAAAAAATACAGTGGCCGCATTTTGCCCCTCCGTTTTGTTCTCCCAGTGTACGGAAAACTGGCATCATTAAAGACAGTTATTTCCCTGAACGGATGTCGCCCCAAACCCTGAATCTGACGCCGGATTTGTACCGATACCTGCTCCGTCACTCGCTGCGGGAGCCGGAAATTTTGCAAGCACTGCGTCGGGAAACGCAACAGTTACCCGGTGCCCAAATGCAAATTGCCCCGGAGCAAGGTCAGTTTATGGCCTTTCTAGTGCAATTGATCGGGGCACGGCGGACGCTGGAAATTGGTGTCTTTACCGGCTATAGCAGTTTGGCCGTGGCCTTGGCACTGCCTGCCGATGGCAACCTCCTGGCCTGTGATGTGAACCCGGATACCACCCAAATTGCCCGCCGCTATTGGGAACAAGCGGGAGTTGCCCACAAAATTGACCTACGCTTAGCCCCGGCCAAGGACACCTTGGCCACCTTGATCGCCCAGGGGGCAATCAACCGGTATGATTTCGCCTTCATTGACGCCGATAAGGAAAATTACTGGCTCTATTACGAACAATGCCTGCAATTGGTGCGCCCCGGTGGTTTAATTATGGTGGATAACGTGTTGTGGGGAGGAGCGGTGGCCGATCCAATGGTGCAAGACCAGGCGACTCAAGCGATCCGGGAATTTAACCAAAAATTGCATCAAGACGAACGCATTACTTTGACCCTGTTGCCGCTGGCGGATGGAGTCACCTTGGCGTGGAAACGGCCTTAACCTAAAAGACGATGCACGTAGGGGAGTTACAGTGGTGAAAGTCATGGTGGTGGGTGGAGGCGGTCGGGAACACGCCCTCGCCTGGAAGCTGGCACAGTCTCCCCAAGTGACCAAGATATTCTGTGTGCCGGGGAACGGGGGCACTGCCAACCTGGCCAAGTGCCTGAATATGCCTATGTTGCCGGTGGATGTGAGCGGCATTACCCGGTTTGCCTTGGTGCAGGGGGTGGGTTTGGTGGTGGTGGGGCCGGAAACTCCCTTGGCGATGGGACTGGCGGATCAACTGCGGGAACAGGGGTTGCCGGTTTTGGGGCCGGGGCAGGCGGGGGCGCAACTGGAAGCCAGTAAGGTCTGGGCGAAAGAGCTGATGCAGGCGGAGGGGATTCCCACCGCACCGGCGCAAGTTTTTCGGGAGTTGGCACCGGCACAGCGTTATATCGAACAGCAACCCCTGCCGGTGGTAGTTAAGGTGGATGGCTTGGCGGCGGGCAAGGGGGTGACGGTAGCCCAGACCCATGAGGAGGCCATGCAAGCGGTACAAGCGGCTCTTGAGGGCAAGTTCGGCAATGCCGGGCATCAGGTCTTGGTGGAGTCCTTTCTGGCGGGTGAAGAGGTGTCGGTTTTGGCTCTAACCGACGGGGAAACGCTGTACCCGCTTCTACCTGCCCAGGATTACAAACGCTTGGGGGTGGGGGACAGCGGGCCGAATACGGGGGGGATGGGAGCCTGTGCGCCGGTGCCTTGGATGAGCGGAGAACTCCTACAGCGGGTGGAGCAGGCCATTTTTGCCCCTTTGCTGGCGGGGCTGAAACGGCGGGGAATTGATTATCGGGGGGTGATCTACGCCGGTTTGATGGTCACGCCCCAGGGGGAGCCGTTTGTGGTGGAGTTTAACTGCCGGTTGGGAGACCCGGAAACCCAGGTGATTTTGCCCCTGCTGGATTCCTGTTGGTTGGAGTTGAGCTTAGCCTGTGCCGAGGGGCGGTTGGGGCAAGTCCCCCCGCCGGTGTGGAAGCCGGGCTGGGCGGCGACGGTGGTCATGGTTTCCGGGGGCTATCCCGGCGAATTTAGCAAAGGCTACCCGGTGCGCGGGCTGGACTTGGCGGAAGCCACGGGGGCGTTGGTCTTTCACGGGGGCACCAGGCGGGAGCGCGGTCAGACCTTTACCGATGGGGGACGGGTCTTGAATATCACAGGGTGCGGCGCCACCCTGGCGGCAGCCCTGGAGCAAAGCTACGCCGGGGTCAAACAGGTGAGTTTTACGGATTGCTATTACCGGGAGGATATCGGCTGGCGGTTGCGGGGTCAGTAACGCCCCTATTTCTTGGGCACGACGATCATAATCATATTGCGGCCTTCCTTTTGGGGCTGTTGTTGCACCTCCCCAACCTCTTGCAAGTCGGTGGCCAATCGCTTCAGCAAATCTTCGGCCAATTCGCTGTGCTGGGATTCCCGACCCCGGAAGGTGATGGTAGCTTTGACCTTATCGCCGTCTTTCAAAAACCGCTTGGCCTGATTCACCCGCACCTGGTAGTCATGTTCGTCAATTTTGTAACGCATTTTGACTTCTTTGACTTCCACGGTTTGTTGTTTTTTCTTGGCCTCCCGTGCCTTTTTTTCCTGCTGAAACTTATATTTCCCGTAGTCCATGATGCGGCAGACGGGGGGATCCGCGTCCGGGGCGACCTCGATCAAGTCCAAACTGTAGCGCTCCGCTTCCGCCCGGGCCTGGGCAGTTGACATGATACCCAGTTGCTGCCCATCGGGGTCAATCACCCGCACGCGCGGTGCGCGGATGCGCTCGTTCACTCGATACGATCGGTTACTGATAGAAGGCTCACCTCAGGCAATAGGGCTGCCGCCGCGTACTGTCCCGCTCGCGTACCGTCGGAGGATAGCAAAGGAACTGGCTCCTGTCAAGCGGGGCCGGGGCCCGGACGCGGGTGGATCGTATTGAAATGCGAGCGCCGCTCGGAGCATCTGCAGGGACCGGAGTCCAGGGGCGGGCGGGAACGGAACCCGCGCCGATTGACCGGCTGCGGCTGCCAAGGTACAATTGGCAACGGTCGCCATCCTGCGCTGGGAGGTCGAGAACGATGCTCTCCCGATCTGGTTTGGAGGCTTTCGGCCTGGCTGCCCTATCTTTGCTCCTGGTGGCGTGTGGCGCTCTGGCGCTGGCCTCCGCCGGCGCGGCGGGGGAACCAGAGACCGCTGCTGGCCTGGTGCAGGCGCTGGTCGCCCGCGAGCAGTCCCTGCAGGACCTGCGAGGCTATCTGCTCGATCGGTCGTATATCTCCCCCTGGGCCGCAACCGCTCGCGGCCCGGTAGTGCGGACCGTGGGCGTCGGCGGAGAGGCTGCTCATGCGGGCACGCCCGCCCCCCCGGAGCCGGAGGAACGCACCTACGGC
>CALHCP010000151.1 GCA_937936705.1 uncultured cyanobacterium | reverse complement strand
CAATCAGCCGAGGGACTTTTATGTTTTTTTAAGCTAGAGTCCTGTCTCGCCGAGGATTAGCAAACCCTGGCCCTGCCGGATTATCCCTGATTCCATCGCAGCCATCCCCCTGTGTGAGCCTGTGGCCGCAGCAGAGCCGTCATCGGCCTAAATTGCCTATGAAAAATCCATTTTTATCATAGCATGGCAGTCAATATACAATGGGAACCATTGATTACCATTGATTCATGGAGGAACCAGGGGTCGCCGGGACGCAGCCCCGGTTTCCGGTGTTCCCATGGGGTCATAGGCTTTGGGCCGGGAGCCGGTTAGGATGCGGATTCATCCGGCGGTGTAATGGGGGGTCGTTCTCCAAACAGGCAACGTCCGAGCCGAATCATGGTGGCTCCGGCGGCAAGGGCTTGCGGGTAGTCGTCGGACATCCCCATGGAATACTCCTTCAGGGGCAGGTGGGACTGGAGTTGGGCACCGAGGGCGGGGAGTTCGCGAAAGAGGTGCTGGCGCTCGGCGGGGGAGAGACCCAGGGGCAGAATGGTCATCAGTCCTTTGATGTGGACGTGGCGCAGCCGGCTCAGGGCCGGCAGGGCGGTGAGCAGGTCGGGGATCGTCCAGCCGTGTTTGTGGGGGTCGGGGCGGAGTTTGACTTGGAGGAGCAGTTGGGCCGGTCGTTGGAGGGTTTGGTTGAGGTGGTCGAGTTTTTGGGCAAGGGCGAGGCTATCCACGCTATGAATCCAGGAGAATTGTTGGAGGGCCAGACGGGCTTTGTTGCTTTGCAGGTGGCCGATCAGATGCCAGGTGAGGTCGGGTAAATCCTGTAACAGCGCCGCCTTGGCTTGGGCTTCTTGCACCCGACTTTCCCCAAAATCCCGCAGTCCCAGCTCGTAGGCGTGGCGGATGACGGCGACGGGAACTTGCTTGGTAACGGCGATGAGACGCACGTGGGGGGGGAGGTGAGCTTGGATGCTGTGCAGTCGTTGGGAGAGGGTATCCTCGCTCATGTCACATTTGTTTTTCGACCTGTTGGAGTTTCTGGTATTCTTCGGTTTTGCCGAGCCGCCGTAGTTCCCGCAGGTGGTTTTCCACCAGCATCCGAGCTTGATTGCGGCTGATGGGTTCGACTTCTAGGGATTCCGCCCGATAATGCATCTGGAAAAATAGACGGTGGGCGTACAGGGTCATAAATAATTCGCTGCCATCCCCCAATCGGCAAATCCGGTACAACAGACCGAAGTTTGGGTGGTTTAAGTAAGATTCACCGGTCATGGAATCGGCCATGAAATCAGGGCAAAGTCGGTCACCGGCACTCCAGGAACTCTTTATTTCACTGTATCTTAAAGGACACCTCGATTTATGCAAACCCGGTTTAACCGGAATTCGGCCGCAGTTTGAGTGATCCGGCTCCGACGGCGCAACCCCCTAGCCCCTGCTCCCCAGGCCGGGAGAAGATTACGCCCTCTCCAGAAGTAGCGAACTCAGGTGATGCCAACCCACCGAAAATCTCTCCGTGAGCATCCAGAGATGCCGGAGAACCGGAACAGGGGCTGCGCCCCGGCGACCGCTCATCCCGAATTAATATAAGTTCCCTGAAAAGATTAACTTCCAGAACTAAAATCCCCCAAAAACTTCACCTCTGGATGTAATTGAATCCCCCACTTTGCTTGGATGACCGCTTGCACGTAATGGATCAAGTCATAAATGTTTTGCGCCGTTGCCCCCCCTAAATTGACAATAAAATTGGCGTGCAGCGGGGAAACCTGCGCCTGCCCAATTTGATAGCCTTTTAAGCCGCTTTGCTCGATCAGCCAACCCGCTTTGGAGGCCGGCGGATTGCGAAACACACTGCCGCAACTGGGGAGATGATAGGGCTGTGTCCGCCGCCGCCGGTGCAGATAATCACTGGTTTCTCGTTGCAAACACTGAGGGTCATGGCCGGGGATGCACTGCCAACGGGCGGATAACACCACACCGGTACCGGTTTGCAAACAGGAGTAACGGTAGTCGTAGGCCAATTCGGCGCGGGTGAGGGTGCGGATGCTCCCGTCGTGTAAAACTTCAGCAGAGATGAGGTAATCCGCCGTACAGCCCCCCTGCGCCCCCGCATTCATCACCACCGCCCCGCCCACCGTACCGGGAATCCCGACGGCCCAAGCGAAGCCCTGCCAACCCCGCCGCGCCGCCTCCCAAGCTAATTGCGGCAAAGGCATGCCCGCCGCCGCCACCACCTGTCCGGTCGGTTCATGCCACTGCGCCCCCCGCAGATAACGGGTGCAGATGACCAATCCGGGTAAACCCCGGTCGCTGATCAAAAGATTCGACCCCGCCCCGATCACCGTCAAGGGCACCTGTTCTTGCTGCGCCCAGGCGACGGCGGTCAACAATTCCTCCTGACAGCGGGGCAAAGCCAGCCACTGCGCCCGACCCCCCACTCGATAGGTGGTCAATTCCGCCAAGTCCGCCTGCGCCTGACATTGTGCCGTTGCGGTCATCCGATGCTGACGGGGTCACTCGGCTGATAAAACTCCAACAGCCGGGGAATCAACCGGTTCACATTCCCCGCCCCCAAAAATAGCACCGCATCCCCCGGTTGCAACAATGCCCGCAAATGCTGCTCCGCCGCCTCCAGGGTGGGCGCGTAGGTGACCTGGGGGTGATGTCGGCGCACCTGCTCGGCAAAATCTTCCCCGGTCACTCCCGTGGGATTCGCCTCCCCCGCCCCGTAAATATCCAGGGTAATCACCACCTCCGCCTCGGCAAACACCGCCCCAAAATCCGTGAGTAAACTGGCCGTGCGGCTGTAGCGATGGGGCTGAAAAACCACCACCAGCCGGCGTTCCCCCCGCGGCCAGCGTTGCCGTGCCGCATTCAAGGTCGCCCGAATTTCGCTGGGATGATGGGCATAGTCGTCATAAAATTCAATGCCGCCCCCTTGCCCCCGCAGTTCAAACCGCCGCCGCGCCCCCGCAAAGGTAGCAACCGCCTGTTGAATAACGGCAAAATCCAGCCCCAACTCCCGACAAACCGCCACCGCCGCCAGGGTATTGTTCAAATTGTGCTGACCCAATAAAGGCAGAGATAGGGTGCCCAGAGCCTGCCCCCCTTCCCACACCTGCGCCGTGATGCCGGTGGCAAGGTAATGCACATCCGTCACCCTGTAGGTCGCCGGTACCTTGACCCCGTAGGTGACAACCGGCGTTGTTAATTGCCGGGTCAACTGCGCCGCCGTGTCGCAATCGGCGCAAACCACCATCAGACCACAGTTTTGGGTAAAGCGCCGAAACGTCTCCACCACCTGCGCCAGGGAGGCAAAGTGGTTGGTATGATCCAGCTCGATATTGGTAATCACGCCGACCCGCCCCCGCAGATTCACCAGCGTCCCATCCGACTCATCCGCCTCCGCCACCAACCATCGCCCCTGTCCCAAGCGGGCATTGCCCCCCCAAGTACTCACCTCCCCGCCGATAATAATCGTGGGGTCACAGCCCGCCTGCAGCAGAATATGGCTGATTAAACTACTGGTCGTGGTCTTGCCGTGCGTTCCCGCCACCAAAATACTCTCATACTCCTGCGCCAACGCCGCCAATACCTCAGAACGATGGAAAATGGGACAGCCCAACGCCCGCGCCACTTGGTATTCCAGGTTGGCATCCCCAATCGCCGTCGAGCAAATCACCTGGGGTAACGGTTCGCCCCAGGCCCGCAACGCCGAGCCGTCCTGAGCTGCTACCCGCACCCCCAGGGTTTGCAAGCGGGCACTGATACCATTCAGGGACACATCCGAACCCGACACCGGCAAGCCCCGGCTGACCAGGATATGCGCCAGTGCCGACATCCCGATGCCACCGATACCGATAAAATGAAAAGGGCGGCCGGAAAGGTCAATCGCACAAGGTGGCATCTGGACTCCTTACGACACCACAACGGAGTTCAGGCGTTATCATACCAGGAATCGCCCTGTCTGGGAATGTACCGGCATTTTCCACCCGCCTGCAGCGGTTGGCATCCGCGGGCATCGCCAAGGGAACCGGTTGGGCGACGCCCCCATGAGCGCGATGCCCAACGACAATTCTATTACGAGAATGCTCTATTTCTCTTTGATCCCCGGTGAGAAAGCACAAACGATGGTAAGATGGTGGACAAATTCACGCCATCATCACCGTTGAGGACTACCGTGATTAAGGTTGCAATTAATGGCTTTGGCCGCATCGGGCGCAACTTTCTGCGCTGTTGGATGGGACGGGCGACCACCGGGTTGGACGTTGTGGCTATCAACGACACCTCTGATCCCAAAACCAATGCCCATTTGCTGAAATATGATTCTATGTTAGGGCGTTGGGATGCCGAGATTAGCAGTGATGAAAATTCGATTACCGTTAACGGCAAAACCTGCAAATGCTATTCCGACCGCAACCCGGAAAACCTGCCTTGGGCAGAATTGGGCATTGACTTGATCATCGAAGCCACCGGGGTTTTTGTGGATGAAAAAGGTGCCAGCAAGCACCTCAAAGCCGGTGCCAAAAAAGTGATGATCACCGCACCGGGCAAAGGAGCCGGGATCGGCACCTTTGTCATGGGCGTTAACCATCAGGAATACGACCACCACCAGCACCACATCATCAGCAACGCCAGTTGTACCACCAATTGCCTGGCACCCGTCGTCAAGGTGCTCCACGAACATTTCGGCATCGTCAAAGGCATGATGACCACCACCCACAGCTACACGGGCGACCAACGGCTGTTGGATGCCAGCCACCGGGATTTACGGCGGGCACGGGCGGCGGCGGTGAATATCGTGCCCACCTCCACCGGCGCAGCCAAAGCGGTGGGTCTGGTGCTGCCGGAATTGAACGGTAAACTCAACGGCATCGCCTTCCGGGTGCCCACCCCCAACGTCTCCCTGGCGGATTTGGTCGTGGAAGTCAGTAAACCCACCATTACCGAAGAGGTCAATGCCGCCTTGAAACACGCCAGCGAAGGCCCGCTCAAAGGCATCCTCGGCTACAACGAAGAACCGTTAGTCTCTTGCGATTACCGGGGCACGGACACCTCTTCAATTGTGGATGCGGCCCTGACGATGGTCATGGACGGCACCATGGTGAAAGTCGTGGCCTGGTACGACAATGAATGGGGCTACTCCCAACGGGTGGTGGACTTGGCCGAACACGTCGCCCGTTGCTGGGTGGCCTAGGGTTGAGTTTCCGGGAGCGTGGCCGCCAGTTCCAGGGCTTTTTGCGCCAGCGGCACCAAATTCAAGCCCTGGGGGTAACGCCCCTCCCGGTTGGCTCGCTCCAAGTCTGCCTCACTCAAGCCCAAAAAGGGTGCCAAGGGTTTCAAAACATCGCCCCGCAGCACCAAACCCTGTACCCCCCCCACCGGCGACCGCACCAACAGCCAACTCTGGTGTTCCCCCAGGGTAACAATCGCCTGCGCCAAAGACTCCTGCTCCCGAATACCGGGCAATTCATCCAAGGGAATCACAATCGCGTCCAGGGACAACTGCGTCCATTGGCTGCGCTCAAGGTGGGACAACCGACCACTGTCCACCAACCCCCGATACCGGCCATCCGCCTCGGCAAAGTAAATTTCCGGGGCACGAGTCGTCGGTAAACAATATAAATCCACAAAATCCCGCAGACTCAGTTCCGCCGGTAACACGCGAAAATCCCGGCTCATTATATCGTGAACCTTGGTTTTCAGGAGAATTTCTTGCAGTAAGCTGTACTGACGATAGGTCTGGGCATTGCTCGCCATAAACCAACCGATCAAAGCCAGCCACAACCCCCCTGCCGCCCCACTCAAGAAGGCAAAAATCCCTAAAAGCATCCCCAAGGTACCCAACCCCCACCCGAAGGCCGCCGCCCACTGCACCCCCCGGAACGGACTGCCGGTGACTTGCCAAATGCAGGCTTTCAAGACCTGGCCGCCATCGAGGGGCAAACCGGGGATCAAATTGAAAATGCCCAACACCCAGTTAATCGCCATCAATTCCTGGGTCATCCGTCCCCAGGGGGAAGCCACCCCTCCCAACCAACGGGTCAACCCCATCAAGCCCAATGCCAGCCCCAAGCTCACCAGCGGCCCGGCCATCGCCACCCGCAAGGCTTGCATCGGCGTGCGGGACTCCCGCTCCAGGGTCGCCACTCCCCCGAACAAAAACAGGGTGATCGAACGCACCTTCACCCCCTGCGCCTTGGCGACCAAACTGTGCCCCAACTCATGCAAAACCACCGAGCCGAACAAGCCCAACGCCAGCAGGAAACCGATCCCCCACACCCAGGCACCCGGCCAATCCGGGTAAGACTGGCGCCAGCGCAGACCGTTGCCCCAGGTCACCAGCAGGGCAATAATAAACCAGGACGGATCCAGGTACAGGGGAATCCCAAACAACGAACCCAACCTGATTCCCCCTTGCATCGCCACTGCCCCCGCATCCAACTTACTTCTATTGTAAAAAGTCCGGGCGGAGCCGGTTTGCCTACAACAACCCCGAATTGGCCAAACCCAAGACCATCCCCGTGCCCAGAATATGCCCCAACGCCGCCGTGCCCAACAATTCCGGCACCCCAAACCCCTTGAACAACTCCGGCAGGGGTAAGGCCGGCCCCACGCCTTTGGCCTCGATGGCGTAGTAGCCAATCGCCACCGCAAACAAATTACAGGCAATCATCACCAGCGCCACACCGGGCGACCAAGACACCGTTGTTGGTACCGTCAAAAGCAGTACATTCATGGGCAACTCTCCAGAGCAAATCACTCTCATCCTAAAACTGCCCACCGCCCTATCGTCCCGCTGTTGCAACACTTCCCCACAAAACTTTGCCCCGGTTCACAATCCCCTCAGTTCGGAAACCCGTACCTAGAGGTGGCCAGCCGGTGAGCTAGATTAGCACTCGGAGGCCGAGAGTGCCAATTCAAGACAGAGATGACCTGGCTTGAAGCTCTGGGTCTAACTTTAGTGACATTGGGAGCGTGATTTATGGCAACCATCACCTTAAATGTAGCTACCGTTACCCCGTTGGGGGACCGGGTACTGGTGAAAGTGAGTCAATCCGAGGAAAAAACGGCCGGGGGGATTTTGCTACCCGACACCGCCAAGGAAAAACCCCAAATTGGCGAAGTAACCGCCGTCGGCCCCGGCAAACGGGATGAAGACGGCAAACGGCAACCCCTGGAACTGAAAGTCGGCGACAAGGTGCTGTACTCCAAGTACGCCGGGACGGAGATCAAAATCGGCAGTGAGGAATACGTCCTGCTGGCAGAAAAAGACATTCTTGCGACGGTTCAGTAACCCTGAAGGAGGTTCCGACTTATGGCTAAGAAAATTCTCTATTACGAAGAAGCCCGCCGCGCCCTGGAGCGGGGGATGGATACCCTGGCGGAGGCCGTGGCGGTTACTTTGGGTCCCAAGGGGCGCAACGTGGTACTGGAAAAGAAATTTGGTGCTCCCCAAATCGTCAATGACGGGGTCACCATCGCCAAGGAAATCGAACTGGAAGACCACGTGGAAAATACCGGGGTGGCGCTGATCCGGCAAGCGGCTTCCAAGACCAACGATGTCGCCGGGGACGGGACGACGACGGCTACGGTTTTAGCCCATGCCATGGTGAAAGAAGGCTTGCGCAACGTGGCCGCCGGTGCCAACCCGATTGCCCTGAAGCGGGGGATTGACAAAGCCACCCACTTTGTGGTGGATAAAATTGCCGACCATGCCCGCCCGGTAGAAGATTCCAAAGCCATTGCCCAAGTGGCGGCCATCTCTGCCGGGAACGATGAAGAAGTGGGCAAGATGATCGCCGATGCCATGGACAAGGTGGGCAAAGAAGGGGTCATCTCCCTGGAAGAAGGCAAGTCCACCACCACCGAACTGGAAGTGACGGAAGGGATGCGCTTTGACAAGGGCTACATTTCCCCCTACTTCGCCACCGACCCGGAACGGATGGAAACGGTACAGGAAGATGCCCTGATCCTGATTACCGATAAGAAGATCACCCTGGTGCAGGACTTGGTGCCGGTATTGGAGCAAGTCGCCCGCGCCGGTAAGCCCCTGTTGATCATCGCCGAAGATATTGAAAAAGAAGCCCTGGCGACCCTGGTGGTGAACAAACTGCGGGGTGTGTTGAACGTGGCGGCGGTGAAAGCGCCTGGGTTTGGTGACCGGCGCAAGGCCATGTTGCAGGATATCGCCGTGCTGACCGGTGGGCAAGTGATTTCCGAAGAAACCGGTTCCAAACTCGACAGCGTGCGGATGGAGATGCTGGGTAAAGCCCGGCGGGTGAATATCACCAAAGACCACACCACCCTCATCGCCGAAGGCAACGAAGCGGCGGTCAAAGCCCGGTGTGAGCAGATCCGCAAGCAAATCGAGGAAACCGATTCCTCCTACGACAAGGAAAAACTGCAAGAACGCCTGGCGAAACTGGCCGGTGGGGTGGCCGTGATCAAAGTCGGGGCGGCGACCGAAACCGAGATGAAGGACAAGAAGCTGCGTTTGGAAGATGCCATCAACGCCACCAAAGCGGCGGTGGAAGAGGGCATTGTCCCCGGCGGTGGCACCACCTTGGCGCACTTGGCTCCGGAATTGGAAAGCTGGGCGAAAGAGCATCTGACCAACGAGGAACTCACCGGGGCGTTGATCGTCAGCCGGGCTTTGACTGCCCCCCTGATGCGGATCGCCGAAAACGCCGGGGTGAACGGGGCGGTGATTGCCGACCAGGTCAAAGACAAACCCTTTGATGTGGGTTACGATGCCGCGAAGGGCGAATTCCGCAACATGATCGAGGCGGGTATCGTTGACCCGGCCAAAGTCACCCGTTCGGCGTTGCAAAATGCCGGCTCGATTGCCGGGATGGTGTTGACCACCGAATGTATTGTGGTGGACAAGCCCGAACCCAAGGAGAAAGCCCCGGCGGCTCCCGGCGGGGGGGACTTTGACTACTAAACAACCGCTGGTCTGACGATTCCCTTGACCGGCTCTGCCCCCAGTTTTGGGGGCTTTTTGTCTTAGGGTCACCCCGGAATTGCCGCCGAACTGCGAGCGGTAGGGCCGGCTTCTGCCCGGCGGTAGCAAACTGTAAAAAGTTTGTTACTTTTTGAGGCTTATCCTTAAGATGAAGGTTGTACGATAAATCTTAGTCTGTTTCCCCCGAAGTCGAGTATCGGTATTGTCATGCTCTATTCGGGTTTCGCTGGTGGTGCTAGTGATGACAGAATATGATCAAACTCATGTCTTGCCCTCCGCGGCAGTGGACACCTCTCCCCAACCTATGCAACCCAAAGTGCCGTTTCCCCCGGAAGTGCGGGAGTTGATTGCCAGTCTGAAATTTCATTTTCGTAAAAGTTTGACCGAAATGCCCTTAGAGGTGGCGTTGTTGGCCATGCGAGAAGCCTGGAAAGGCTGCCATGGGGAACAGCATACGCCGCCCCCACCGCCTTCTCGTCGTTAGTCTCCGGAGATGGGTTTAGCTCCGGAAACCCTCGGTCATTTGCCCCGGTTTGCCGAGGTGGATATCTTGGTGGTGGGGGGGGGCACCGCGGGAGCGGTTGCGGGGATTGCCGCCGGGCGCACCGGTTATCGTACGTTGGTGGTGGAGCAGTTGGGCTATTTGGGGGGGACGCAAACCGGGGCGTTGGTGACCCCGATGATGCCCAATCAGGTGGAGCAGGTGCCTTTGAACGGGGGTATTGACGGGGAAATTAACCACCGTCTCAATCAGATGCAGGAATCGGGGGTTTGGCGGGACGGCAATCGGGGTTGGTTTAACCCGGAGTGTTTGAAGTGGCTGCTTGAAGAAATGGTTCTGGCCGCTGGGGCGGAGCTTTTGTATTACACGTTTGTGGAAGAGGTGATCGTTGCCGACCGCCGGGTTTTGGGGGTGGTGGTGGTCAACAAGGCGGGGCGGGGCACGATTTGGGCCAAACGAACCATTGATGCGACCGGGGATGCGGATGTGGCCTACCGCGCCGGGGTCAAGTTTAGCAGCGGCGACCCGGAAACAGGGGTGAATCAGCCGTTTTCGGTACGGTTTCACCTGGGGAATGTGGATTTGCAGCGGTTTGCCGATTTTTTACGTTCCCTGGGGCGGCATGATATTTTAGTCAATGCCGAGGGTTCCCAGGTTCCTTTGCTCCACACGGCTATGGTTTGGGAGCGGGGCTGGCCGTTGGAACCGTTGTTTCGGCAGGCGGTGGCGGACGGGGTGCTGCTGCCGGAGGACGGGGAGTATTTCCAGGTGTTTACGATGGCGGGGCGACCGGGGGAATTGGCGT
>CALHCP010000150.1 GCA_937936705.1 uncultured cyanobacterium | reverse complement strand
CCCCCTCCCCAAAGCCGGCGGTAATGAAACACAATCATTATGATCTCACGACTTTTTTCCGGTGGGATTTATCTCAGGGAACGGTCACCGATTGGAATGGGGCAATGAATTTTTTTGCCAGTGAAGACCTGATTACCGGACTCCTAGATGGTCTGACCGAAGAGGTGGGGGAGGCCGCGCCGGTGGTGCTTTACCAAATCGGTCGGCAGTGGGGTGGTTTGGACGGCGAGGCCTTTGAGCAGTGGTTTACCCAGGAGTTTCAACGCCCCATGCGCCAGACCAATCTGCTGTTTTTGCTGGAGACCTGGTGGTGGCCGTTGACTGCCCAAGGCTGGGGACGTTGGGAAATTGATATGTCTTTACAAAAGCAGGGTTTTTTGCTGCTGAATATCTTTGATTCTGCCATTGCCCGCACGCTGGGGGTGGTCGGTAAGCCCGTTTGCCATCTCTATTCGGGTTTATTTGCCGGATTTTTGAGCTATCTGGTCAAGCAAAAGCTGGAATGCGCCGAAATCCAATGCTATGCCATGGGGGCGACCTATTGCCGCTTTGTGGTGGGTAAGCCTTCGGCGATTCAGCAGGTGAATACCTGGATGAGCCAAGGGCTGAGTGTGCGGGAGATTGAGCAAAAGCTGGCGGGGGGACAGGTGCCATGTCCTACGACCTAACCCAATCGGTGCGCGCCTTTTTCCAGCAATTTCCCTGGCAGGGGGTGGTGGTGGCCGCCGCTCGCCACAACGGTAAAGCGTCTTGGGTCTGCGACCTCAACCTGTCGGTGGCTCAATTTTGGGGGCAATGGCCGTGGCAGGGGATGGAGTTACAGACTGAGGCTGAGGCAGGGGCAACCGGTGTCTCTGTGCCCACGTTGGATGAGTGGATGAGTGTATTTGGGGGGATATAAATCATGAATCGAACGGCTTTGAATTTATTGAACACGGCGGAAGAACGGTATTTGGAGGCGGAGGAACAACAGCAGTTGTGGCAGTATTTTCAGGGGATGAACACCCGCATCAAAGTGTACGAAGAACTCCGCAGTCAAGAAGCCCAGATTTTCCGGCCGGTAGCGCGCCAGATCCAAAATACAGCGGATGAAACCACCATCCTGACGGCATTACGGGCATGGGTGGGGGCACTCCGGGGAGCCGCCCTGGCGATGGTGCTGGACGACCCGGAGTTATTCCAGCAACGGGTGGGGGAATGGTACCAAGCCCGTCCTGCCCATCCCCTGCATCCAAAAATTGCCCAACTGTTGAAAGCCCAACTGAAAACGGTTTTGGGTGCCCAAGGGTGGCCGCTGTTCGCCCCCTTTTGGGAACAAATGCAACGTTGTTTGTGTACTGCCCACACTTAGGAGATGGGGTCATGGATCTAGAAGCTTTATTCAGTCAACCCGTACCGGGGGATTACTTTGCGCCGGGAGCTTATGTGCAAGGGGATTTGGAACTCGGCACCTTGAGCAACCGCCGGGGCAACCGCCTGCTGGCCATCCCGGAATATCTGGTTCGGGCAATTTACGGCGGCTTGGAGCAAGAAATCGGCAAAGCGGCGCCCCTGGTTTTGCAAAACTGTGGCCGTCACTGGGGGCAACATTTCTTTGCCCGCCTGTCGGAGGAACTGGCCGAATACTACGGCAAACCCCTAGCCGAACTGACGATGCAGGAGTTGGTGTACTGTTTAACCCGCTGCTGGCAGGTACACGGCTGGGGGCAGTTGCAGTTTGACTGGAGTTGGCACACTGCCGGGATGATCTGCTTGCAGAACCAGTATTCCCCCTGGGTCAAACCCAACAGCGGCGACGGCTCGCCCGCTGCTCATGTGGAAGTGGGACTCTTGGAGGTATTGTTTCAGCACATCACCGGCCGCCAAGTGCAATGTGTGCAAATTAGTTGTATTTCCTTAGGACATCCCAGCAATCAATTCCTGATCGGTTTACCCGAACGCCTAGAACCGGTAGCGGATTGGGTCAAAAGCGGGCTGGCGGCGGCGGCCATTTTGGAGCGTTTGCGACAGTAGAGGGCAGCCATGACTTGGTCGGTGCGTTTAGAACCTCTGGGGGTGACTTCCAACCTTCAGGATGGGCAGGCCTTGATTGATGCCTTGGTTGACCATGACCTCCACGTCCTTCAAGAATGCGGTCGGCGGGGGATGTGTGCCACCTGTCACGTGTATATCCAAAGCGGCATGGCGCACCTCAGCCCCAAAAATCGCCGCGAGGAGCGCACCCTGAGCATGGTGGCCACTGCCCGCCCGGATTCCCGCCTTGCTTGTCAAACCAAAGTGCACGGCAGTGGGGTCGTGGTGCGGGTGCCGTCCGGGATGTACGTGAACGTGATGGAAGACATCGAAGCTCTGGTGGGTCGCCGTACCGAGCAGGAAATCGTCCATCCCCTCACCGGCGAAGTCTTGGTGGAAATCGGCAAACTGATCACCCGCTCGATTGTCAACCAACTCCAAGAAACCCGGATTCAGGTGGGCGAATACCTCAAACAGACCCGGGAAGCCAGTTTGTAACTATTTTTTTATTTTCTTTTCCAGGAGAACACCCATGCTCACCGAACTCAACCAAATCGCCCTGCAAGCCGATGGACGTTACCTAATGCCGTCGGAATGGCAACCGGTGCAGACCTACCTGGCACAGATGCGGCAACGCTTGAGCGCCTATAGCAAAATTCAAGCCGCCGAAGCCGACATCCGCCAAGAAGTCGAAAAACGTTTATTTCTGCGTTCTCCGCGGTTTCTCTGCCAGGATAAACCCGATATACTCAACATTTGCCGTCGGGATCGCGAGAATGCGTTACGCTACATCAGTGCCATGGTCCTGACCGGCGATATGATGGCTTACAAACAGCGGATGCTGTGTTGGCTGCAAACGGTATCCCGCTCCTTCCCCTTTTACCACGAATCGGCGCGGCAAGCCTACGAAGTGATGGCGGAAGTGCTGAAAGAAAAATTGACGCCTCAGGAATTTGATTTGGTGCGTCCTTTCGTGGAACTAACCGGCGAAATGTTGAGTAGCTAACTCTCCCTGCCGGTTAGCAATCTGTCGTACTCAGGAGAAGACCTATGCTCACCGAACTCAGCCGCCTGACTCTGGATGCCGATGGGCGTTACATCACCCCATCGGAATGGCAACCGGTGCAGACCTATTTGGGGCAGATGCGGCAGCGCTTGAGTGCCTATGGCAAAATTCAAGCTGCCGCCGACAACATCCTCCAAGAAGTGGAACGGCGCTTACTCCAGCGTTCCCCCCGCTTTTTTCATAAAAACAATCGGGATATGAGCAGCATTTGCCGCCGGGATCGCACGGATGTTTTACGCTACATTTGTGCCACCTTATTGACGGGGGATGTGACTGCCTACAAACAACGCACCCTCTGCTGGTTACAAACCATAGCCCGCTCATTCCAAGACCAAGAAGCCGCCCGTCAATCCTACGAAGTGATGGCCGAAGTTCTCAAAGAAAAACTCACACCCCCAGAATTTGCCTTGGTGCGTCCTATCGTGGAGGTAACTGCAGAAATGTTGGGTAGCTAAATCCTGCCTGAATTCCCCCGGCGAAGCACTTTCCCTCTCTCTGGTTTCGCCGGGAAAACTCGATTTTGGCTGATGATTTCCCTTGGCAAAATCAATTATTAAAATACTATAAAATTTTGTTAAGACAACGCATCGGCCAATCTAAACTTTGTCTAGAATCGTAACTATCGTCGGTACAATTTGGAGGATACGAAATGAATAAACTCTCCGTTTTTTGCAAATACATTATTCGCAAGGTTTTAAGCAAGTATCGGGGGCAGTTGCGGTCGGTGATGGTCAATGGTGCGGGTCCGGAAATTACCACCGTCTGCGACCTAGACGGGGTACTTTTGGATTTATATTTAGACGAGGATGCCGTTAATAATGCGGTCACCGAACTAGAGCATCTCACCACGGTCTATAAGCGTTTAGAAACCGACCAACTTTCCCA
>CALHCP010000149.1 GCA_937936705.1 uncultured cyanobacterium | reverse complement strand
ACTGGGTAATAATACTACTCGCAACCTGTAGTCCATCACGATTTTTAGGAGTTGGGCATGAGTTTGAACCATTATCAAGAAGATTTTCTGGGAATTGACCGGTTTTTCCAGGAAGCGGTGTACCACGATGAGACGGATTTGAATGCCGCCTCCACCGTGGAAGTGGAAATGTATGAACATGACTGCATGTATCCCACGTTTGCGGAAATTGCCCGGCAGTCCGGCTATCCCGAAATCGGTGCCATGTTTGATGCCATCGCCCGCGAAGAAGGGGAGCACGCCGAGTTGGTACGGCAGTTGTACCAGGATTTGGAGGTGACCGATACCCCGCAAACCCAGGAGGCGAAGCGGCTGGTGGCGGAGATTCAGGCTCAGATGCACGTGGTGGCCAGTGATCCGCGGGGGCTGCGGCGGGCGTTGGAAACTGCTTTGGAAGTGGAAAGCATCGAGAGCGAAAAAACCTACCCGGCGTTTGTGGAATTGGCGCGCAAGCAGGGGAAAGAGGAAGTCGCCCGGGTGTTTGAGGAGATTGTCCGCTCGGAAACCCGTCATGCGACTTGGGTGCGGCGGGCGTTAGAATCCCTGCCGGCTCACGTTTAGGTGGGGATTCATCACGATTGACGTCTAATTGCACGCGTTACCCCTGGGGTTGCCCCGGGGGTTTTTGTTTTTAGCTAAACCGGGTCAAGTCCACCCGGTAGCGGTCTTTTTTGGTGAGCTGAATCTCGCCGACCACCACCCGCCCTTTGCCCCGGATGACAATGGTATCGCCGCTTTTGAGCAGATGGCTGGGTTGGGTAATGGTTTGCCAATTCACCCGTACTTCCCCCTGTTTGATCCAGTCCGCCATCTTGGCACGGGACAGGCCAAAACCCGCCGACCCCAGGGCATCCAACCGCAGGGAGGCTTCGACGGTGGTGAAATGCTTGGTGCGGGGGGCGGGCACCTGTAATTCCGACCAGTCCAAGGGCTGCACCGTGACCGGCACGGAACGCACCCGGGTCAGATGGGTGCAGAGAAATTCGCCGAACTCCGGCACGACAACGGCTTGCGCCCCCCGTTCTCCCAGCACCCAAATATCCCCCACTTTGTCCCGGACGATGCCCGTGCCCAGAATCGCTCCCAAAAAATCCCGGTGGCCGGCCGGGTCAAACAGAAAATTACCGGCAATCCCCAGCAAGGTCAGGGGCACATCGGCCTCGGAGAGAGGAAGAGCCGCCGGAGCCAGCGCCAGGCGCACCCGTTCCGCCTGGGGATAGCCGCCCCACCCGTAGGCGTGGACTTGGCTGAGGCGGTCACAGTAGGCTTGCAGCGCCAAGGCATCGGGGGGACTGAGAAAGTCGCTCACCACCACCTGCCACGTGCGTTCGGCGCGCGCCAGCCAATCCTCGAAGCGTGCCCGCAGCTCCGGCTCCAAACCGCTTTCACTCCACCGGGGTCGTGTAGGTGACGATGCCGTTGGGCAGGATCGTCCCTTTGAAGATGACATCCTTGAGGTAGGCCGCTTCCAGCTTGGCGTGGTTGAGGCTGGCTTCGGAAAGGTCGGCCCGTTCCAAATTGGTGCGGATCAATTCACTCCAGGTCAAATCCGTCGCGGTCAAATTCGCTTGGCAGAGATTGGCCTCGGTTAATCCGGCACCGCTCAAATTGGCGCGGGACAAATCCGCCTGGGACAGGTCGGCTTGGGTGAAATTCGCCTGGGACAAGTCGGCACGGCTCAAATCGGTGCGGCTCAAGTTCGCCCCGGCAAAATCGGCTCCCACCGCCACCACCCGCCCCAGGGTCGCCTCCGCCAAGTTGGCCTGCCGGACATCGGCGCGGCGTAAACTAGTGGCACTGCGGGGTTCACTGCCCATGGTGGCGCGGGTGAGGTTGGCGCCCCGGAGGTTGGCTTCGGCCAGATTCGCCCCCCGCAACACCGCCTGCTGCAAATCGGCGCCGCTCAGATTACTGCCCTGTAAATTCGCCCGGGATAAATCCGCCCCCCGCAGGCACACCCCGCTCAAATCCAAACCACTCAAATCCAAGCCGCTCCAATTCGCCTGACTAAAATCCCGTTCCCCCCGGCTCAACCGCTGCCGCACCTCTGCCCCCGTCACCGTCGCAGGCGATGCTGCCGGTACGGCAGTCGGGGTCAACGTTGGCGGACGCACCGTCCCTATCTGTTCCCGGAAGCGTTGTCCGAGTTGGGACTGGCGGTTCAGACTATCTTTCAAACGAGCCAACCGTTCCTGCACCGACTCGCCCCGCATCGCCGGTGTGACCGTCAGGCTTTCCGCCCAGCGGGGAATCGCTTCCCCCTGTACCCGGCCAAACACCAGCAAAGAAGTGATTTCCCGGCCGCCCAACCGGGGTAAACCGGAGCGCAAATAACCCATCACCTGGGTCGCGGTGGGCACCGGGTTGGCTTCCACCAGCACCCGCAGTTGGGTACCATCCATAACCCCTTGGGCGGTACAATTGGCCGGGGCAAGCGTTGTCTCTAACCAAGTCATTAAATCGGGAGCACTCATAACCACAGGCAATAGGTCTAGCATCGGTCGTGGTTGTTCGGTACCCTTTTACGGTAACGCCCAGGGTATCCTCGTCCCAATGAACTAAATCACTCCCACCCGCTTGGCGGGATCACCCGCGCCCATCCTACCACGATTTTTTTTAGCTCAGCCCCAGGCCACATCCATGACGGCGCCGTTGGGCAACGTGGCTCCGGTCAACTGGACATCGGTTAAGATAGCTCTCTGCCAATCGGCCTCTGCCAAGTAGGCGCACCGCAAATTCGCCCCCTGGAGCACGGCGCCGTTCAAACTGGCTCCCTTGAGGTTGGCGCCCTGGAGATTGGCGGCGCGCAAAATGGCACGGGACAAATCCGCCTCCCGGAAGCTGGCCCGTTCCAGATTGGCTTCCCGCAAAATTGCCTGACACAAATCCGCCTGCCAAAAATTGGCCTCCCGCCCATCCAACCGATGCAGATAAGCGCCTGACAAATTCGCGCCGGTCAAATCCCCCCGCATCAGCACCGCCCCGCTCAAATCCGACCGGCTCAGGTTCGCCCCACTTGCATCCACCTGGGATAAATCCGCCCCCGCCAACACCGCCCCCAGCAATTTCGCTTGGGCGAGAATCGCCCCCACCAAAATACAGTCACTCAAATCCGCTTCCCGCAGCACCGCCTGCTTGAGTTTCGCCTGGCTGAGATTCGCCCCGGCCAAGTAAGCTCCCGTCAGTTTTGCCCCACTCAAGTCCGCTCCGGCCAAATTGGCTTCGCTGAGATTCACCCCATTGAGCGCCGCCTTGTACAAATCCACCCCCTGCAAATCCTGGCCGATAAACTCCCGTTCGCCGCTGCGATAGCGCTCTAACAGTTCTTCTGCATTCATGGCAACTGACTGGCACAGGCACTTTTAGAATACCACGCCAACAGCCCTTGAAACAGCCCCAGTCCATCCGTCCCCCCAACCTCCCCATCACTGGCGCGTTCCGGGTGCGGCATCATCCCCAGCACATTCCCTTGGGGGTTGCAAATCCCGGCAATATCGGCCAGAGAACCATTCGGGTTGGGAGCGACATAACGAAACACCACCTGCCCCTGTTGTTCCAATTGGTGCAGCACCGCCGGTTCCGCGTAATAACACCCCTCCCCGTGGGCAATCGGCAGATTTAACACCTGCTGTTTTTGGTAGCGTTGCGTCCAGGGCAAATCCGTCCGTTCCACCTGCACCGGCACGGTATCACAAATAAACTGCAAATCCCGATTCCGCAGCAAAGTCCCCGGCAGTAAGCCCACTTCGGTCAAAATCTGAAACCCATTGCACACCCCCAACACCCATTTCCCCGCTTGGGCGTGGGCGACCACCGCCGCCATCACCGGCGAAAACCGCGCCAACATCCCACAGCGCAGATAATCCCCATAGCTAAATCCCCCCGGCAAAATCACCAGGTCAACCTCCCCCAAATCCGTTTCCTGATGCCAAATGAAGCGCGTCGGCTGCCCCAAAATTCGTTCCGTCACCCAAGCCATATCCCGGTCAC
The DNA here is from genome assembly GCA_937936705.1 of uncultured cyanobacterium. Taxonomy (GTDB): domain Bacteria; phylum Cyanobacteriota; class Cyanobacteriia; order Gloeomargaritales; family Gloeomargaritaceae; genus Gloeomargarita. Next base: position 1,587 of record CALHCP010000149.1, on the reverse strand, counting down.
AGTTCGACCCCGGAAAAACCACAATGCCGCAGTTCACCCTTCCCCCTCCAGCCGAAAACGGTAGGTCTCAATCACCGGATTGGTCAAGACCTCCTGGCACATCCGTTCGACCTGCGCCTCGGCTGCCGCCGTGTTCGCCGCCGTCAAGGTTAATTCAATATATTTACCGATGCGCACCTGTTCCACGCCTGGGTATTGCTGTTGTTGCAGCCCTTTGGTAATCGCCGTCCCCGCCGGATCCAGAACCGATGGCTTCAGGGTGATGTAAATTTCGGCGCGATAGGTAGTCATCGGTCACCAAAGACCTCCGCTTCCCGCCCCTGCCACCATTCCCCCAAGTTCATCACATCCCGATGAATATCCTGGAGCCGTTGCCAATAGACTTCCGGGGGCAAATCCGGGCGTTCCTGTTGTAATTTCAACAGGCGCAACTGTGCCAACAGCCAAGGTTGGAGCTGGCGACCCGTGGCTTCCATATACTGCGCCAAATCTGCGGAGGTCATGGGCAAGGCAAAAACGACCACCCCCATTTTAGGGCAAACGGCTCAGCACCCTCTGGCGGTAGGCTTGGCTATCCGTCCCCGCGCCGGTTGGCTGGGCGGGCATTTGCTGCCGCAGAGCGGCAATGCGCGCCTGCGGTGCCGGGTGGGTACTGAGAAAGGTAGGCAGATTGCCCTGACCTTGGAGCTTAGCCAAAAACTCAGACAAGCCGCGCCCGTCATAACCCGCCCGTACCAGATAATTAAGGCCACTGCGATCCGCTTCAAATTCCTGTTCCCGGCTGCGGGGTCGCCGGAGAACCAGTTCAATCACCACCGCCTGCAAGCGACTGCCATCGGTACCCAACAGGGTACTGACCCCCTGGGCAATCGCCAACTGTTGCAACTGGCGCACCACATGCCGGTTGGTAATATGCCCGATTTCATGCCCGATCACCCCCGCCAACTGGGACTCATTGTCCGCACTGCGCAGCAATCCCGTCGTCACATAAACAAATCCGCCCATGGTGGCAAAGGCATTCACCTGAGGACTACGCACCACCGTAAATTCAAAAGGTAAACCGGGACGTTCACTCACACTCACCAGCCGTTGGCCAATCTCGGTGACATAGCGTTGCAGTTCCGGGTCGTTGTGCACCTGAAACTCTTGCGCCAAAAGCTGTTGGTGAATTTGCTGTCCCAACTGCACCTCTTGCCGGTCAGAAAGATGGCTCCACTGGAAAATTTCGATCCCCCGTTGTAGCAACACCGGCCAAGGGACACCGCTCCGTTGCGCCTGCACGGGTGCGACCACCCCCACCAACGTCAGGGTAACGAGGGCGACAAATGCCCCCCAGCGTTTTGACCAACGCTTGAGCATAGAACGATCAGCCTGGCGTAATTCCTTTTTCATCATAAAGGCACCTCTATATTATTGGAACCAGTAGAAAATGATCATTATTGGAACCAGTAGAAAATGATCTCGCTGGCATACCGGGTTGATGGCAAACCCGAGACGGGGGCGACGCCCCGGCGACCGCCTATCCCTAATTAAATTAATAATAGAACTAATAGAAATTAATACAGGTTCCATAAAAGATTCAAGATT
>CALHCP010000148.1 GCA_937936705.1 uncultured cyanobacterium | reverse complement strand
TGCAAGAGCATCTCCTTGATTTGGAGCTTTTGCTCAAGGCTGAGTTTCTGCACTCTTTGGAACTTTATCAAGGGCACCTCTATTGAGCTGCCCAGCATGGCTTGAGCATCTAGGTCATCCCCCAAACCGGTAATGTTTCCGTACCGGTTGGGTAATGCGCCAGGTACAGGATAGCCCCGCCGGAAATACCGCCAAATCCCCGGCGGTTATCGTTACCGGTTCCCCTTGCACCGGCGTAACGGTCACTTCCCCGGCCAGAAAATAACAGGTTTCTTGCGCATCATAAGTCCAGGGAAATTCCGAAACTTCTTTTGCCCACACCGGCCAATCTTTGATCCCCAAGGATGCTTGCTCCTCTGGAGAAATCTGCCGTTTCACTTGAATCCCCTCTTTAGTGGTTAAGTCCATCATTGCCCCCCAACTGCATCCATAAGTATATCAGGCAAAAAGCCCCCTACCATCCCTGGTAGAGGGCACCATACTGGAGGTTAAAGGTTGCAGAACTAACGCTGACCGCCCGTAGCATCCCAAACGGGCGCGTTTTGGCTCACGGGTTGCTCCGGCAGGGCACTGCGCGGGCCGACCGGCGCAGGAACCGGCGTGTAATTAAAGGTGGACGTATCGTTCTCATTGACGATTTGCGGGGTGATCAAAACAATCACCTCGTTGCGCTGGTTGACCTTGCTGGTGGCACGGAACAGCGTCCCCAACAGGGGAATATCCCCCAAAATCGGCACCTTGGACACGTTCACCCGGTCGGTATCCTGGATCACCCCGCTCAGCACCAGCGGTTGCCCATCCCGCAACCGCACCCGCCCGGTCGTCACCCGACGGCGAGACAGCAGGGTGATGGTATTGACCGCATTCCCTTGACCGACCGGTCCTGGCGTGGTTAACGCAAATGAACCCGCAGGGGCACTCAAATCGGGGCTGGCCGATAGGGTAATAAAGCCATTGTCGTCAATCCGCTCGAGGTTGACCGAGAGGAGTAACCCCGCCGGAGTCCGCTGAACTGTGATGCTGGGAGGCTGGCCTTGTTGTTGCGCCGGTGTCACTTCGATATTGGTCACCACCTCCGCCGTCAACTGCACCGTTGCCACTTCCCCTTCCTGGATCAGCAGGGTGGGGTCGGTAAGAATCTTGGCGTTGTTCTGCGCAATCTGGGCTTGGAGGGCGGCAAAAAAGCTCCGGCTAAAGGGTTGGGATTGGTCAGGCGCCCCGATCTGCGTCGTGTTCAACCCCGGAATAATCGAAGCCCCCGGAATCAGGGTGAGCGGACTGGCACCAAAATTAATCACCGCGGCCCCGTTGTCAAACCGGAAGAAGGTGTCATTCTTCCCAAACGACATGCTGAAGCCCTGGGCTTGGTTATTATTCAGCACCACATCGATCACCTTCACGTTCACCATCGCCTGCCGCTTGCGCACATCCAACTGCGCCGCCGTGGCACTGGCGATCTCCACCAAGCGCGCCGGCCCGGTCAGGGTAATGGCGTTGGTACGGGCATCCACCACCGCCCGCAACCCGGTTAAAACCGCATTGGTCACCCCGGCGGGGGCAGCAATCCGTTCCACCCGTACCTGCTCCTGGGGAAAACTCTGCACCACCGGCGGGGAACCGGGCGAAGCCACCACCTGGTTGGTCACCAGCACCGTTTCCACCACGGTGCGATACACTTCCGCCCCCTGGGAAGCCAGATGCCCGGCCAGACCCGCCGCCGTGGCTTGGTTGATGCGCAGGGTGCGGCTGATCACGTTGTCCGCTTCCGCCGGTAAATTGCGCCCCACAAACAGGGTATTGCCGACTTTATTGGCACGCAGACGGGCGACCCGCAGGACGTAATTCAAGACGTTTTGCGCCGCTTCGTTTTCAATGTCCAAAGAAACGGTGGTCTGTCCGACTTCCCGCTCCACCGTCCCTTCTTCCTTGGTCTGCAGGCGGAAGCCGCCGGTAATTTCCGCCAGTTCCGTTTCCCGCACCGTCACCTTTTCCGTATCCGGCACATAGACCAAATTCAAACCCGCCGCCCGTGCCAACAGGGTTAATACTTCCCGCACGGGGGCATCCCGCAGCACCAAGCGGGGAATCCGGGTCGCTCCCTTGGGCCCCAGGTCAATGATTTCCGCCCCCACATTCACCTGGCTGATGGCAATGTCTCCCACCGGCGGTGCAACGGCGCGGGGCAACAGCGGTGGCAGGGGGTTGGGCCCCTGGGGCAAATTCGGGGGAATCGTCCGGGGTGAATCCGTCCCCGGTCGGGGGGTGGGGTCGGTCGCTTCCGCCTGGGCCAGGGGGGGATTGGCGGCAGCCTTGGGTTGCGCTTGCGCCACCCGCTGGGGTTCAATCAAAAAACTCACCTGGCCATCCGTGCGTTGACCGATGCGACCGGTGACATTTTTACTGGTACCTTCGACCGTCAGCCGCACGCCGCCATCGCTCAGGGGAGCCACCTTGACCGAATTAATCCCGGCGATGGGTTGCTCCTGCTGGAATTGCCCCTGGGGTAACTGCAACTCGGCGTTGGGGATTTCCGCCACCCAGTTATTCCCTTGCCGGCTACCCAAAACCTGCATCTGCTTGCCGCCTTGGGTTTTCAAGACAATGGCGAGGTTGTTCCCCACCGGCTTGAGCTGCACCTCGGTAATTTTCGCCGTGCCGGCCAGGGCCGGTTGAGCCAGCACCACCAAGGCAGCACTCAGCCCTAAAGATGGACTACGGGTTAACCACTGACGCATATTGTTCACTCCTCCAGTTCATCGGATTTTGGGATTAAACGCTGTTCCCGGCGGGGGGCAACCCGCCCAGAACCTTACTTCTTGGTGCTTGGCTGTTCCTTGCCCTTTTTGTCATCCTTGGGTTGACTGGCCTGCTTGCGAGCTGCCAGTTCCTCCGGGGTGAGGGGGACAAAGGCTTCCAGCGTGAATTTGGTCGTGAGGCGGGGGGTTTCCCCATCCTCATTCCGGGAAGTGGGAGCTTGGATCGAAAACTTAGTGATATTCAGCAGCAACCGCAGCCGTTCG
>CALHCP010000147.1 GCA_937936705.1 uncultured cyanobacterium | reverse complement strand
CGGCGCCCGATCTACACCGCCGGGCCGTTGGAAATTCAACTGGTGGCCGTCCAAAACGGGGAAGTAGTCTTGCGTTCGAGTTAAAACCCGGATAGGGAGGGGTCATCGGGGGCACGGCTACCGTCATATCCGAATTGAATGCTCAACGGCGGTCGCCGGGGCGCAGCTCCCGCACTGGTTTCCCCAGAATCTTTGTTCTCCAATCAAGTCAGACTGCGCTTCCCCTCCCTGGGGATGGGTCGGCGATCAGCGGCGGAGCAACGCCTTGACTTTGTCCAGCAACTGCTGGGGTTCAAAAGGCTTGACGATATAATCCGTGGCTCCTTGGCGTTTGGCCCATTGTTCATCAAAGGCTTCCCCTTTAGAGGAACAGACCAAGATGGGCACATCCGCCGTGGCTCGGTCGGGTTTGCGTAACTCGCGAATCAATTCATAACCGTTCATCACCGGCATGACCACATCCGTAATCACCAGATGGGGCACCGCCTGCTTAACACATTCCAAGGCTTCACTACCATTGGTCGCCGTCAACACCGTTAAGCCATTATCTTGTAATAGACCGATGATCATTTCCCTTTGGGGGGCACTATCTTCAACCACTAAAACGGTACTCATAACTGACCCGCGATGTGAATTGCTATTTATATTACACCGATTCGATTGGCTCGTACGGCCAAGTGATAACAGAATTAACGACCCGTGCGCCGCAATAAACTCCGCACCGTTCCCACTAAATCCTGCGGCTCAAACGGCTTGACCACATAGGCGTTAGAACCCAACCGCTCTGCCCAATGTTTGTCAAACTGCTCGCCCTTGACGCTACAGACCACCACCGGCACCTTGGCTAAATCCGGGTGTCTGCGGAGTTCCCGCAGCAATTCATACCCGTTCATATTCGGCATGACCACATCCAAGACAATCACATCAGGACGGGTTTCCTGAAGTTTTTGCAGGGCTTCACGACCGTCGGCAGCCGATACCACCTGCAACCCGTCTTGGGTCAAGGTTTGCGCCATCAATTCCCGCTGGGTACGCTGGTCTTCCACCAGCAAAACCGTTGCCATGTATCCTTTAGGAATCGGTTTGATACTTTAATTCTACACCCAATCTCGAAAATCTCAAGCCCAACGAACCGATCTGCTATACTACTCGAATGCCAGTCGGTGTCGGTTAGACTGGACGCAGGGTGGCCATAGTCTGACGGCAACAATCAAGTTAAACTAGAACATATTGCTGGGAAGTAGTGCGTTAGGACGACAAGCGTGAAGTACTTGGCAGAGATTCAACGGCGACAGAGAACCGGCTTTTTAACCCAAGCTCACAGTACCGACCTCGTCGTCCTGGCGGTGCAACGGGGGGAGCTTTGGGTCACCACCTCTGCTAATCTGCAGTTGAATGCCAATGATGAAAAGAAAATTGAATCCTACGGCAACGGCACCCTGGTGCTGGTAGAAACGAATGCCAATAATCAAGTGCAGCATGTGCAGGATGCCAAGCCCCACGTCATGGGGATCATGCGCCAAGTCGCCCAGTTGCAGGAAAAATTGCAGCAGGTTGAGGAAGAAAGCGAGCAAATGAAGACATCCCTGATGCTACAGGCGCAGGAGTTTCACAACCGTCAGCTCGAACTCACAGAACGTCTGGAGCAGGTGGAGCAGGCCGAAGAGGCGATGGCCGCCCTGGAGGAACAACAACGGCAAATGCAGGTCTTTCAGGCCGAAATCGAGGCACTCCAGGCGGAAATTCAGCGCAAGGAAGCGGAATTACAACAGGCGTGGGTACAACTGGAACAGGAACGCGCTCAACTGGAAAGCAGCCGGGTGGGGGTACTGACCCAAGAGATCGCCCAACAGATGACCGACTGTCTGGAACGACTGCGCCGCTGCCAACCGGCGGGCGACACCCTGGGGCAATGGCAGCAGCTTTTGGAACAGGAGCAACAATTCCTGCAAAGCCAGTGGCAACAACTAGAGCAGGGGCGAGGGGAAGCCCAGCAACTCCAGGAGCAAATCCAGCAGCGGCAGCAGTCCCTCCCCTCCCAGTGGCGGCAACTCCAGGAGCGGGAAGCCCAGCTCTGTGCTCAGGAACAGTTAGCGGCTCAGTGGCAAACCGAGTGTGAACAACTCAAGCAACGGCTACAGGCCCTCGACCAAGCGGTGCGACGGCAGGAACAAATCTGCCAACATCTGAAACCCCTGGTGGGAGCCGGTGCCTTGGTTGATAAAGCGGCCTTGATGGCGATGAATCTGGAGGATTTGGTACGCGAAGTCCACGAAAAAGAAGAATCCCTCAGTAAGTTTCAGAGCTATCTGCGTGAACAGGAAGAAGAATTGCGGATGCAACAGGCCGCCATTGACGAAATCCAGACCCGCATCCAGCAAGCCAACGACTACGAGCGGATTGACCTGGAAAATGAACTCGAAAGCGAGCAGCAAAATTACCAATTCTTGGAAGCCTCACTCCAGGGTCAGCGGCAAACCCTGCTCGAGCGGGAAGCCGTTACCCGTGCCTACCGGGAGATTCTTGACCAACGTCAAGGCCGGAGCGTCCCAGAAGCCAAAGGGGCAGATTGGGAACCCATCTTGCGCCTCGCCGAAGAGCAGTACCAGGGGTTGCTACAGGAGCGGCAAGCCGAGACCCAACGGCTACAGGAGCGGCAAACCCAGTTAGAGCAAGTTCAGGAACGCCTCGCTCAAGAGCGGGAAGAGTGCGCCCAGCAGCGCCAGACCCTAGAGCAACAACAGGACGAACTCCGCCAGCAGCAGCAGCGCTGGGATCAACTCTGGGGGCGGCTCAACTCCTGCCAAGAGCTGTTGCAGCCCCGCCAAGACCAACTAGACCAAACCTGGCAGTGTTATCACCAGGTCAGTCAAGCGGCGCATCAGGGGCAGGCGCAGATCGTGGATGAACTCTTGAGTTTGATGCAGCAGGTTGCCCAGGGTTAAAAGCCAGGACATCCCCCCGTACCACCACCCGCCAGCCCCCGGGAAGGGGCGCAGTACTGGCGCCGGTATTTTCGGTTAAGAGTCGGCGAACCTGCTCCACCTGTCGGAAATTGACCGCCCGGCGGAGTACATTGTGCAGGAACAATCGCAGTACATACCGTTGCAGTGCCATCGGCAATTTTCTTAACTTAGGGCGGTTGAGGGTCTGCTGCTCCGGGTCATACACCTGCGGCCAAACCGCTTGGAGCCACCCCCGCCAAAACTCCTGTTCGGCGCTGAGAATCTCCAGGGTTTGCAATAACTGCTGTTCCACCTGCGGGTTGAAATGGGTGCGCAGGTAGGGCAACAACTCCCGGCGAATGCGATTGCGGCGGTAATTCATATCCGCATTGGTGGCATCCGGCCAGACGGTCAGCCCCTGTTGTTGGCAATAGGCCGCCGTCGCCGTGCGGGGCACGCGCCACAGAGGTCGCACCAACCGCACCTGCGGGCTTAAGGCTCGGCTGGGCGACAAAGCCACCAACCCATCCAAACCACTGCCCCGCCAGAGATTAAACAAAAACGTTTCCACCCGGTCGCTGGCCGTATGACCGGTAGTAATAATTGGATAATGATTTTGCGTGGCGACACGCACCAGAGCTTGATAACGCCATTGGCGGGCTTTTGCCTCTTGCGGGGATAAGTTCTGAGCCTGCAGCAGGTAGTAGGGATAGCCATACTGCTCAACCAGATGTTGCAGATAACGGGCATTATCCTGGCTGTCTGGGCGCCAGCCGTGGTCGCAATGGACTACCCCCAAAGTCCAGCCCCAGCGAGGTTGCAGGCGATGCAGAATATCCAGCAAACACAGGGAGTCCTGACCGCCGGAGACGGCCACCAACACCCGGCTGTGGGGAGGCAGGTAATCAAATTGCCGCAGAAACGACCGAACTTGGCGCAGGAGATTCATCAGGGCACTTCAGAGCCAGAAGGAGCCTCTCTCTAGCGATACGCAGTAATGGGAACACTGCCGCCGGGGGCGGCGCCCCTGCGACTGCCATTCTAAACTCATGTAGGCTGGCTATGGCAAGCGAAGACCATAAAACCCAAAACGGCCAGCCCGTGAGAGCCAGCCGCCTTGAGTTGGTTTTGCCTTACCCTAATCCCCTGTCACGTTTGTCGGAGAGGGGCAGGGGGTGAGGGTCTAGAACGCAAACGTCGTACGGATCGTATAGACCACAACCGGGGCATTCTCGTTCTGCCCATTAGGATTGAACACCGCAAAAGCACCCGGGGTCACCGAGATGTACTTATTCACCTGGAAGCGGTAAAAAGCCTCCACATGAATCGGTACCGAAGTGTCACGCAGGTTTAACCGACGCGGCCCCTGGGACGGAGGATCATTGTCCCTATTCTGGGGAACGTTATTAATTCCACCAAAACCTTCAGACGTACCCCCATTCCACTGGCTGGCGGTGACATAAGGGGGAATGCCCACAATCAAGCCACCCAAGTCACCCCGGCGATTGAACACATCCGGGAAGATGAACTGCAGCGCCGCGGTCAGCAGATTCGCCCGCCGAGTACCTTGAAAAGCACCTGCTGTAGGAGGCGTATCGCTCTGCCCCTGCACCCAGCCGTAGCCGAACCAACCCGCCACCGTCATCTGGGGAATCGCCCGCCACTGGAACATCAGGTTCACCGTCTGCATCGTCACCGCCGTCCGGCCAGCGGGAGCCAACCCAGGCGTACCCGCTGGGTTGAACGGGTTGGCCGCAAAATCCGTCCCCGTAGAGCCACTCAAGTTAATACCCGCAGCAGTCGTACCCCCAATTCTAGTAACATTCTCGTTGTAGGTCTGGGCAACGCCGACCCCAAATTTGAAGTCCCGCAGGGGTTGGACACCCAGCATCAAGTTGGCCGTGTAGTTGGAGCCAAACAGACCCAAATCCGGGTTGAAGGCACTAACCGGGGTTCCGCCACCGACCGTAGGCGGATTAGCTGCCAAGTACCCCGCATCCACCCGGAAGATGTCATTGAACTTGTAACCCACGAAGGCACCCGTACCGGAAGCCGCCCCCGCCCGATAGAACAAGGGGTTAAACCGACCAAACCGGGAAATTGACCCCGTACCGCCCGAACCAATCGGGGTATAGGGATCGAAGAAATCATCCGGCGGCGTACCGGCACCGGCAATCATGATTGTGCCCCGGCCTTTGTCAAAGCTGAAACGGTAGTACACCTTGTCCAGGACTACGTTGCCACCAGTGGTATTGTCAAAAGCCAGCCGAGCTGCAGTGGTACCCGTAGCTCCACTCAGGTTCGCTAAATCACCCGCCTGAATCCGTACCCGCAGGAAGTCATTGCCGGTGAAACTGGTATCAAAGTTCAACCGCACCCGGTAACCCATGGCCAGCTTGTCGGCCGTGCGGGCTTTCCGACCCCGAATTGCTTCGTCAACATTATTGGGAACACTACTAATGCCACGAACATTACCACGAGCTAAAGAATCGACACCGGTACCCGTTACTCCCGTAAAGTTCCGGTTCCCCGACAACAGAGCATTTTCAATCCGGTTGTAGGCCACCCCCGTATCCGCCACCCCATAGGGCGCAAAAATTACCTCACTCCGCAGTTTGGTCACCGTGGAGAACTGCTGTTGCTCCAACAGAGCCGTGCGGGCTTCCAACGCATCCACGCGCCCCCGGATGATGGACAGTTCCGCCGCAAACTCTTCTTGCAGTTTTTGCAGAACCAGCAAGTCTTCCTTGGTCGCCAACGGCTCAACGGCAGCGGCAATCAATTCATTGATCCGATCCAAACAGGCATTCAAACCCGCGGCAAACTCATAACGGGTAGTTGCCCGGCGGCCTTGGTAGGTCGGGGGATTCGTCGGCAGACCCACGATACAACCGTACCGCTCCACCAAGGATTGCAACGCCAAAAACGCCCAGTCCGTCGGCTTCACATCCACAAACTCGGACACCGAAGTGACCTGA
>CALHCP010000146.1 GCA_937936705.1 uncultured cyanobacterium | reverse complement strand
GGGGCTGGCTGTGCAGGATCTGCATCATCATCTGTTCGGCTTGTTGCCAATAGGAACCGCCAAATAAATTAAAGTGATTCAAAATATGGTAGAGATTGTAAACGGTTTTCCGTTGGTGATACCCCGATTCTAGAGGCCATACGGATTGGTAGCCTTGATAAAATTGCGCCGGAAAGCCGCCGAATAATTCACTCATGGCCAGATCGACTTCCCGATGGCCGTAGTAAACCGCCGGGTCAAAAATCACCGGTTCACCGGCTTGCGTAAAGGCCGCATTGCCTGACCATAAATCCCCATGCACTAAAACCGGCGTGACGGCCATCGCACCGAGGAGGTCATGCACTCGGTTTAAGAGCTTTTCCACGGCGGGGAAACGTCCCCCCCGCCGTTGAGCCAACTGGAATTGATACCCTAAGCGACAGGTGCAAAAAAAATCAGCCCAATCACGATGCCAAGCATTTTTTTGGGGTGTGGCACCGATATAATTATCCCGTTCCCAGCCAAATTGTTGACCGACGCTTTGCCGGTGTAGTTGGGCTAATTGCTGCCCCATGAAATACCAGTTTCCCCGTTGAGTGAGAGTTAAATACTCCAGAATTAAATAGGCTTGTGCCTCGGCTACCCCCCAGCCGATCACCTGGGGAATTTTGAGCGTATGGGCAGCACTTAATGCTTGCAAACCCAAGGCTTCGGTAATGAATAAATCCAGCTCGGCTTCCCGGTTAATTTTAATAAAAAATTGCCGCTCCCCATCCCTCAAAATTTGATTATCATGAATACAGCCCCCGCCCCGACTCCCCTGGGGCGTTCCGGCAAAAGGCCGCCCGGTGACTGTTGTGATTTTCTGGTTAATGGCTTGCCAGAAATTCATGGTTGAGGCTGGAGTTTTTGCAAAAATTGTTGCGTCACAGCGCCGGGGTCATCTGCGGCCATAATGGCTCGGACAACCGCAAGACGCTGCGCCCCGGCCTGCACCACTTCCCGGTAGTTATTCAGATCAATGCCCCCAATGGCAAACCAAGGTTTCTGCCAGTGACTCGCCGCATACTCCACATAATCCCAGCCCGCCGGGGGTTTCCCGGCTTTGGTGGGGGTGGCATAGACCGGCCCCACCCCCACATAGTCTGCCCCTCCCGCCAGCGCGCGTTGGAGTTCCTCTGGATTCGTGGTCGAACAACCGATCAGCCGCTGGTCACCTAATAATTGCCGGGCAGTCGCCAGGGGCAGATCCTGTTGCCCCAAATGCACACCGTCCGCATCTACAGCCAAGGCGATATCCACGCGGTCATTGACAATAAACAAAGCATTGTACTGGTGGCATAACCGGCATAATTTCTCGGCAATTTCGTAGCGAGCCGCATCGGTTTGTTCCTTATCTCGATATTGCACCAGGGTTAAACCTGCTTGTAAGGCCGATTCGACGATAGCGCATAAATTAACGTGCGGCATCGTAATCAAATACAAATAGGCTTGCTCTAGTTTTTGCTGCCGTTCTTTACTGAATAATTGACGCTCCAATTCATAGATTTGATAGCGTAGCTGTTTCATGGCTTGGGCAAGATTGCCATCCACTAATTTGCCGTATTCTTCTAGCACCCGCAGGGCTTCTTGAATCCGGCCAAAATTGGCTTGTAAGAGGGCAGTTATATTCTCTCGCCGGATTTCTTGGGCATGGGTGAGCGCCGTGCCCACATCGCCTGCTGTATCCCGTGCCGCCCGAAATTCGCCGCGATGCCAACGGGCTAATTCTTGCCGATAATTTTTACATAATTCGGCGGTATGAGATTGATTGAGTCCCAACCGACACCATTCTTCGATCACCCGTAATCCTTCCCTGGCGCGGTCGAGATTGGCATCCAAAATACGGTAGGTTTTTAAGGTATCATTCATGGGCACCTCTGGATTATTGGAACCAGCAGACAATCATCTCGCCGGCATACTGAGTTGAGGGAGAAACCAGAGACGGGGACTGCGCCGCGGCGAATGCCATTCTAAACTCATGTAGGATTGCTATAAACTATGTATGACTGATTAACTCGTTTGACAGATAATATTCACCTGATCCCCAATTTTAGCACCCAAAATCCTGGCTGCACTGCCCTGATGACAGGCAATTTCCACATAACCATGACTCCCCACCAAAGCCAGTAAATGCCCAGCAGGGACATCCCCATAACATTGCCCCCAAGGAATGACTGCGTCGCCCCACTGCACCTGTTGAATGGCTCTGGCTCGGATGGCATCCCCCGGAATGGTAGTGATCAGATTGCCAAAATGATCGCAGTATTGAATGATTCCTTGCCAGCCTTGGGGGGTGGGTAGGCAGGGGGACGGAGCAGAACGGACTAAGGTTTCTGGCCTGATTGTTCCGCCCAGATGGCTCAACGGCACCCCCAAACTCAAGTGCGCCGCCACGGGGGCAAAAATATCCCGACCATGAAAGGTCTGGCTGGGCTGCCGGGTGCGCCAGTAGGTTCGGTGATCTAAGACCACTGCCTCGGTCACGTGGGGTAATAACGGTGTAAATACACCATTGTCAGGACCAACGGCGTATCCTTGGGAGGTTTGCAGGGCAATCGGTCGCCGGGTGCCCCCCACGCCAGGGTCAACAATCACCAAAAAAATGGTTCCCTGGGGGAAATAAGGTAGAGATTGTTCTAAAAGAAACGGCACCGCCGTCACCTGATAGGCGGGAATCTCGTGGCTCAGGTCAACGATTTGCGCTTGGGGATGGAGGCTCAAGATCACGCCTTTGAGGACACCCACGTAATGATCTTGGCCACCAAAATCGGTGAGTAAAACGATGGGAGCCATGAGAGACACACCGGATATGGGTGGATGACTGGCTCAATTGTGCCAAAATCGGCGCCGGGGGAATGTTAAGATACAAACGTTCATACCCTGATTTAATCCTATGTTGGCTCTGAAATACACGGTTTACGCAACGGTCGCTTTCTTCGTCCTCCTGTTTGTGTTCGGCTTCCTGTCGGCTGACCCCTCCCGTAATCCCAAACGCCGGGATTTAGAATAAGCCTAGTCTGCTGCTGATTTAACCCCATTTGGGTGGTGTGAGGTTCGTTCCCAATGCCATATTTTGCTCCCATTGCGCCGGGAGTATCACCCCAGGTCGCTGCTCTTAGAGATGTCCGTCCGGTTTCGACCGAGGACATTGACTATACGTCTTTGCCCCTGTGGGAGCGGCTGGTGCAGGCGATTGACCCGAAAGCGCGGGTGGAGGTGGATGCGGATCGGCAAACATTTAATGAACAAACCCAAGTTTTTACGGCTACCGGGAATGCGGTGCTGCGGCACCGGGGGGCGGTATTAGAGGCCGATGAAATAGAAGTTAATCTTCTCACCCGCAAGGCCACGGCTACCGGCGAGGAAGTGGTTTTGACGCGGGGCGACCAGATCCTCCGGGGCAAACGCCTGGATTACGACCTGGATGCGGAAAGCGGCGTTTTTTATCAGGTGCGAGGGGGGCTACGGCTTGAGGAGGCGGCTCGAGATACGAATCTCATGGATGCCCCGGTTTTGGTGGATCCCGCAACTCCCCGGCGGGTGTTTGTACCGCAAACGGCGGTAGAGCGCCCGGGGCGAGGGTTACAACGGTTCACGGCGGATGAATTGACCTTTGACTCGAAAGGGGGGGGGACGGCCACCAATCTGAAAATCACCAATGACCCCTTTGACCCGCCTGAATTAGAATTACAAGCCCGCCGAGCCACCCTCACCCGCTTGCCCAATGGGGATAGTGAGATTCGCGCCAAGGGGGGACAATTAGCCTTTGACCGGCGGATTGCGGTGCCGTTACTGCGGGACCGGGTGGTGATTTCCCGGCGGCGGCGCGATCCCTTGCCCTTGGAACTGGGCTATGACCAACGGGATTTGGGCGGTGTATTCCTCAGCCGTACCTTTGATGTGGTGGATGACCGGCATGTTACTTTTCAAATTACACCGATTTTTCTGCTCCAACGCACGATTGAACGGGGGTTTGGTTGGGGTACCAATTTTGGCCTGCGGTCTCGGTTGGTGGCGGATGTAGCCCCGGATACGACGGTCAAGCTAGAGGGTCTATTGAGCCGGTTGGATTTTCGAGATACGGATGAACGGCTGCGGGCGCGGTTTCAGCTGGAACATCGGTGGTTACCACAGCACCGCTTCATAGCCGATGCGGCCTACCGGCAACGGGTGTTTAACGGTTCGTTGGGGTTTGAGGATGTGCGGTTTGGGGCGGGGGTGGCTTTGCTTTCTAATCAACCCATTACCTTGGACAAGGCGGGCACCACCCAGTTGCAGTACGTTCTGAGTGCCCGGATTATTACCGCCGACAGTGATGATACCAATGACCCCGATGGTCAAGAATTGCGTACCCTCGGGCGGTATCAAGGGGCGTTGACCCTGAGCCGGTCGATCACCCTTTGGCAGGGGAAGCCTTTACCCCCGACAGCAACGGAGGGGTTACGGTTTAGCCCCCGTCCTTTAACGCCATCGGTGGGTTTTAGCGCCGGCATATCCAGCATCAATAATTTTTACAGCAACGGGGCTACCCAAATTGTCTTGGGGGGCGATGTCGGGTTCAGTGGGCAATTGGGTCACTTTGCGAAAAATTGGTTTGACTACACGGCGTTTCGTGTGTCCTATTCGCCGCGATTTCGCTTGACTGAAGCATCCCCTTTCTTCTTTGACCGGCGGGTGGATCAGCAGGTGGTGAATTTGTTTTTGGCACAACAAATTTTTGGTCCCTTGCGCGCCACGGCCAATATTACCTTGAGTTTGGATAATGGGGGTGCTCAGATTATCAGTGCAACTTATGGTTTGGAATATAGTCGCCGTACCTATGGAGTTTCGGTATTCTTCAACCCGGAACGGGCGCAGGGGGGCATCCTCTTTCGTTTGAATGAATTTAACTGGACGGGTAATCCCGAACCGTTGTTGGAACGGGATCAGATTGTTCCCCGTTTGGATGCGCTGTAGGGCGTTGCTATTGAGGTTACCTCTATGGCAATGCGACCGGATTTAAGAACAAAAATTCTGGAGAACCCAAGTCGGGGGCGGCGCCCCGGCGACCGCTATTCTACATTCAATTAGGGTGGCTATATTTAGGAAACCTCTATTCATCAGGGACAAGCGGTCACCGCGTCTGACGGGGGTTCTCGATGGTAAAACGCTTATCCCCTCTTGCCGGGAAACGCTTGGCCCAGCCGGCGGCTGTTCTCAAGATAAGTGGTCAAACCGGCAATGTCCTGTTTTTCTAGCATGGCAATCACTTGGGCGATTTCCTGATGATAGTGGCGCAAGTCTGCCAGCAGATGTTCCCGGTTGGATTGGGCTAAACCGACCCCCAATTCCGGGTTGCCCCCGCCGACCCGGGTGGTATCCTGCCAACCTGAACTCGCCAGTTGTTGGGCTAAAGCGGCAATCTGGGGGTCAGGTTCCCGAGCCGCCGCGTTGAGGAGGGCGGCACTTACCCAGATGGGCAGGTGGGAAATCCAGGCGACTGCCCGGTCATGGTGATGAGGGTCGCACACCAGCAGATGGGCACCCAATTCCTGAATCAGGGTTTGCAAGCGGGCTAACTGCGGTGCATGCGTCCCTGGGGTGGGGGTGAGCACGTAGGGGCGCTGGCGGAATAATTGCGCTTGGGCGGCAGCAATGCCCTGTGCCGCCGTACCCGCCAGCGGATGCCCGCCGATAAAACCCGGCCACAGGGGAGTAATGGCCTGTACCACAGGCGCTTTCACCGAACCCACATCGGTCAAAATCGCATCGGCACGTAAGTGGGGGCAGACCAGCTCCGCAGTTTGGACTAACTGAACCACGGGTACGCACAAAACCACCACCTCACAACTCGCCAGCAGGGATAATTCCGTGCCACCGTGGTCAATGATGCCCCGCTCCTGGGCAAGGGTAATGGTTGCCGCCCGCCGACTCACGCCTGTAATCCGATGCCCCCCCTGCCGCCAATCCAGCGCCAGGGAGCCGCCGATCAAACCCAAACCGACAATACCGATGTGCATGAACGCTTGACCCCCCGGCGGGGGAGTAGCATGAACATAGTTCACTGTACCCCAATGCTGGAAGTCGAAGTCCATCAACGCCTGCGCTCCTTACTCCAAACCGAGGGCATTCCCCCTTGGCCGCACCATTTGACCCTGGCGCGTTTGGTGACCCGTTCCCTGCGCTTAGGCCCCGGTGCGGTGATGGAGGTGGGGGGCTTGGCGGGGGTACACGGGCATTACCGGTTGGGATATTTGGCGGCGGCACTGCTCTGGCCGGGGACGGTGGTGTTGGTGGCTCCCCCCCCCATCCAACGGCGGTGGCTCCAGGTGGAATTACCCCGTTTGCGGACTTGGTTGCAGGTGCATAAACCCATTTACCGGGAACAGGAGCTTGGCGGAGAACGGGAGGCGCTGCTCCTGCTGACCCCAGAACGGTGGTTGCGGGAACTGTTGAACCCCGGCGCCCCCTTGGCGCAATTACCGACCGTGGTGGACGGGCTGGACGACCTGGAACAATGGGCGGAAACCGTCTTAACCCAGAGCCACCCCCCCCACGCCTGGGATGAATGGGTTTGGGCCCAACCCCAGCAGGCCGAACTCATCCGGGAAACCCAACTGGCCTTGACCCAATCCATCCTCAGCCATCCCCCCAACCCCTACGAGCAATGGCTCCTGAGTGCCAGCGAACAAAACTGGCTAGAGGCGCTGTGGCCGTCCCCACCCCGGCGCGTCCGGTGGGTGACCCTGGAGCGGTCCCTGGCGCAATTTACCCTCCATTGCTCCCCCCTGTGGGCTTTAGCGGAATTTCTGCCCCACTGGCCGCAGCACCCCTGGGTCGGCTTAGGCATGGCGCTGGGAACCCTTACGCTGCCGGGGATGACCCGGTTTCGGTTTGCCCCCCACGCCCGGGATGAGGTCATCCATCTCTACGCCCCGGCGCACCTGCCCCCCCCCAACCACCCCCAGTTTTACCCGGCCATCCGCCAAGAACTCCAGCGCCTACTGGCTTTGACCGCCGGCTTGGTCGTGATTTTGGCAGATGAACAGCCCCTGCAAACCCAACTCACCGTCAGCTTGGCCGCAGAATTCGGTTCGCGGGTACAACGGGAGCGCACCGGCCTCGAAGAAAACGGCATCCTGGTCACGGGTTGGCGATTTTGGCAAACCCATCAGGAACGGCTGCCCACCCCCGATTTACTCGTGATTCCCCTGCTTCCCATTCCCCCCCGAGAACAGCCCTTGGTGATGGCGCGGATCGAGGCCTTGCGGCAACAGGGGCGGGACTGGTTCCGCGAGTATCTCCTCCCCCACACCCTCGCCCACCTGCAACGCGCCGTCGCACCGGTGCGGGGCGGACGGGTCGCCCTTCTGGATAGCCGCGTGTGCCATCGCTCCTATGGGGCGCAGATTTTAGCTGCCCTGGAGCCGGTGATACGCTACTCCCGCCTGGCCGGGTTTGGCACCGGTTAACCCTCGCCCCCGTAGAGCTTGCTGGGAATGCCCTGACAGCCGCCGGGGATCGTACTGCGGGTGCGGCCTCCCCCCCAGGAACAGAGATAAAACCGCTGTTCTTCGGAAAGATTGTGAACGCCGCTAAAATCCGCTCCCTCGACAATCGCGCCGGTATATTCCCCCGTTTGCAAATTGGGGCGCTCCCCCTTGATCCAAGGCTGGTAGGGACTGGCATAATCCCACTTTTCCGGTTCACCGTAGTAGAAAATCGTGCCCTGGAGATTGGCGCCGTTAAATTTTGCCCCCTGTAAATTGGTCATCGCCAAGTTAGCGCGGGCGAGATTGCAATTGGTAAAATTGGCACCGCTCAAATCCGCTTTACTGAAATCAACCCGCCGCAAATCCGTACCCGCCAAATCCGCGCCCGCCAGCATATTGTCTAAATCAATCACCCGTTCCCCGTTTTCCCGATCCTCTTGATACAAGCCATTGCCATCTAAAATCGGCCGCCCCAAGCGTTGATCCCGTCTCAGGGGCGTCAACAACTTGGCCATAGACAGAAAGCGCACGACCTTAGCTTTGCCTTCGGCGTTGATACTACTCAATAAAGCCGCCGTGCGCCCTTCGGCAATCATCCGTTCCTGCGGCCAATCTTCTAATAAACCTTGGTCATCTAACGCCAATTCGGAAATCCCCTGAAAATAAGCATCAATGGTTTGCTGTTGGGTAATGCGATTTTGCTGCTCGGTCAGGACTTTGGAAATCACATACTGCTGCCAGGAAATCACCGCCGCCACCAGAGCCACCAAAATTTGTCCCACCGCCCCCAGACTGTCCCCCAAGGCCGAGGCCACATCCCAATTAATCTGCAAACCCCCCCGTCCCCACACCCACACCAATAAGCCAATAAACCCCGTAAATAAAGAAATGCCACCCAATAACAAAGAGGATTCTTCCGGGTGAATTTCCTGAAAAAACTGTTGAATAGAATCCCAAAACAATTCCAATGCCAAGACCAGCGACAATAACGTGACAACGCCCGCCAACCAGTACCAGCCGGCCAAGATGGCCATCATCAACAGCACCACAATCAGCAGCGTGAAGGGAACTTGCATCTTCCTGAACCAGCGGCGGATGGGGAAACGGGAGGGTTTCGCAGCAGGAGAATAGGTCATCGCAAGGGTGAGAAGATACGGCCGATATTACCGATATTAATTGTGTACCTTAGCATAGGTATTTTGATGCCATGCCCAGGCCGTTTGCAGAATGGTTGCCAAATCGGAATACCGCGGCTGCCAGGCCAAGCATTCCCCGGCCAAGCGGACATCCGCCACCAACATCGGGGCATCCCCCGCCCGCCGCGCCGCTTCCCGCACCGGGATCGTTTGCCCCGTCACCCGTTCGGCCATGGTAATCACCTCCCGCACGGAATAGCCCCGCCCGGTGCCCAGATTCACCACCAAATTAGTTTGATGTTCCTGCACATAGCGCAACGCCTGGAGATGGGCTTGCGCCAAGTCGGTCACATGGATAAAATCCCGCACCGCCGTGCCATCCGGGGTCTCGTAATCGGTGCCGAAAATCCGCACCGGTTCCCCGCCCAACAGGGAAAACAACACCCTGGGAATCAGATGGGTTTCCGGCTCGTGGCATTCCCCCAATTCTCCGTCTAAATCGGCACCAGCGGCATTGAAATAGCGCAGGGCGGCGTAATGCAACCCGTAAGCCTGGCTGAACCAATACAACGCCTGTTCGATGGCTCGTTTCGTCTCCCCGTAGGGATTCACCGGCTGTTGGGGGTGGTTTTCCGTGAGCGGCAGCCACTGGGGATTGCCGTAAATGGCGCAAGTCGAGGAAAAAATCAGCGTCTTGACCCCCGTCGCCACCATCGCTTCCAGCAGATTCAGGGTATTGACTAAATTATTCCGAAAATATCGGTGCGGGCGCTGCATGGATTCCCCCGCTTCAATACTGGCAGCAAAGTGCAGCACCGCTTGAATGTTATATTGTTTAAGCACATTGACCAGCAATTCCCGCTCCGCCAAATCCCCGGTGATACATTCGCCCCAGCGCACCGCCCAGCGATGCCCGGTACTAAAATTATCCAGAACAACCGGTGTCAAACCCGCCTGCGCCAGAGCTTTACAGGTATGACTGCCGATATACCCGGCACCGCCGGTTACGAGGATAGACATCGCCGACGGACATCCGCAATCGTCTGCGCCAAACCCGTGCGCAAATCCACCTGGGGTGACCAGTGAAGTTTCGTGCGCGCCAGGGTAATGTCGGGTTGCCGTTGTTTCGGGTCATCCTGGGGCAACGGATGAAAAATGATTGCCGAGGCCGTACCCGTCAATTCTTGAATCACCTGCGCCAAGGCCAATACGGTCAATTCCTGGGGATTGCCCAAATTCACCGGGTAGGGGTAATTCACCTGCATCAACCGGACAATCCCTTCCACCAGATCGTCAATGTACTGAAAACTCCGGGTTTGCCGGCCATCCCCGTAAACCGTCAAGGGTTCCCCCCGCAACGCCTGCCGAATAAAATTGGTCACCACCCGCCCGTCGTGAATGTCCATGCGGGAGCCATAGGTATTAAAAATGCGAATAATCCGCACCGACAACCCATACTGGCGATGAAAGGCTAAGGTGATCGCTTCGGCATACCGTTTGGCCTCGTCATAGACGCTGCGGGGGCCGGTGCAATTCACATGCCCCCAATAATCTTCCCGCTGAGGATGCTCCAAAGGGTCGCCATACACTTCACTGGTACTGGCCAAAAAAAACTGCGCCCCCTGCCGCCGCGCCAACTCCAGCAGATGGTACGTCCCCTCACTGTTGACCCGTAAGGTTGCCACCGGCAAGGCCAAATACTTGGGCGGCGAAGCCGGACTGGCAAAGTGCATCACCCAGTCCAAGGGTTCATTTACCTCTAAAGGCGTAATAACATCATGCTCTATTTGTTTGACTTGGGGATGACCCTGTAAATGGGCTAAATTGTCCCAGGAACCGGTACTGCAATTGTCCACCGCCAGCACCCGATAGCCGTCCCGCACCAAGCGATCCGTAAGATGACTGCCCACAAACCCCGCCGCCCCGGTGAGCAGAACCGTCCCCGCCATCAGCGCCCTAGACCCAGATAGGTGAACCCGGCCTGCTGCAGCCGTTCTCGATCCAAGAAATTGCGGCCATCCAGGAGCAACGCCTGCCGCATCACTGGCGCCAGTTCTTCCCAAGGCAAATCCCGGTACTGCGGCCAATCCGTCACCAGCACCAACCCGTCACAGTCCTGGGCTAACCGGTTCACGTCATCATAGTACTGGACTTCCAGTTTGTGCCATTCCCGCCGGGCCCGCGGCAAGGCCACCGGGTCATGCACCCGCACCCCTACCCCCCGTTCTACCAACTGTTGGGCAATATCCAGCGCCGGGGCATCCCGCAGGTCATCCGTGTGGGGTTTGAAGGCTAAACCCAGCAACCCGATCCGGCGGCCTTTGAGAATTTTTAAGGTTTGCAGGAGCTTATCCACCACCCACTGGCGTTGCTGGGCATTCACCAAACGGCTGGCCTGCACAATCGCCATCCCCAAGCCGTACTCACGGGCGGTGGCAATCAACGCCGCCGTATCCTTGCCGAAGCAAGAGCCGCCCCAGCCGATCCCCGCTTGCAAAAATTGACTGCCGATGCGTTGATCCAAACCGATGCCGCGGGCGATCTGGGTGACATCGGCGCCCACCCGTTCGGCCAACTGCGCCATTTCGTTGATAAAACTGATTTTCAGCGCCAAAAAGGCATTGGCGGCATATTTAATCAACTCCGCCGAAGCCAAATCCGCCGTAATCAAGGGCACGGCTAACAACCCTGCCGGACGGGGCAAAAAACTGGGAGGCGTGAAATTCTGCTCCAGAATCGGTTGGTACAATGTATATAAAATTTCCAGGGCTGGCGGTGCCTGCGTCCCCAACACTACCCGGTCGGGGTAGAGGGTGTCGTGCAGGGCGGAACCTTCCCGCAAAAATTCCGGGTTGGAGGCCACCGCAAAGCGAGCCGTGGCCTGGGGACGGGTTTTCAAGGCTTCATCGATCAGAGTTTCCACCCAGTTGCCGCTGCCGATCGGCACCGTGGACTTATTGACAATCACGGTAAAGGGTTGCTCCAGGTGCAGCCCCACCCCTTGGGCGGCTTGGCGGACGTAGGTGAGATCGGGGTTGCCGTCGGGGAGGGAGGGAGTGCCGA
Source organism: uncultured cyanobacterium (assembly GCA_937936705.1). Lineage (GTDB taxonomy): Bacteria > Cyanobacteriota > Cyanobacteriia > Gloeomargaritales > Gloeomargaritaceae > Gloeomargarita. Next base: position 22,233 of record CALHCP010000146.1, on the reverse strand, counting down.
CGGCGATAAAGACTACCTGTGCCGGGGCAATGGCGGTGGCGTAGTCGGTGGTAAAGGTAATGTTTTTGCGAGCCAGTTGGAGTAATTCCGCCAGGTGGGGTTCGTAGATGGGAATTTCACCCTGGCGCAGGCGAGCCACCTTCTCGGCATCCACATCCAACCCGATCACTTGATGTCCCAAGTACGCCAGGGCAACCCCGGTGGTTAAGCCCACATAGCCTGTGCCAATGATGGCAACCTGCACGCCCGACCCCTCAATCATTTTTCTAATTTCCCTAACACTATACCCGTTTTGGGGTCAGGATGAGTGGTTAGGTCTGCCCATCACTGTTCACTTGCGGCAGCACGGCACCCGTCAAATTAGCACCTTCGACATTGGTCTGTTCCATCCGAGCTTGCCAGAGATTCGCCCCGGTTAAATTGGCGTGCTCGAAGTTGGCCTGATTCAACACGGCGCCGTGGAGATTGGTGGCGTACAAAACCGCTGCTTGCAAATCCGCACTGGTGAGGTTGGCACCGGCGATGAGGGCTTCGCTCAGGTCGGCTCCCCGCAGATGGGTTTGGTACAGGGTGGCGGAACTGAGATTGGCTCCCATCAACTGACAGCCCCGCAAATTCGCCTGACTGAGGTTGGCGCCGATCAGGTTGGCACCGCTGAGGCTGGCTTCCCTCAGGTTGGTTTTCACCATCTCTGCCCCGATGAGGTTGGCACCGGAGAGTTTCGCCCCGATCAGTAAGCAGCCGCTCAAATCGGCCAGCATCAAGTCGGCGCGGGACAAATTGATCCCCTCCAGGTTGGCGCCCTGGAGGTTGCAGCCAATCAGGCTGATGCCGGTAAAGTCCCGTTCCCCGGCGGCATAACGCTGGAGCAGTTGATGGGCTTGGGCAACCGGGTCGGCCAGTTGATCCACCAGCGGTTCCGCTTCGGGGGGAACGGTGGTGAGTTCGGGAGGTAGCGGTTCGGGGGCGGGAGGCGGGCTATCGCTACGCAGGGGAGCATAGCGGCTGACCAGTTTGAATAATTCTTCCGGGGAAACGGGTTTCTTGAGCATTTCCGTGACCCCGGCCAGGCGGGCGCGGGTGCGGTTGACGATGCTTTCGTGGGCGGTGATCAGAAAAATGGGGGTGTCTTTGAAGACCGAGGTTTTCCGCAGCAGACCGCAGAGTTCGTAGCCGTTCACGTTGGGCATGACCCAATCCATCAAAATCACGGCCGGTTTGGCTTCCAAGAGCGAGGCCATCTGCATCATCGGTTCGGACACGGTCATGACCCGATACCCCGCCCGCACCAGGGTCGTTTCCAAAATTTTGAGCATCACCGGGCTGTCATCGAGACAGGCCACCAAAGGCTGATGACTATTGCTGGGTAGGGTTGCCGCTGCGGCCGAGGGGGAAGAGACCCGTTCCGGTAGCGGCGCGGGCAGATCCGGCAGGGTTTGCAATTCGAGCCAGCCCTGTTCTAGCCAAGGAATCAGGGGTTGGACGCTCGCCTGGAGTGATTTGCGGGTGCAGGTCATCACATCCCAAAATGTGTTCTGGCCGTTCAATAGCGTCAGCCACTGGGTTCCCCCCGCTTGCTCTTGGATTTGCTCGGCTCGTTTGACGACCGGCGCCACATTCGGGGTAATTTTCCCCCACTTGGTGATCCCCGTTGCCTGCCACTGTTGTTGCAGTTGTTCGACTTCTGCCAACACCCGTTGCACCTGCAAAAGGGCAATTTGCGTACTCAACCCCTGTCCCGACTCCAGGGTTAAGGTGAGATTGGCTTGGCCCACCAGGGCAAATAACACTTCCAAGACACTCGCCAAAATCACCGCTTTGGTCTGGGAAGGCGTGAGGCGGCCATTGGCGGTACCCTGCACCAAGCTGTGATACTCCCAAGGAGCCGCATTTCCCAAGCTATGCCAGTCCGGCTGAAACTGGGGGCTATGGGCTTTCAAAACCCGTTGCCAACGCCGTACCCGATGTTCGCCCCCCGTCGCATAGAGCAGTCGTCCCATAAACAGGTAAAGCCACCAGGTTTGCCCCTCTGCCTGCACCACCAACGTGCCGGTGACTTGCCGCTGCTGTAACGCATTCAGTTCTTGACTTAGATCTTGAGTCACAGTCTTACCCCTAGACAAAGCATGATGACGAGAGCCATGGTTCCCAGATTGAAAACAGCCATACCAGCCAACTCGTAGGTGGCAACGGGATTTAATTGAAGCCAATTCCAATTTAGAATAATACAAAATATGTCGCAATTGCCATAATCGTTTATGAATTTTAAGCGAGGGTTGCCGGGGCAAGGTTGCGCTCATGGGATTGGGTTTTTGCATACCGGTCGCAGGGGGCGGAGTTCCCTGGAATCAGAGGGTTTCAGGGAGATGCTTTGGGGCTGACGGCAAGTAATAGAAGTGCCTTAAATTAACGGGAACCTCTACTCATGTATTAATGAGGGACAAGTGATGAGGTACAAGGGGTCGCCGGGGCGCAGCCCCCGCTGTGGTTCTCCGTCATTTGGGCGTTCTGAATTTCCGCTTGGCTCCCATAAATAGAGGTGTCTTTAGATTGGGAACCTCTATAAATTACGGAACAGCGGTCGCCGGGGCGCAGCCCCCGACCTTGGTTCTCCAGAGTCTTTGTTCGCCCAATAGAGGTGCCCTAACCAGAAATCTGTATCAATTCCAAACATCCGGTTGGGCTAAGCCTGCCACCCTTGGGGTCATCCGAGCCACCCGCGGCAATTCCAAAGTCAGTCCCTGACCCAACAACAAGCGTCCCTGGAGCCGTTCCACCAGCATTTGCGTCACATACAACCCCATCCCCGGTCGGGTTGGCCCCAAAGGATACCAGAGTTCGCCCAAATCCAACTCCGGCACCCCAATTTGCAAGCCGTTGCCCCCCGGCCACCCCCGCACCTGCACCTGGGTATCGCCGGGCGTATGGGTCAAGGCATAATCCAACACCTGTACCAAAATCGGCACCAACAGCACCGGGTCACTCCACACCGGCGGCATCTCGTGGAGGCACCACACCACCCGCCGAGTATCATGCTCCAAAGCCAACTCCTGCATCACCTCCGGCACCAAATCCGCCACCTGCACCGGTCGAAAATGCCCCGGTAAGACCTGCCACCGCGATACGGACAGCACCGCCTCCACCAGAGCCGACAGGTGTGCCACTTGGGTTTGGACAATTTCCAGGAAATGGCGAATCTGGGTATGACTGAAATGCTCCTGAGATTGCAACAACGTATCCACAAACCCCTTAATACTGGTCAACGGGGTACGCAATTCATGGCTAATCGTATCAATGAACTCCTGTTGAGACTGCTCCAAATCCCGGCTATGCTCCGGCACAAAACTCCAGACCAAACCCCCGGCACCCTCAAGAGACAATTTCCGCACCACCACCCGCATCATTAACCAACTCTCCGAGGTGGACAATCGTACCCGTCCCCCCGCTTCCTGCCACCGCAAATAGGGCATCAATTCCGGCCAGAATTCGGTAATGTTATTGCCCCGTACCTGCTGGGGATCAAGTTGAAACCAATCCGCCATGACCTGATTACAATGAAAAATGCGCCCCTGTTCCTGGGTCAGAACAACCCCAATGGGCAAGCAATTCATCACATCATCAGTTAAAATCATGGTTACCTGGGGGCTATTAAATCCAGTGTAACGATCCCCTTAGAATCCTTGGGAATTCTCCACAGAAAAGTTTAATAGCTCCGAAGGAATTATTAAGCAATGATCGGTCTTCTTGTGAGTACTTCTAGCTAAGCCGAGATGGCTTGTTGCCCCAAATGTCCAGAATGGATGACCTGATTTGAGAACAAGAATTACGGGGAACCAAGGTCAGAGGCGGCGCCCCGGCGACCGCTTGTTTGTAATTTATAGAGGTTCCCCATAGCAATATGACTTGATTTATGGGCACCTCTATTTGTTGGAGCCAGCAGAAAATCATCTCGCTGGAATACTGAGTTTATCGGGGGCTGCGCCCCCGCGACCGCCATTCTCAATTCAATTAGGATTGCTATTAGGATTGCTATAAGAACAAACATTCTGGAGAACCCCAGCCGGGGGCTGCACCCCGGCGGCCACTTACCCCTAATTAATAATTAAGAGAGGTTTCCCGATGATTCAATCCCGCTCCCCTACAAGTGCACCCTGGGGTCGATCCATGCCGTTAGTACATCAATTATAATACTCAGGCTCACCACCACCACCGCCAAAAACACCACAATCCCCTGCACGGTGGGATAATCCCGTAAATTGATCGCCTCGTACAACCGGTTCGCCAAGCCCGGCCAGGAAAACGTCACTTCCGTCACAATCGCCCCCCCCAACAGGGAAGCCAAAGTCAACCCCAACAAGGCCACCACCGGAATCAAGGCATTGGGCAACACATGGTGCCGCAAAATCCACCCCGGCGGAATCCCCCGCGCCCGTGCCGCTTCCACATAATCCCCGCGCCAACTAGCCCGCACCTGCACCCGCACCATCCGTTCAAACAACCCACTCAGCACCAGCCCCAACGTCAAACTCGGTAACGCCAAATGCCGCAGGGCAATCCCCAACTGGCGCCAATTCCCTGCCAACAAACTATCCACCACGTACAGCCCGGTCACACCCGGCGGCGGCGTTTCCTGCACCGGAAACCGCACCCCCAAGGGAAACCAGCCCCAGGCCACACTCAGCCAGAGCTGCAGGAGCATCCCCAGCCAAAACAGGGGCACCGCATAGCTGACAATACTGACCCATTTGCCCGTCATCGCCACCGGGTCCGCCTCCGGCCGACTGCCGGTCACCAACCCCAACCCGATGCCCAACCCGGCGGCCACCAGGAAACCCGCCACCCCCAGTTCCACCGTCGCCGGTAGATAGGCCGCAATAATCTCCCCCACCGTGCGCCCCGGTTCGGTTAACGAAGTTCCCAAATCCCCCCGCAGTAATTGCCCCAGATAGCGCAGGTATTGCACCGGCAACGGCTGATCCAGACCCAACTGCACCCGTAGCGCTGCCTTGACTGCCGCCGGTGCCCGCCCGCCATAAATCGCATCCACCGGGTCACCGGGCGTCGCCCGCAACAGCAAAAACACCACCGTCACCACCGTCCAGAGCATCACCGGCGCCAGGAGTAACCGCGCCAGCACATAATTCTGGATCTGTTGCCACCGTTCCACCCAACTGCTCCCCAACCCGCCACAAACAAGCCACAATAGAGCCACAATAGTAAACACAATAGTAAAGAATAACCAAACTGGTAAACCCTGATCCCATGATGTCCATTGATTGGGCGGAGCAAATCCGTTGCATTGACCAAAACCTGTCGAAACGCCACCTCGACCTCGACCCGGCGGGTTATTTCATTATTTACATTGACCCCCAGGAGGGCTACATCTATGCCCAATGGTTTACCAATGTCATTGACGAACGGGGGCTAGCCGTTGACCCCGCCACCGGCCAGCCGATTCCGGCGCGGGGAGGAGCCAAACGGGAACCCGGCCATGTGTTTCGGGGACGCACCGCCAAAGAGCTATGTGTGGCAATTTTTGAGGAATGTCAGGGCTGGCAACCGGTCAGCCAACTCAGCCATGCCGCCTACCTGGGGCGGGAGTTGCAACGGGCGGAAGTGGCCTTGATGCGGGGGGAACCCTACACTCAAGATTGAACACTTGCACTCCTGCTGAGCACTTGTGACGGCGATTTTACTCACCAATGATGACGGCATTGATGCGCCCGGATTGCAGGTACTCACCCAGGTGTTGCCGACTGCCCTGGTGGTCGCCCCCAGTTCCCAGTTTTCCGGCTGTGGGCATCAGATGACCACCCACCAACCCATCCCCATTACAGAACGCACCCCCCACCACTACGCCGTCGGGGGCACCCCCGTAGATTGTGTGCGCCTCGCCCTCGCCTATTGGCAACCCCAGACAGAATGGGTAATTGCGGGCATCAATCAAGGGGCCAACCTAGGCGTGGATGTGTATCAATCCGGCACCGTGGCCGCCGTGCGCGAAGCCGCCCTGCATCGGATTCCCGCCATTGCCCTGTCCCAATACCAACGCCGGGGACAACCCCTTAACTGGGAACGCACCCAACGCTGGAGCCAGAAAGTCCTAGAAATGTTATTACAGCGGCCAGAACCCGGCAGCTTCTGGAACGTGAACTTTCCCCATTTGGATGACACCGCCCCGGAGCCGGAACTGGTGTTTTGTCCCCCCTGTACCCGCCCCCTACCCATGGATTACCAAGCCACCCCCGCCGGATTTATTTACCAGGGCGTGTATCAACAACGGACGAGCGACCCCGATGCCGACGTGGCCGTGTGTTTTCGCGGGCAGATTGCCATCAGCCCCCTGCGGGTCTGCTAACTCCCCCAATGAATCAACCCCAACTCAAAGGGATTGCTCAAGTCCGGGTGGTGGGGCAGTAGGCGCACCGCAAAGCCCTGCAACCCACTGTTCGGGTAGCTGATTTCCCCAATGTACTCATAACTGCCGTCCCCCGTTTGTCCCTGGCAGGTCATGGGCACCACCTGTCCCACCGGGATATTCCCCGTCGCATCCACCTCCCCTTGGTACAACTGCACCTGCACATCCGCCGGCGTGAGTTGACCCAAATCAATGCGCGCCGTGACCCCAATCGGTTCATAGACCCGCACCTCCTTGGGCGCTTTGGCGGTCACGTTCTGGATTTTGATCCCATACCAGTGCTGGAAGACATGGGCTTTCCACTGCGCCAGTTCCTTTGCCTTGGCATAGCCCTGCGCCGCCAACTGAAACCACCGGTCACTCACCGGGAAATAGGCCAACTGAGCGTACTCCTGCACCATCCGTTCCGTGTTGAAAAACGGCGTATTGATGCGAATCGAGGCTTTCATCTTGGCCAGCCAGCCCCGGGGCAAGCCCTCCTGATCCCGCTGGTAATACAACGGCAATACATCCTCTTCTAAAATTTGGTAGAGGGCGTTGGCCTCCAATTCATCCTGAAGTTGAGTATCCGTGTATTCCTCTCCCCGGCCAATCGGCCAGCCGGTGGTGACATAATCCGCCTCCGCCCACCAGCCATCCAGGGTACTGAGGTTGGGGACGCCATTCATGGCCGCCTTCATGCCGCTGGTACCGGAAGCCTCCCGCGGACGACGGGGGTTATTCAGCCAGACATCGCACCCCGCCACCATCAGCCGGGACGTATTGATGTCGTAATTCGGCACAAACACCAGCTGCCGTTCTAAGCCATGTTCCTTAGCAAAGTGAATAATATCCCGGATCATATCCTTGCCCGGGTGATCCTTGGGGTGGGCTTTGCCGGCGAACACAAACTGAAGCGGCCGTTGCCGGTCCCCCAGCATCTTCAGCAACCGCTGCGGGTCGCGCAGGATCAGATTCGCCCGTTTATAGGTGGCAAACCGGCGGGCAAAACCAATCGTTAACGCCTCCGGGTCCAGCACCTCGCGGGTTTTGAGAATCTCCGCCTGGGATGCCCCCCGCTCCTCCAACGCCCGCCGCAGCCGTTCCCGCACATACAAAATCATCTGCATCTTCGCCCGCTCGTGGATGCGCCACAATTCCTCATCGGGGATGCTCTCCACCCGCTGCCACTCCGCCGCCGTCGCCGGTAACGCCCACCAGTCCGAGCCGATGTACCGCTGGTAAAGATTTTGGGTCATCGGAGCCACACAACTGCGGGCATGCACCCCGTTGGTAATCCCCCGGATCGGCACCTCATGCTCCGGGGTCGGCCCCCACAGGGAACCGAACATCTGCCGACTCACCCGGGCGTGCAGTTGACTCACCCCGTTGAGGCAACTGGCCATGCGAATGGCAAAAATCGCCATATTAAACGGCGCCTGAAAATCCCCCGTATGTTCTCTGCCCAAGGAGAGAAACTCCTGCTCCGACAGCCCGAAAATTTCCCGATAGCGCCCCAGATAGTACAGCACCTTATCCGTCGGAAACAGGTCAATCCCCGCCGGCACCGGGGTATGGGTCGTAAACACTTGGCTGGCCTGCACCGCCTCTTTCGCCTGGGCAAAATTTAACCCCTGCTCCACCATCAACTCCCGGATCCGCTCCAGGGATAAAAACGCCGAATGCCCCTCATTCATGTGATACACCGACGGGTTTAATCCCAACGCCCGCAGCGCCTTGATCCCGCCGATCCCCAACATCATTTCCTGATGGATGCGCACATCAATATCACCGCCGTACAACTGGTCGGTAATATCCTGGTCATAGCTATTGTTGGGGGGAATATTCGTATCCAGTAAGTACAACGGCACCCGCCCCACATCCACCCGCCAAATCCGGGCATAGACCACCCGCTGCGGAAAAATCACCTCAATCCGCAGTTCCGAACCGTCCGGCCGCCGTTCCAGATGCAGCGGCAAATTGTAAAAATCATTGATGGGATAACGTTCCTGCTGCCAGCCGTCCGCCGTCAAATACTGCTGAAAATAACCCTGTTGGTACAACAACCCCACCCCCACCAGCGGCAAACCCAAATCACTGGCCGATTTCAAATGGTCGCCCGCCAACACCCCCAGCCCGCCCGAGTAAATCGGCAACGCCGCCGTCAAGCCAAATTCCGCCGAAAAATAGGCATAGCAATCCTGCGCCTGCGGGCGCTGCCGCTGATACCAACTGCGCTCCTGCAAATAGTGCTGCAATTCCTGCTGCGCCCGTTCCAGGTGCGCCAAAAAACCATCATCCCGACTGGCCGCCTGCAACCGCTCCTGACCGATGGTGCCCAACATCAACACCGGGTTTTGCCGGCTCTGCTCCCACAAATCCGGGTCTAACCGCCGAAACAACTCCTTGACCTCATCGCTCCAATCCCAATAGAGGTTGTAGGCCAACGGGCGCAGCGCTTCCAACTGCGGGGGCAGAACGGGGGAAACCTTGAATGTACAAATCGGGCGCATAGTGTCACCACCTATTCACTGGCCTTTAGTGTAGCCTCCCCGTTGCAATCGGCAAATTTTCTTAACATCAACTTCACACCCGCCGCCCCACACCGTACTTGGGAGCCAACCCCATCGCCAGGAGAAACCAAAGGGTTTGCATCAGGACAATACAGCCGCCCGTCGCCGCATCCCAGTAATAGCTCAGGTAGGTTCCCAAAACCGCCGCCCCTAACCCACACAGCATGGCCAGCATTAACATCCGGTCAAACCGATCCGTGAGTAAATAAGCCGTCGCACCGGGCGTAATCAACATCGCCACCACCAAAATAATCCCCACCGCTTGTAAGGCGACCACAATCGTTAACGATACTAAAGTTAATAAAATATAATAAAGCCGGGTAATATCAATCCCAATCGAGCGGGCGTGGGTGGGGTCAAAACAGAATAAGAGCAAATCGTTTTTTAAGACAAAAACAACCACCAAAGTCAAACAGCCAATCCCTACGGTTTGGATCATATCTGGAGTGGCAATGCCCAATAAATTGCCGAATAAAATATGTAAAAAATCCACATTACTGGGGGTTTTAGAAATCAGCACCAACCCCAGGGCAAACAATCCCGTAAACACCAAACCGATCACCGTATCTTCTTTCAGGCGCGTTTGACTCTGAATCCAACCGATGATTAACACCGAACCCACCCCAAAGACGAATGCCCCTACCGCCAAAGGGATATGCAAGACATAAGCCAACACCACGCCAGGGGTGACCGAATGCGCCACCGCATCCCCCAGCAATGCCCACCCCTTCAGCGTCAGATAACAGGACAAAACTCCACACACCACCCCCACCAAGCCGCTCAAGACCAAGGCTTTCACCATAAATTCATACTGCAGGGGAGCCGTCAACCCGTGAATCAGACCCATTAGACATCTCCTCGCCAGGGCAGTGGCGGCAGGATTCCCCCAAAGGTGCGCGTTAGATTTTCCGGGGTAAAAACCTCTGCGGTCGCACCGTAGGCCAAAATCGTTTGATTGATAAAAATCACTTGGTCACAAAAGGTAGAAATCGAAACCAAATCATGGCTAGACACCAAAATCGTCTGCCCGAGATTGCGTAATTCCATGAGCAGTTGAATGATGGCTCGCTCCGTTTTCACATCTACGCCATTAAACGGCTCATCCAGGAGTAAAATCTTCGCTTGTTGGGCTAAAGCTCTGGCTAAAAAGGCGCGTTTTTTTTGTCCCCCCGACAGTTCCCCGATGGGCCGGTTGCGTAATGCCCACATCTCCACCCGCTGCAAACTCTCCTGAACCATGCGCCGATCCACCGGGCGGGGCAGGCGTAAAACATTCATATATCCATACCGCCCCATCATCACCACATCGTAAACACTCACCGGAAATTGCCAATCCACCTGTTCCGTTTGCGGTAGGTAAGCGACTAAACCCCGTTTTTGTGCCACCGAAATCGGTAATCCCTCAATCTGCACCCGGCCGATTCTGGGTCGAATAAACCCCATAATCGTCTTAAACAGGGTAGATTTACCGCTGCCGTTCATGCCCAGCAAACCCACAATAGAACCCGATTTTAGGGATAAGTTCACCCCGTGTAAAGCCACCTTTTCCTGATAGGTGACGGTGACGTTTTCCAGTTCGACGCTCATAGGATGGGGCATATTTTAATCTCCTGTTAATTGGTTTTTAAGCCTTGGATTAGAGTATTCACGTTATGTTCCAAAAGTTTGAGGTAGGTGGGGGCTGCCCCGCCCGGCGCTGTGAGAGAATCCACATAAAAAATCCCCCCAAATTTTACGCCTGTTTCCTTGGCGACCTGTTTTTGCACTTGGTCATTCACCGTACTTTCGCAAAATACCACGGGCACCTGACTGGCTCGCACTTGTTCAATCGTTTTACGAATTTGTTGGGGAGTACCTTGTTGTTCGGCATTAATCGGCCAGAGATAAATTTCTTTTAAGCCATAATCTCGTGCCAAATAACTGAACGCTCCCTCACAGGAAACCAAATATCTTTGGGATGCGGGAATAACACCCAAAGATTGCTTGAGTTTTTGGTCTAATTGTTTGATTTCTTGTTGATATCGCCGGGCATTTTGGGTGTAAATAGCTGCATTGGCCGGGTCAAGCTGCACCAGGGCTTGGCGGATATTTTCCACATAAATTAACGCCAAGCGGGGAGACATCCAGGCGTGGGGATTGGGTTGATGGTGAGCGCTCCCGGATTGAATCGGTAGGGGGGTAATTCCGGCGGTGACCGTCACCCGCGGCACAGACCGCAAATTGCGATAAAATCGCTCTGCCCAACGCTCCAAACCGAAGCCGTTTTCTAAAATCAAACTGGCCTTTTGAGCGCGAGCCAGATCCCTCGGTGTCGGTTCATAGCCGTGAATTTCCACCCCCGGCTTGGTGAGGGATTCCACCCGTATTTGCTCCCCCGCCACCTGCCGGGTCATGTCCGCCAGCACGGTAAAAGTGGTTAAAACCACCCGGCCATCCGGGGCAGACGGCTCACCCTGACACCCCCCCAAACCGACTAACACCCAGACCCCAAGCCACCAACCCCGCATCCGCACTTTTCATAATCCTTTCATAGTTAGCCTAACACCGAGGCGGGGGGCTTTTCATGGTCATTTCATATTTGTAACTTTTCGTAATCTTTGGGACATCTCCATAGCACTAGGGGTGGCAGTTAGGGCAGTTTTGCTCACCCCTGCGGGGAGAGGGGAGTCAAAACCCAAACGGGGCGCCGCCCGGCGACTCCAATTAGGTGTTTTTGTGTATATTAAATACTAAAAATATACTAAAAATGGTAAGCATAAAAAAGTATAAATAATAAGTATTAGGTACTGCTATATAGCGATATGACCTGATTGGCGAACCAAGATTTCGGAGAACCCAAGTCGGGGGCTGCGCCCCGGCGACCGCTGATCCGTAATTGATAGAGGTTCCCGTCTCTGGTTGGCAAATCCCGTCAATTTCGCTCAATTTGAAGAAACCTGAAGAAATGGGTTGGCGGATGGGTTTCTGGTCTAAGCCTATAGATAGGATTCAGAACGGAGGAGGTTAACTCCATGATTCGGAAGATATTGGTGGCGGTGTCCGGCAGTGGTCACACCGAGGAGATGCTCAATGCCCTGATTGACCTACCCTGTATTGCCCAGGCTCAGGTGACGGTGCTCCATGTGGTCGTTCCCCAGGCGTCGGCGCAAGACATGGTAGCCAAGCAGGCCGAAGGGGTAGAAATTCTCAAAAATGCCCTGGCGAAAATCCATGTCTGTCGTCTGGATGGAGACACCACCGCTTGCCTCAAACCCGCCCAAGTCACCACCATGCTGCGGGAGGGAGACCCCAAAGACGTGGTACCCCGGGTAGCGGACGAATTGGAAGTAGATTTAATTATCATGGGTTCCCGCGGGTTGGGACGACTGCGGGCAATTTTGGAAAATTCCGTCAGCCAGTACGTCTTTCAACTGGCATCCCGCCCGATGCTATTGGTGAAAGATGATACCTATGTAGAAAAAATCCAGCGCATCCTCGTCGCCTATGACGGCTCTGCCGGTGCCAAACAAAGCCTCGAATTGGCCATGTTCCTGCTCAGCGACCTGAAGGGAGGCGAATTAGTCTTAGCAGATGTCAACCCCAATTTGCAAGGGGTGACTTTGGCAGAACTCACCCAGCGCCCGGAAGCCAGCCCCACCTTGGCCGAGGCCATCCAAAAGGTGCGGCAGCGGGGGCTGAAATACCGCTGTGTCGTGAGCGAAGGCAATCCGGGTGTGAGCCTATGCCGTCTGGCTCAGGAAGTCGCCGCCGACCTAATGCTCTTAGGTTCCCCCGACCGTCGCCCCACCATTGCCCGCAGTCTGGTGGACTTAGACCGTCTGATCGGCAATTCCCTCTCGGACTACGTGCGGGTACACGCCGATACACCCGTACTGCTGGTGCGTTAACGTTGGCCTTCCCCCCGGCTGGCCGTCTGCACGTACAGAATGATCAAAAAAGCAGTCGGGATCAAAACCAACAACGCCGTACCGATCAAAGCCAAAATGTTCACTTCCATCGCTGACAACCTCAAATACTCCAGACTCTACTCTAACGGAGAATGGGGGACGGAAGTTTTAAGGATTGTGGCGCCGAGCTAAGGCTTGGTTTTGACCGTCACCGGGCCATAAACCAAGGTTTGACAGGCTAAGCGGCAGTGGGGCTTTTTGCGGAGCTGACGCTGCTCAAATTCGGTTGGCGGCGAACAATGCTCCATGCCCGCCAAAATTTCAACGACACAGGTGGCACATTGCCCCACCCCGCCACAGTTCATCAGTTTGCCCTTCCAGGTGTAGAGATCAATGCCGTTGGCCAACGCCTGCTGCCGCAAATTGGCTCCGTTGGCAACCACCACCTCTTTGCCCTCGTTGTGAAAGTTGATACTGGCCGTGGTCGTCTTCACCATCGTCCTGACCCCCAGGGGTAACAATTTCTTTACAGTTTTACATATTAATTCAGCATCTGAGCCTTTGCCCGACTGGGGCAGGAGCATTAGACCCGCGCCAGGACAAAGACATTCGCCTTATCGCCCCGGTTAATGCGCAGGTCAATATCCAAATAGGTAATGTCCAACCAGCCTTGGGAACGCCCGCTATCTAGGGGAATTTGCAGCATGGGCAAAGGGGGTTCCTGCTCCAGCCGCTCCAGCCATTGGGTGGGGTTTTGGTAATCCACCAGGTTTTGCAATGCCAACATGCTCTGTTCAAAGTAAATGGCGACCCGCATGGGGTTGACCACTTCAAAACGGGCTTTGACCGCCAGTAACCCCTCTAACCAGGGAATCCCCTGGGCTTCGGCGATGTTGTACACCCGATTTTTGTCGGCCTGAATCACTTGGTACACTTGCCCCAAGCTCACCCCCGGCAGCCGCCCCAAGCCGAGGACATCCGTACTGGTCGTGTAGAGCAACTGCCAACAACCGCTCAGCAATTCTGGAGTTTGGGCAGGATTAGCGGTGGGATTTTGGGCTTCCAACTGGCGGATGAGTTGATCGAGTTCGGCCTGCACCCGCGGCGATGCCAACAGACCCCGATTGGTGACCGCCACCGCCTTCAACAGTTTTAATTTTTCTTGCATAACACTCCCGTAGCCGACCATCGTTATTAGACCAGTTTTGCTGGGGAAGCACAAGGGCAAATATGGCCAGGTGACCTGAGGTAAGACCCAAGGCGACCGCTGTTCTCTCATTATAGGCACCTCTATTTATGGGAACCAAGCGGAAATTCTCTGGCCAGAACGCCCAAATTGTGGCGAATCCAAGCGGGGGGTGCCCCCCTGCGACCGCTATGCTCAATCCAACTAGGATTGCTATCCATTTTCTTCCCGAAGCACCCCTCAGTCTGGCTTGATTGCTGGGGTTGCTTAACCGGCTAAAACTAAGGTCATGGCGTACCAACAGAGGGTTTCCACCCATTCCACCACGGCTCCGTAGGTATCCCCCGTGTGCCCCCCCAATTGTCGGTGTAACCAGAACCCCACAGTTAAAGCCAAGCCACAGCCCCAGCCGGTCAACGCCAGCGGTGCCATCCTCTGGCCGGTCAGCCCCCACCACAATCCCCCCCAAGCCAACAACAGCAACAATCCCGGTACCCAAGACCAAGGGAGCGGTTCTTGATGGTGAATTTTGCCCTTGCCTTCCGCCCGGAGGTAGGGATAAAGCCCAATCGCCGCCACCTGTCCCCACCGTCCCCACCCCATGGCTCCGGTCAATAGCCAAAACCGTTGGGATGGTAAACTGGCCAAGGCAATAGTCTTCAGTACAATCACCAGACAACCCGCCATGACCCCATAAGCGCCGGTATGGCTATCCCGCATGACCGCCAGCCGCCGCTCCGGTTGGGTCACGGCCAAGCCGTCGGCAGTATCCATGACCCCATCCAAATGCAACCCCCCCGTGAGCCATAGTCCCACAGCGACCAGCAACCCACTGCGGGGCAAAAGCGGCATCGGAGCCAAGATGCAATCCACCAGGTCAAGGAAACCACCCAACAGCAGTCCGATGAGGGGTGCCCAGACCGCCACCTGTGCCACTTCTGCCTCTGCCGGTACGGGCAGTATGGTGTAAAAGGCCACCGCCCCCCAAAACCGCCGCCAAAGCCCACCCATTGCGCTAAAATAAACCAAAATATCATCACCCTAACAGGTTAAAGCAATGATCGAACCCTTGGTGTTGAGTATTGTATTGGGGCTGGTGCCGGTCACGTTGGCCGGGTTATTCATGGCCGCTTATATGCAATACAAGCGCAATTAACTCAAACCCCCATTGATTGATGGGAACCAGCAGAAAATCATCTCGGTGGAATGCTGAGTTTATGGAGAACCGGAAACGGGGGCTACACTCCTGGGACCGCTTGTCCCGAATTAATAGAGGTTCCCTA
Organism: uncultured cyanobacterium; assembly: GCA_937936705.1. Taxonomy (GTDB): domain Bacteria; phylum Cyanobacteriota; class Cyanobacteriia; order Gloeomargaritales; family Gloeomargaritaceae; genus Gloeomargarita. The sequence goes on along the minus strand of CALHCP010000146.1, from coordinate 6,907 downwards.
TAGCCGTACCAATTCCTATTAGGATGCCAAAACACGGTCCCTTTGGGTTTTCACTCCCCTCTCCGGTTCTGGGAGAGGGGTTGGGGGTGAGGGCAAAACTGCCTGAGCTGCGCCCCTGCGACCGCCATTCTAAAATCAGGTAGGATTGCCATTTAACATTTGATAAAAACTGAGTACCGTATCTCCATAATGTTTCTGGCGGGTGCGTTTCAGGCAGAGATACGCTTCGGGCAGGGGAACCTGGCTGCAGTGTTCTACGGCTAATTCCCCATCGGCTGCCAACAATTGATAGGCGACAATCGCTTCTAGGGTGGGCAGATATAACCCACTGGCATAGGGTGGGTCAAAATAAATCAGGTCGAACACGGTTTTTAAGCCCGCCAAACATCCCGGCAAGGTTCCCCGCAGGGTGTAGAAATCCTCCCGGTTGGCATGAACCTCTAGCCTCCGTATGGCTTTGGCCGAGGTATCCACTGCCACCACCAGCCGTGCCCCGGCGTTGCGCGCCGCCAAGGCGACCGCCCCGGTGCCGGTACACAAATCCAAAAAGACCGCCCCTGCCAATTCGGTGCGCCAGATGTTGATCAAGGCTTGTCGGACTTTAGCCGTGGTGGGTCTCAGTTCCATTGCCGCAGATTGTTCAGAACACCATTACACCAGGCCAAGGGAAGGGTCATTGCCCATAACACCCCCCTATCAACCGAGGCACAACCTTCTCAGCCCACTGTCCGCTCAGGCATCCGGCACATACGTCCACAGGGTATAACTTGACCGGTCCTTAACCAACAAACAACCGCGGGTGTGGGAATCTAAATACTTTTGGCATTCTCGGATGGCCTGCTGCCGTTGGTGAATATCAAAAGAACGCAGCCGTTCAAACACCTTGCGCCGGTACTGAATCCGACCCGCCTGTGGGTATGTAGCTCCCAGCGGTTCTACCTCTTCAGCCAAAAGAATCAACATGCGGTTGGGAACGTCCTGTGACTGCAGCCGATTATATCGCACATAACCCGCCGAACGCCCGGCAAAACCCGGATTGCCCCCCGCTTGTTTAGTAATTTTTTGGGTAATTTTACTCAGGGAATAACTCCCGTAACACCGGATGCACCAGTTGCCCCCCTTGGGTATTCACCCCCCGCCCCAAGGGAGTATTGGGCACCAACGCCGCTTTGCCCTTCTGAGCCAACTCCACCAAATAAGGAAAAATGCTCTGGTTTAACGCCTGGGTCGCCGTCCAGGGCACCGACCCCGGCATATTCGGCACCCCGTAGTGCAATACGCCGTGTTGGGTATAAACCGGTTCCGTATGGGTGGTGGGCTGGAGCGTTGCGACACATCCCCCTTGATCCACCGCCACGTCAATGATCACACTGCCCGGCTGCATCCGTTTCACCAGGGATTCCGGCACCAATATCGGCGTGCGGCGCCCCGGCATCAGCACCGCCCCGATCAGCAAATCCGCTGTGGGTACCATCTCACTAATGTTAGTATTGTTGCTGTAAAGTAACTGTACCCGAAACCCGAATAAATCCGCCAAGGCGCTCAGCCGGTCGAGATTCAGTTCAATGATCGTCACCTGTGCCCCCAGGCCGACCGCCATGCGGGCCGCTTCGGTGCCGACCACCCCGCCCCCTAGAATCACCACATGCGCCGGTTTCACCCCCGGCACGCCCCCCAGGAGTACGCCCCGACCCCCGGACTGCCGCTGGAGAAAATGGCAGCCAAACTGCACTGCCAGCCGACCGGCAATCACACTCATGGGCTGCAACAGGGGTAAGCGGCCATCATCCAGTTCCACCATTTCGTAGGCAATGGCCGTCGTCCCCGCCCGGAGCAGGGCTTTGAGCAAATCCGGTTGCGCCGCCAGGTGCAGATAGGTAAACAACAGCAAATCCGGGCGCAGAAAAGCATACTCCGAGGGCAGGGGTTCTTTCACCTTGACCACCAACTCCTGCGCCCAAGCCGTCGCCGCATCGGCAGCCATCACCGCCCCCGCCTGCCGATACAGTTCATCGGGAAAGCCCGCCCCCTGACCCGCCTGAGTTTCCACCACCACCTGATGTCCCTGGGTCACCAACTGCGCCACGCTGGCCGGACTCAGCCCCACCCGAAATTCCTGGTCTTTGATCTCCTTGGGTACCCCAATCCGCATGCTTCCCCCGGTGAGCCGTTGGCCTTAGTTTAGCCCGTTTGTTCCGGTTCTGCTTGTCCGAGCAGGGCTTGCCCGGCCACCGTTGCCAGCGCAATCAGCGTCAGCAGCGAGGCTCCCGCAAAGGCCGCCACCGTTTGATATTCCATATACACCCGTTCAATGTGCAGGGTCAGGGTATTGGTGTGGTTAATCACCTTGCCGGAGACCACCGCCACCGCCCCAAATTCCCCTAGCGCCCGCGCCGTGGTCAAAATCACCCCGTACAACAAAGCCCAGCGGATGCGGGGCAGCGTCACCCGCCAGAAAATCTGCCACCCCTTGGCTCCCAAAGTCTGCGCCGCCTCTTCTTCCTCCTGCCCGCCGCTTTCCAGCACCGGCAACACCTCCCGCACCACAAACGGCAGGGTAATCAACAGAGTGGTGAGGATCATGCCCGGCGGTGCAAAAATAATGGTCAACCCCAGCCATTCCACCACCTGCCGCAACACCCCCACCGTCGGACTGTAGAGCAGGATAAACATCAACCCCACGATCACCGGCGAAATGGCCAAGGGCACATCAATCAAAGCCAGAATCAACCCCTTCCCCGGCAAGGGATAACGGGCCAACACCCAGGCGGTGACCAGACCGAACCCCGTATTCAACGGCACCGCCACCCCCACCACCAGCAGGGTTAGGCCAATGGCATGCAGCGCATCCGGGCTGGTCAAACCGGCGACGTAGGCCGCCCACCCCTCCCGGAACGCCTGATAAAACACATTCACCAGGGGCAAGCCCACCAGCAGCAGCAGATACATCGCCGCCACGCCAATCAACCCCCAAGCCGCCCATCCCTGGGGCACCGCCGGACGCGTGACCGTCATTCCCCGTCCCTACCTGCGAACACGTTATCCTAAATACAATGAACCATAAAATCAGCCCCTAGCAACGGGCAGGGAAGTCGTATGCGGCTGTTGTTAATGACCGGGAAAGGTGGAGTGGGCAAAACTTCCGTAGCGGCGGCCACCGGATTACGCTGTGCCGAATTAGGGTACCGCACCTTGGTTTTAAGCACCGACCCGGCGCACTCCCTCGCCGACAGTTTTGACCAACCTTTGGATCACGAACCCCGCCAGGTGCGCCCCAACCTCTGGGGAGCCGAATTGGATGCCCTGCGGGAATTGGAGTTAAACTGGGGAGCCGTCAAACGCTACGTCACCGAAGTCTTGCAGGCGCGGGGGCTAGACGGGGTACAGGCCGAGGAATTGGCGGTACTGCCCGGCATGGATGAAATTTTCGGCTTGGTGCGGGTGAAACGTCACTGGGACGAGGGCACCTATGATGTGTTAATCATTGACTCCGCCCCGACCGGCACCGCCTTGCGGCTGCTGAGTATCCCGGAAGTGGCGGGCTGGTATATGCGCCGGTTTTATAAACCCTTGCAGGGGATGGCGCAGGTGCTCACGCCGGTCTTTGAACCGATTTTTAAGCGGGTGATGGGCTTTTCCCTGCCCAATCAACAGGTGATGGATGCCCCCTACGAATTTTATGAACAGATCGAACAACTGGAGCGGGTGTTAACCGACAATACTCGCACTTCCGTCCGGTTGGTCACCAACCCCGAAAAGATGGTGATCAAAGAATCCCTGCGGGCGCACGCCTATTTGAGTTTGTACAATGTGGCGACGGATTTGGTGATCACCAATCGCATTTTACCCGCCACGGTCAGCGATCCCTTTTTCCAACAATGGCAGGCAAGCCAACACCAATACCGCCAGGAAATTCGCAGTAGTTTTCATCCCCTACCGGTCAAGGAAGTCCCCCTTTATCCCGAAGAACTTTGCGGTTTGGCCGCCTTGGAACGCCTCAAAAATACCCTCTATCCCGACGAAGACCCGACCCAGATTTATTACCGAGAACAAACCGTGAAAGTCACGGAAACCGGAGCGGGTTACTGCTTAGAACTCTATCTCCCCGGCATCCCCAAAGAGCAGATTCAACTCAGTAAAACCGGCGATGAGTTGAACATTCGCATCGGCAACCACCGCCGCAATATGGTCTTACCGCAAGCCTTAGCCGGACTCCAACCCGAAAAAGCCAGCCTGGAACAGGATTACTTAAAAATTGAATTTCCCGCGGTGGAATTGGTGAGTACCCCATGACCCCTCCGATGGCTTTAGGGCAAACGGCAGTGAACCTCAGCCCGCTGGTGATCGGCACCTGGCAGGCGGGCAAGCGGGGGTGGCCGGGCATTGACGAGCAAGACATCATCGCCGCGATACAAACCGCCTTAGACGCGGGCATCACCACCCTTGATACGGCGGAAATTTACGGGGACGGCACCAGCGAAGCATTGGTGGGCAAAGCGATCCAAAACTATCGCGACCGAGCGGTGATTGCCACGAAAGTTTTTGCCAATCATCTGGCCTATGACCAAGTCTTAAAAGCCTGTGAAGGTTCCCTGAAACGCTTACGGGTGGATGTGATCGATCTGTATCAAATTCACTGGCCGAGCGGTACCTGGAACAGCCCCAGCGTGCCCATTGAGGAAACCCTGCGGGCTTTGGTGCAACTGCAAGAACAGGGAAAAATCCGTGCCATCGGCGTATCCAATTTCAGCCTCGCCCAACTCCAGGCAGCGCAGCAATACGGGGTGATTGTCAGTGTGCAACCGCCCTATTCTCTGTTTTGGCGGGGCATTGAACGGGATTTATTGCCCTATTGTGTACAGCAAAACATAAGGATTTTGGCCTATTCGCCCCTGGCGCAGGGACTACTGACGGGCAAGTTTCCCCCGGGGCATCAATTTCCCGCCGAGGATGTGCGCTCCAAAAATATCTTATTTCAGGGGGAATTGTTCGCCTGCGCCCAACAGGCCTTAGCCCAGCTGCGCCCCATTGCCGCCGCCTACGGGGTTTCCCTGGCGAATTTAGCCCTGGCCTGGCTGTTACACCAGCCCCAGACCCACCCCATCATCGGCGTGCGCAACCGGGAGCAGGTTTTGGCCAACCTGCCGGCTTTGCACCTGAAATTGAGCGAGGCAACCCTGGCGCAGTTGGATCAGATCAGCCGGCCGGTGCAGGAGCGCATCCCCGCCGGGGCGATACTCTGGAATTTTTAGGGAGGTGTGAACCGATTGACAGCGATGGCGGTGGTTCCTCTAGGTTCGCGACGGCACCAGGAATTACAAAAACTCCTGGATCGGCTGGGCATCCAGTCCAGTGGCATCAACTGGAACTTGCTGGATCAAGCCCTGACCCACAGCAGTTTTGACCCCCAATCCAATTACGAGCCGCTGGAATTTGTGGGGGATGGGGTGCTGCGGTTGTTAGCGGCGGATTACCTGTGGCATCGCTATCCGCAGACCCCCGTGGGGGAATACACGGCTCTGCGTTCGGTGTTGGTGAGCAATCGCTTACTGGGGCAGATCGGCCAGGGGTACGGTCTGGCGGATTTTGTCCTGGCCTCCAGCCGCTTACAGCCCCAGGGCGCTTGGTTGGCCGATCTTTTAGAAGCGGTCGTCGGTGCCGTTTATCTCAGTACGGGGAATGTAACGCGCTTACAACCCTGCTTTTATCCCCATTGGGATCGGGAAGCCCAACGGGTCTTGCAAGACCCCGCCCGCTTGAATTACAAAAATGCGCTGCAAGAGTGGACGCAAGAGCATTACAAAGTCTTGCCGATTTACCAAACCGAACCCTTGAGCGGTACGCCGGAGCGGTTTATGGCGCGGGTGTATGTGCGAAAACAGTTGGTCGGGGTGGGGCAAGGGGAATCGGTGAAGGCGGCCCAGCAGGCGGCGGCGCAACAGGCGTGGGGGGTCTTGGCGGGGGAAGCCGGGCTGTGAACTACCAGCGGGGCGGATGGGTGAGCAGGGCTTCCACCTGAGCGGCTTCAATCGGCGGGGAAAAGAGATACCCCTGCCCATAGGCACAGCCGATTTGCCGGAGCTGTTGGAGCTGTTCTGGCTTTTCGATCCCCTCAATCACCACGGCTTTACCGAGGGCATGGGCGAGGGCAACCACGCCTTGCACAAAATCCAGGTTCTGGTCGTCCAGGGATTGGATAAAGGACTTGTCCACCTTGACTACATCCGTGGGCAGGTTGCGCATACGGGCCAGATTGGAATAGCCGGTGCCAAAATCATCGATGAGAATTTGCACCCCCAATTCCCGGAGTTGGGAAAGCGTGGCGATGGCATCGGCTTCGCTTTCCATCAAAAGACTTTCGGTTAACTCCAATTTGAGATGGTTTCCCGGCAGACCCGTTTCCCGCAAAACCTGGGTAATTTGTGCCACCAGGTCGGTTTGGATAAACTGTTGGCTGGAAACATTCACGCTCATGGTCAGGGGCTGCGCCTCCGGGAATTGCTGCTGCCACCGGTACAGCTGTTCACAGGCGGTGCGCAGCACCCACAACCCAATCGGGATGATCAAGCCGGTTTCTTCGGCAATACTGATGAGCTGGTCGGAGGGAATCCAGCCCACCTCGGGATGATACCAGCGCACCAGGGCTTCAAAGCCGGCGATCTGACCACTAGCGAGAAAGACAATCGGTTGATAACGCAGGGACAATTCCCCCCGTTCGATGGCATGGCTGAGGTCGGTTTCCAGACGCAACCGCCCGCCGTTGTCGTCCATGCCGGGACGGAACAGTTCTAAGCGCCCCCGCCCCAGGCGTTTGGCGCGATGGGTGGCCGCCCGGGCGAAACGCAACCAATCCTCCGGCTGATTCACCGGCAGGTGGCTGAAGGCGACCCCCATACTCACGGTGATA
>CALHCP010000145.1 GCA_937936705.1 uncultured cyanobacterium | reverse complement strand
CCCCAGATTTCATCGGCATATTCGGCGACCCGGTGTTGGATGTACATCCGGCCACCTTCGGGATTTTTTTGCTCGCGGCTGATGGCATAAGTGAGCCGGAAATGGTCGGGATATTCGGCTTGCAGTGCCTCCAACTCCTCTTTATAGAGAATGTTGGGGGTGGTGGGGATGCCGAAAATTAACCAGGCCAACCCCTTAAATTGGTAGTCCGGGTTGAGGGCTTGTTCCCCCGGTTTGAACATCCGCCACAAGTAGGCACGAAAGGGCGCAATTCCGGTTCCCGTCGCCATCATAATGATTTTCGCATCCGGGTCATCCGGCAGGAGCATTTCTTTCCCCACCGGCCCGGTGATTTTCACCTCCGCACCCGGCTCCAGATGGCACAGGTAGGAGGAACAGACCCCGTAAACTTTTTCCTTGGTTTCCGGATGTTCGTACTCCAACTGGCGCACACACAGGGACACGGTTTGGTCATCTAGGTCATCCCCGTGCCGCGTCGAAGCAATTGAATACAACCTCAGCTTGTGGGGTTTGCCGTTGGCATCGGTGCCGGGGGGAATAATGCCGATACTTTGACCTTCCAAGTAGCGCAAATTCCCGCCCCGCAGGTCAAACTTAATATGTTGGACGATGCCGATTCCTCCCTCTTTGACCAGGGGTTCGTTGCTCAAACACCGACCGATAAAGGGTGCAGTCGGCCGATAGATATTGACAGGAATATCCGTTTTTTCCTTGGCTTGGGTCATGGATTTACTCTGTGAGACGGACTCTTTAGTTTTAGTCGCTTTCGTCCGAGAACTGCCGGTTTGTCTCACATTGTTTTCCGTTTTGGCGGCAGGAGTCGCCGGTGTGGCCTCGGTTGGGGCAGGCAGAGCCGTATCCAAAGGACGAATGCTGACGATCCGGCCACCCAGGCGCTGAATGCGTTGCATTTCCTGATTCATGCGCGGGTACGGCACCTGCAACCAAAGGCTACCGCTCTGGCGAATGGCATAGTTGAGATTGTCTGTGGCTTGGCTTTGCCGGAGACCAACCACCTCAAAAACAAACATCCGATTGTTGTAGGACGTGGTGCTGGCGATAGAACTGGGAATCACTCGGCTCACCTAAAGTAAACGATTTTTCGTAATCTACCCCAAGAATGACCGCCTTGGCGCCAAATTTAATAACTTGATCACGACGGGCGGAGCGTTATCCGAGTTTTTGCCCTGGGGGTTAAAATCAAAGTCGGTATGGGGCTGTAGCTCAGCAGGATAGAGCAAGCGCCTCCTAAGCGCTAGGCCGCCGGTTCAATTCCGGCCAGTCCCGTCGAGGATGCCAACCGGCAGCCCACCTCTTCTTCAGTCTCCAGAGACAAGGGCAATATCCCGCTGACCGCCTATCCCCGATGAATAGAGGTTCCCTCAATTCCTAACCTAAACCGCATCCGATTTTGGCTCTCTCGGTGAATTTTCTTAACAATTTGTAACTTGACTGGGCATTCAAGCAGGGATTAGATTAGGCATTAGATTTCCATACTGGTCAAATTTACCTCTCCTTAAGGTTAACCAATAACTATGTTTCCCACACTGCGTCTGTTCCTCAAGGCCGGTCGGAAGCTGACTCGCCGTATTTCCTTAATTCTGGTTATCATCATGAGCCTGGGGGCGGCGCCTGCCTCTGCCCAGATTACCCCGAACGGGCTGGGAACCCAGGTGAACCGCGATGGCAGCACCTTCAATATTACCGGGGGGACGCAGGCGGGGCGAAATTTGTTCCACAGTTTTGCCCAATTTGGTCTCAATCAGGGGCAGATTGCCAACTTTTTCAGCAATCCGGCGATTGCCAATATCTTGGCGCGGGTGAACGGCGGCTCGGCCTCCTACATCAACGGCTTGATTCAGGTGTTGGGTGGGCGGAGCAATCTCTTTTTGATGAACCCGTCGGGGATTGTCTTTGGCCCCCATGCGTCGTTGAATGTGCCGGCGGCGTTTACGGCTACCACTGCCGACCGGATTTTATTCCCCGGCGGTAGTTTTAACGCCTATGGAGAGAATAATTTTGCCAATTTAGCGGGCGAGCCGATTGGGTTTGCCTTTGACCGCAAAGACCCGGCGGCGATTGTGAATGAGGGGAATTTGACGGCGACCAGCGTGAGTTTGGTGGCGGGGCAGGTAATCAACACGGGCAAGGTGGCCGGGAACCAAATCACCATTGCCGCTGTGCCGGGGGAAAATCTGGTGCGGTTGTCCCAGACGGGGCAGATATTGAGCTTAGAGTTTAATCCCCAACAGGCGGCGAGTTTGGCGGATGCGGCGGGGAATATCCCGATTACCCGCCTGCCGGAATTGCTCACCGGCGGGGGCGTGACGACGGTGACGGCCAACCCCAATGGCACGGTGACGTTGGCGGGGGTGACGGTACCGATGGCGAGTGGGAGTGCCCTGGTTTCCGGTTTGTTAGACGCCTCGAGTGCGAGTGCCACCGGGGGGCAGGTGGGTATTTGGGGGACGAATATCAGTTTGGTGAATGCGGAAATCAATGCTTCCGGCTGGACGGGCGGCGGGGAGATTTTGGTTGGGGGTGAGTTTCAAGGGCGCGGGACGCAACCCAACGCTTTGAATACTTGGGTAAATAGCGGTTCGATCTTGCGGGCGGATGCGGTGCGGACTGGGGATGGGGGCAGGATTATTGTCTGGGCGGACGGAACAACCAAGTTTGAGGGGATGCTCAGTGCCCAGGGGGGTGAATTAGCGGGTAATGGTGGGTTTGCGGAAATATCGGGGAAAGAGGTCTTAAATCTGGTGCCGGGTTGGTCAGGTCGGATTAACTTAAATGCTCCGGCGGGGGTGGCGGGGACATTACTCCTTGACCCCAATGACATTACCATTTCTGGCACAGCCAGTCCGAGTACCATTACCGACCCTGAGAACGCCACCGATTCCGGTAATCAGCTATTAGATGATGATATTGCTGCGTTTTTGGCTGGTAGTAACTTGACGATTCAAACTAACGGTACGGGTGGGTTGGGCACGATTACGATCACCGGGGATGTGAATATCACCTGGAGTACGTCCAAAACCTTAACCCTCAATGCCGACCGGAATATCCTGATGCAGTCGGGGGCAAAGATAGAAAATATCAGCGCGACTACGGGATTTGATGCGATTGTTTTCAACGCTAATACTGCCGGAACTACCACAGGAAATTTTGTCGGCATTGAACTGAATGGGAGTACCTTGCAAACCAATGGTGGCAATATCAAGCTTACGGGTGTGGGGGGAGATACTGGCTCCAACAACTACGGCATTTTTCAGCAAAATGGTGCGCAAGTGGCGAGCACTGCTGGCAACATCACCTACACAGGGACGGGTGGGAATGGTGCAGATGCAATTCGTACTGAATCAGGATTAAACTTAATTGGC